>CAMAUZ010000006.1 GCA_945861535.1 Akkermansia muciniphila | reverse complement strand
CTCATGGCGAACTCGCCGAGGAAGTATTCGTAGATGCGCCCGAAGGCGTCGTAGTCCAGCGAGGCGGGAATCTCGGAGACGCGTTTGAGCAGTTCCTTGAGGAGGGTGCTGGTGAAGAGGTTGTAGGTCTTGGGCAGGACGCCGGCGAGTTGCGGGTTGTGCTTCTCGATGTCGCGCATGGCGGCATTGACCTGCGCGCCGATGTTCCCGGCTTCGGGGCGGTTGAGCAGGTAGTCGAACCGCGCCTCGGCGGGCAGATACAGGATGCCCTCGGCGTGGTAGGCGGCGGGTTCATCCACGCGCGAACCGCGTCGGGCGGAGGCGCTGGCTTTCTCCAGCTTGGCGCGCTGGGCGGCGAAGCGGACTTCGGCGAAGCGCAGGAAGATGAGGCCAAGGACGGGGGCGGAGTATTCCTGGGACTTGAGGCCGGAGTTGGCGCGGAACTGGTCGGCGGCATCCCAGAGGCGCTTTTCGAGCGCGGCGTTGTCGGTGTCTTTTTCTGATGGGGCGATCCAAATCATGTTGTTTCGTTCATCGCAACGAGAGGCATTCCGACCATTCCAACAGACCGCGACGGTTTGATGACGGGATTCATGGTTGAGGGCGGTTCCCTGCTTTGGTTCGACTTCAGTTCGTGGTAATCCATCGAGTGCTGCTAACTTCGTATCAGGCCGACACAGGCAGATACAGTCTAACTTCACCAATTGTGCATTGTCGCATCTGCTGCTCCAGCCACTCCGTGGGGGCGAAACGAATTGCCGTCGGTTCTCCATCAACCACCGTGGTTCACACAGCAGATGAGGCAACGAGCACCGGTTTCCACCTGTGTTTATCGGTGTCTATCCATGGTCTCTCAGTCCCAGCCGCCGTTTCCTAGATCACGGAAACTTCCCGGACCGACTCCTTCTACGCCACGCCGCCGGGAGCAACCACGGGAGCAACTGGTTTCGTCGCCCGGCGCGTCACGCGCCGATGCGTTGCCGGAGATTTCGGTGTGGATCATAGACCTCGAGAAACTCCCCGACCGCACCCGCGAGGCGGTCGGGAAAGACCACGAGGTTCAATCCGTCCGGATGCTTGGCGGACCGGTATTTGATGCCCGCAATCCGGCCGGAATCGTAGGCGGCCCGGGCGAGCCGTTGGGTCGGCGGATGCGGGTCCATGACCCAGGGGCCGGTGACTTCCTGTTCGGTGGTGCCGAGCGCGGCGAGGGTCGCGGGTGCCGTCAGGTCGAGCACGCGACTCAGCCTCCCATCCACGCTCACCATCACCCACGGGCTGGTGCGAACCGACACGGGGCCGTCCGGCAACAGAACCAGCGCGGAGATTTCGACCAAGGCCGTGACCGGGTCGCCGGCCAGATAGATGGAATCGAAGCCGCCTTGGGGAGTGAAGCGGGCGCCCATCCGGCTGGCCGCGCCGCCCCACAACAGTTGCGGCGGACCGGTCAGCCCGGGCGGTGGCCCCAGGAGGTGACGATAGCCCAGCGCGCGGAACCACGGGCCGCGAGCCGAACCGAGTGCCAGGGTGCCCAGCACCGCGGCCAGTTGCGCGGGAGGCAGCATCAGACCGGCACCCCGGCCACCGCGTTTTCGAGAATTCGCAACACGGTGACGGCCTTGTTGGCCAGGATCAATTCCAGTGCCGAGCGGCCGGCAAGATCGGGGTGGGGCGTGTTCAACCACACGCGCACGGTCTGCGGTTTGCCAAAGAACTCATGGAGAATCTCGACGGCCCGCTTCACGGGTTGGAGCGCCGCCTGGCCGGCCGCGGCCGCGGGATTCCGGTGGACGGACTTGTAATTGAGCTCCAGTGCGTCCGCGAGTTGCTTGAGCGGCACGCCCAGATAACCCGCCAGCTTCTGCGCGTCGATGCGCCCGCTGCCCGCGTCGTGCAACTCCGGCAGGATCACCTGCAGCCCGCCGTCGGACCGGCGGAGGGACTGGAGCTGTTCCTGAACGGCGGCGAGCTGGTTCTCCAGTTCGGCGATCCGGGCGCGGACCCGAGGTTTGGAATCGATGGTGGCGGTTGCCATGCCGAGATTCTACATAAAGTCTCCTGTAAATCCACAGGCAATCCGGGCGACGGCGATCGCGAAAGCGGGGCGGGCCGGAAGTCTCGAACCACGGATGGACACGGATGAACACGGATGGAGACAGGGCAGGAGCAGCAGTGGACATTTTTCCTGCACACCGGACTGAATGGCCCCGCGAGGAACCGTGCCACCCACCGCTATCCGAATTCATCCGCGGCTCAATATCGGTTTCCGATTCACCGCACCGCTTCGCCCAACGCCGTCCGGTAAATCTCCGCCACCTCGTCCAGGGCCACGGTGAAACTTCCCGCGGTCGGTTCCGCGATCACGAAGTGCCCGTCGCGCGCGGCGAGCGCGCGGGCCAGGAGGCGCGAGCCGTCGCGGAGGCGCACGGTGAATTCGGCGGGCGGTGGGGGCGTGGCGGGCTTTCCGAGCGTCACCGCGAGCGCTTCGCCTGGGAACACGTAGTCGCGGCGGCCGAAGAGGACGGAGTTCACGGCCACGCGGCCGGCGGCGAGCGAGCGCACTTCGCCATCGACAAAATCGCCGGTGGTCAGGAGGACGCCGGGACGCCCCGGCCGCAGGCGCGCCGCGAGGTCGGGCCGGACCCAGTCGAAGGCGACGCTGCTCACATTCACCCGCGAGAACGACCGCGCCGCGCCGCCGAATCGCAGCGCCAGGCGTGTGCCGTCCAACGACTCGATGGCCCCGGCCAGCACGCTGCCGCTGCCCAAGGTGATCTGCGGATACACGCCTTCCACCGCGGTGCGCTGGGCGAGGCGGAGATGATCGAAGCGCGCGGCGTATTCTGGGCTGCTCTTGGTGACCGTGGTCAGCAGGCCGGCCAGCAGGTTCTTTGGCAGCTCGACTGTTGCTGTCTCAACAATCTCCCACGCGCGCCCGTCCGCCGAGCGCGACCCCACAAATTCGTCGCCGCGGCGTTCGAGTTTCAGCCAGACCGGCGGCACGAGGGTCTTCACCGTGTGCCGCGTGCGCGCCGGTTTGCCCGCCTTGCTGGCGATGCTCAGGCCGCCGCCTTTGCGCAGGGAGACGAGCAGCCGGACGTGCCGCGAACGGGCGGCCACAGATTCGAAAAAGCCAATGCCAGAGCGGGAATAATCCACCTTGTCGGAGTAACGGAGGAGATGCACCACCAGCTCGCCATCGCCCACCAGAGGATGATGCAGGAAATGAAAATCGTCGGAGCCATGCCGCGAATCGCCTGGAGCCGTGCCCAGCGTCCACACCCCCTGCGCCTCGCCCAGCATCGCCGGCGTGACCGACGAGCCGACGTTGGCCAGTTGCCACGGGGCGATCCCCTGTCCGGCCCGCAGCTCGACGGTCGGCGAGGGTCGCGGTGCGGCCGCGCCGAAGACCACGCGGTCAAGCTGCGCAAACGGGATGGCCGTCGTGACCGCACCGGGCGCGCGCACCTCGAGCGCGCCCGTCGGCAGCAGGCGGACTTCCCCCTCGCGCACGACACCGTCGCGTGAAAACACTTTCGCTGGCGCGCCGTGCCCGATCGCGCCCGTACTCGCAAACGCCAGCCACAGCACGAGCCACAGACGCACCGGGACGGAACCACCAAAGGGTAACGCGACCACAGCGGGACGGGGAGCGCATCCGGCAACACGCGAGGGCGCGTGTGCTCCCCGGGTTTTGGCCTGCGGCTTCAATCGCCCTTCGACTCCGCGTTGGCGACGCGGCGGCGCGCTTCGCCGAGTTGATCCTCGGTCATGACCTCGGCCAGTTTCACGCGCAGGTCGGCGGCGGGCTTGACGCCGCGCTTCGCCGCGAGCGCGAACCACACGTACGCATCCACGTATTTCGTCGCGGCCTTGGGATCGCTCAACAGCGCCACGCCGAGTTGATACCGCGCATCGGGCACGCCGCTCTCGGCCTGCTCACGCAGGCGCGCCAGCGCCTTTTCCCGCGCGGCGGCGGCGGCAGTGTCGGCATCCACGCGCGCTTGGGCTGCGTCGAGGGCGGCCTGATCCTTCTTCATTTTTTCTTCGGCCTCCTTGAACGCCAGATCGGCCTGGTCCAGGGCGGCACGCCGGTTTTTCGCCAGCACGTCGGCATTGGCGCGGTCGGCCGCGTGCTTCGCGGCCCGCGTCGCCGCCAGCGCGGCCTCGCCGTCGGCGACGGTTTTTTGCTTTGTGAAAGCAACGTCTGCCAACGTCCGCTCACGGGTCGCCCGGGAATTGGTCTGGGCCAGGGTGGTAACCAATAGTTTCGCCGCCGTCCGCAATTCGGCGAGTCGCCGGGTAATATCCGCCACCTCGGTGCCGGCCTTGCCCGCAACAACGGCCGCCGCAGCGTGGTCTTTCTCCGCTTCCAGCCGGGCTTTCTCGAGGGCCGCCATCGTCTGCTCCGCCGTGGTCTTCACGATCGTCAGCGCCTTTTCCTTTTCTGTCTGACCGGCGGCTGCAGCGTCGGCCACCGTCTTCGCCGCGACCTTGTCAGCGGTGGCGCGAACCAAGTCCGCGGCCGCTTTGTCGGCCACGAGCTTGGCGTCTTTCGCGGCCTTGTCGGCGACGGCCAGCGCGACGGTGGCTTTCGTCGCCGTGTCGGCGGCGGTGGTCGCGGCGGTTTCCGCAGCGGTCAAATCCCGACGAGCTTTCTGCGCGGCCAGCGTGCTCGCGGCGACGGCCTGAGTCGCGGCCTCGAGGGCGGCGGTGGCCTGCTTGATTTTCGCGGCCGAATCCACGGCCACCGCGTCGGCGGCGGTGCGGGCGGCCTTCTGCGCCGCATCGGCCGCGGTCTTCGCCGTCGTCGCAGTCGCGAGCGCCATCTCGGCGGGCTTCACGGCGTCCTGCGCCGGCTTGGCGGTCATGCGGGCGGCGGCGAGGAGGCGGGTTTTCTCGGCCACATCAGCAGCGGCTTTTTCCACCGCCATGGTCGCGACGGCGTGCGCCTTTTCCGCATCGGCCCGCGCTTTCTCCGCCGTGGCGACAGTCTGCGCCGAAGTCGATTTGACCGCGACCAGCGCCTGCTCCTTGGCGGTCAGCGCCGCGGTCGCCGCATCGGACGACTGTTTTGCCGTCGCTTTTTCGGCAGCGCAGCGAGTGCTGTCCGCCGCCGTCTTGTCCGCCAGAATCTTGGCGTCCTTGGCGGCCTTCTCCGCCGCCGCCCGGGCGGCGACAGCCGGCGGCGCCTGAGCCGTGCCGACTGCTTTTTCAGCAGCGGTTTTGGCGTCGCCCGCCGATTTGTTCGCAGCGGCCAGCGCGGCGGCAGTTTTGGACGCGGCATCGGCGGCGGCGGCAGCGGCGGTCTCCGCCGTCGCGAGATCCTTCCGCGCTTTCATCGCAACCGCGGTGGCGGCAGCCACGGCCTGCGTCGCGGCCTCGACGGCGGTTTTGGCCTGGAGAATTTTTGCGGTCGCATCGGTCCCTACCGCGTCGGCGGAAGTGCGGGCGGTCTTTTGCGCCGCGTCAGCCGCCGACTTGGCGGTCGTCGCGGTGGCGAGCGCCTGCTCCGCCAGCTTGATCGCCTCGTCGGCCACCTTGGCCGCGGCGCGCGCGACCGTGAGCAGACGGGTTTTCTCCGTCACGTCGGCGACGGCGGTTTTTTCCGCGGCCAGCGCCGCAGCGGCGTGCGCCTTCTCGGCGGTGTCGCGGGCTTTCTCGGCGGTCGCGACGGTTTGGGCGGAGGTCAATTTGGTCGCGGCCAGGGCCTGTTCCTTGGCGGTGAGCGCAGCGGTCGCGGTGTCGGCAAGTCCCTTGGCGGTGGCCTTCTCGGTGGTGGTGCGCGTGGCGTCGGCGGTCGCCTTCGTGGCGGCGGCTTTGGCTTCGCTCAAGGCTTTGTCGGCGGCGGTGAGGGCGGCGGTGGCCTTGGTCGCGCGGTCCGTCGTGGCGGTCAATGCGGTCTCAGCGGCGGCCAGCGCGGTGCGGCCTTTTTGCGCGGCGGCGATGGCGGCGGTGAAGGCGAGTTCGCCCGCGTCGCGCGCCGTTTTGGCCGCAAGGATTTTGGCTTTGGCGTCAGCAGCGGCGCGGTCGGCCTTGAGGCGGGCGGCCGTTGCGGCCGCGTCGGCAACGGTCTTGGCGGCGGTGGCCTTGGCCAGTTGCTGTTCGGTCGCAATGGCTTCGTCGGAGTTTTTTTTCACCTGGGCGTTGACCTCGGCGACGCTCTTGTCGGCCGCGGCCTTGGCGGCGTCGGCGACGGCGCGCGCGGCGACGGTTTTTTCCACCGCGTCGCGGGCCAGCTTTTCGGACAGGGCTTTGAGTTCCTCGTGCAGTTTGATGTCCGCGGCCAGGGCGTTGGTGGCGCGTTCGTAGGCTACCCGCGCCTCGCCGAGCAGGCGGGACCGCAGGCGCTGTTGCGCGACGGACTGTTCGGCCACGCTGCGCGCGGAACCATTCTTGAGTGCGTCGAAATTGGCCCGCACGCGCGCATCGGTCTCGACCCACGCGCGCTGAAAACCCTCGATCTCCGCGCGTGCCAGCCGCGCGGATTCAGCGTGGGCTTTGGCCAGCCGCTCCGCCTCGGCGCGTTCGGCGGTCTGCGCGGTTTCCCGCGCCTCCTTGGTCTTGCCGGCGTTGGCCATCTCGAAACGCGCGACGGCTTCGTCGGCGAAGCGCGCCCGGTCCCGCTGGAATTGCGCGAATTTGGCCGACGGCGACAGCAGCTTGCCCGCATCGAAACCCGTGCCCGCTTTGGGCCGGCGGATTTCGCTGAGATTTTCGGCGGACAATTTCAAGCGCTGCCACGCGAGTTCGCGGAACCGCACGTGGCCGCCGGCGAATTCGAGGGAACGGGCCAGCACCATCGAGCCATCCTGCAAGCGCACCTCGAACTCCGGCGTGATCGGCACGACCGGGCGCACCGCCAGCGCGGCGACCTCGAACGTGGCGTTCAGGGAACGGATGCCGAACAGCACCGAACTGACCTTCAGCGTGCCGTTGGTGAGCGAGTGAAATTCGCCGTCCACAAAATCGCCGTTGCGCAGCAGCGCGCCCCGCCGCCCGCCAGCCAGCAGGGCCAGGCGCTTCGGAGAGACATGCTGGAAGAGAACGACCCCGACACGCAGACGCGAGAGCGAGAAGGCCCCGTTGCGAAAGGAGAAGGCGCTGTCGTCCCCCGTGGTCACCGCGCCCGCGACAAACGAGCCATCGGTGGTGAGCACGCCCGGCGGCAGCCCGACCACGTATTCGGGCGACACATCGCCGAGCACGCTCGCATCGAGACCGGGGATATCGAAAACCTTGGGGCGGCCGAAGGAAACCCGCCGCCAGCCCTTGGCCGGGGCGACGACATTTTTTCCGTCGGTGGACTTGATCGCCAGCGCGCCGTCCGCCTGCCACGCGATCTCGCCGCGAATGGAGGTGCCGTCGGAAGTTTCCACCGTGGCGGCGGCGAGGAGGACGGGAAGCAGGGTGAGCAGGGCGGCGAGAAAGCAGAGGGAGGGAAGACAGGCGCTGAAGTTGAAGCCGGGCGAAGCCCAGCGCAGCGGGGAGCGCACGCCGCTGGCGTGCTGTTTTCGGCGGCCCGCCGAAAACCTCGTTCCACTAACTTTTTCCCGCTGGGGCGAAGGCAGACCGGGGAACGACGGTTTGGGCGGGCCGCCCAAACCGGCACGCGGGCCGCGTGCGCTCCCCTGCCGAGTGAGTTCGGGTTGAAGCGGGAGCACCATGGGAAAACGGTTGCGGTGGGAGGCAACGCGCCGGGGGCGACTGCGGCTACCGCTGGTAGAGCGGGATGTAATGATAGGGCATCGCCAGCATCATCACATAAACGGCGGTCGAATAATTCGGGCCGACTCCGCCGCGTCCGCGCGCCTCCCAGTAGGCGAGATCACCTTGCCGTTTCACGTTGGACAGCAGGGATTTTTTGCACATCTCGTACCACTTTTTCCAAGTGTCGCCACCGATCATGTATTGCGCCGGGGCGGCGTAGTAGTTGCCGTAGGTGTACCACTCGTGGTCTTCCTTGTAGTTCTCGAAGAGATACTGCGAACCCTTTTTCACCATCGGGTCGTCGTACACGCCGCAGACCTGAAGCGAGTAAACGGCTGCGGCCGCGCGGGCAAATCCGGGGCTGCGATTTTTCGGCTGGTAGGTGAAGCCGCCGCTCGAATCATCGAAGCAGGACTTCACGTACTCGACGGCCTTGTCGATCGTCTGCTGGGGCACTTCGATGCCGGAGTTTTTCGCCGCGCGCAACGCGACGACCTGCAACACGGTGACGGAAATATCCGCGTCCTTGACGATGGGCCGGTAGCGCCAGCCGCCCTCGGGATTCTGGCTGCTGATGATCAGCTTGATGGCGCGATCAAGCTTGGCGCGCATGACCGGCGAGCGGGTCTGGCCGTAAATCTCAGCGAGCGCCACCGTCGCGATGCCGTGGGCATACATGTATTGGCCGTCGTGGCGCGAACCCATCACGCCGTCGGGGCCCATCGCATCAAGGAGGAACTGCATCCCGGCGCCCACGGGTTTGCCGAACTCGCCTTCGCCCGGCAGATGGCCGGCGGAGAGGAACGCCATCAGTACGTAGCCGGTCATGGCGACCTGCCGCTGTTTTTCCTCGCCGGTCGCGCCCCACGCGCCCGTGGCGGTCTGCTTGGAGGCGAGATATTTGAGGGCGCCCTTGATGATGACCTCGGTGGGTTCATCAACCGTGACGGTGTCCTGGCGAACGGCCTGCGCCGCCGCCGGACGGAGGGAGATGCCGAACCCCACCGCGAGGGTCAGCGCGAACCGCAGAATCGACGAGCGCATTACTTGTTCTTTCCGCCGGTGGCCTGATCCGAAAGGTTCTTCAGATATTGTTCGACCAGCGAACCGAACTCCTCGGGGTATTTCTCGGTCTGCGACTGGATGATGGCGTTGCGGTCGCGCTTGGGCAGGCCGATGAAATTGCTGAAGCCCTTGGCATCTTTGCGCGGCCCGTCGGCACCGCCGGAACCCTGCCAGTTGCCCATCTCGCCCTTGCCCTTGCCTTCGGCCTGCCCCGGAGCCTTGGGCTGGCCCTTGCCTTCACCCACCCCCTGGGCCTGACCTTCGCCCTTCGCCTGACTTTCACCTTTGGCCTGGCCTTGACCAGGCGTTTTGCCCTGGCCCTGACCGGGCTTGCCCGCTTCGCCGGGTTGTTGGCCGGCGGGATCGCCCTTCGCGGCGTCGTTGCCGACACCGGCCTCCGCGAGCGCGAGGGCGGCGGCGGCCTGGGCCAGGGCTTGTTGCGCGGCCTCGGCATTGGCCTGCGCGGGCGCGCCTTCGTTGGCGTTGGCCTGCGCGGCAGCGTTCTGCAACGCCTGCTGCGCATTTTCGAGCGCGGCTTGGGCGTTGGGAGGAAGCTGACCGGCTTCACCAGCGGTGAGCGGGCTGACGAGATTCGCGGCGTTCTCCAAGGACTGCGCGGCGGGCTGCGCCGGCGTGGCGGCGAGTTGCTGGGCGAGTTGTTTCAGGTCGGCCTGCTGCTGGGCGAGTTGCGCGAGGGACGGCGGCGGCGCGGCCCCGGCGGGCGGAGTCGCGGCGGGCTGGCCGGGCTGCGGCGCGGCTGGCTGACCCGGCTGCGGCGATGCGGGCTGGCCGGGTTGGGGCTGGCCGGGTTGGGGCTGGCCGGGCTGGGGCTGGCCGGGTTGGGGTTGACCGGGCTGGGGTTGACCAGGCTGGGCTTGTCCGGGGTCAGGCTGGCCGGCGGGCGGTGTGCCGCTGGGTTTTTCACCGGCGGGGGCGGCTTCGGGCGCGGCGGCGGCGGCATCAGCGGCTTGCTGGAGGGCGTTCTGCGCTTTCTGCATTTCACCGACGGCGGCGGGAACATTGTTGTTGGCCAATTCCTCGGCGGCTTTGGCCGCGGCTTTGCTGGCTTCCTTTACTGGGGCGGAATCGGGCGACTGTGCGCTCTTCTGTTCCACAGCCGCAGCAAGGTCCGCCTGCTGCTGTTTGATTTTGTCGAGCAGACCGTTCTGCGGCTGGAGCTGGGCGAGGGCCTTGTCCACGTTCTGCTGCGCCTGCTGGACGGCGGCGGCGGCTTCGGCGAGGGCGGCGGCAGGGTCGGGTTTTTCGCCAAGCTCGGCGGCGAGGTCGCCGATTTTCTTGTCGATGGCTTTCTTGGCCTGCAAGAGGTCGGCAACAGCTTCCGCCTGCGGCGGGCGGGCGGCCTGGGTGTCGGGTTTCTGCAACTGGCCTTTGGCGTCGGCCATGTTCTTCTTCGCGTCACCGAGTTTTGCGGCGGCGTCGGGAACGGAGTCGGCGGCGGCGGCCTCGGCTTGGGCCTCGGCGGTCGCCTTCGCGACGGCGTCCTGTTTCTGGGCGAGTTCGGCGGGAGTGGCTTCAGGTTTGCCGGCTTCAGGTTTTCCGGCCTCGGGTTTTCCGGCCTCCGGCTTGCCAGCTTCGGGCTTGCCGGCTTCAGGTTTGCCCGCCTCGGGTTTACCAGCCTCGGGTTTGCCAGCCTCGGGTTTGCCAGCCTCGGGTTTACCAGCTTCGGGTTTGCCAGCTTCGGGTTTGCCAGCTTCGGGTTTGCCAGCTTCGGGTTTGCCGGCTTCCGGCTTGCCAGCTTCGGGCTTACCGGCTTCGGGTTTGCCGGCTTCGGGTTTGCCGGCTTCCGGCTTGCCAGCCTCAGGCTTACCAGCCTCAGGCTTACCAGCTTCAGGTTTGCCGGCCTCAGGCTTTCCGGCTTCGGGTTTGCCGGCTTCCGGCTTGCCAGCCTCAGGCTTTCCGGCTTCAGGCTTACCGGCTTCAGGCTTACCCGCTTCGGCTTTGGCGGCGTCTGCTTTGGCGGCGTCATTCTTGGCCTGCTCGTTGTTTTTCTCGGCGGTCTTGGCGGTGTCGAGTTGCACCTTCTGCTGATCTTCGATGAGTTTGCCGACCTTCTTGGCGAGGTCTTCGAGTTTGGCTTTCTCGGCCTGAGCTTGTTCGAGTTTGGCAATCTGATCACCGAGTTGCTGCTCGGCTTGGGCTAGAGCTTCCACGGCGGCCTGCTGCGCGGCCGGGGCCTCTTTCTTTTCAGCAAGGGCTTCTTCGGCTTTCTTCATCTGCTTCGCGGCTTCGGCGAGGGATTGAGCGGCTTCGGGGGCCTGCGGTGCGGCCTTTTCCTGCGTGTCCTGGGTCTTCTCTTTCACGTCGGCCTGCTTCGGGGCCTGCTCGGCGAGTTGCTCGGGTTTGGTGTCCGGCTTGGTGGAATCCGCCTGAACTTTCTGCTCTTCCTTGATCAACTGCTTCACCTGCTCGCGCAGTTCCTTGAGTTCCGCCAGCTTGTCCTTGGGCTTGTTTTCAGCGGCCTCAGCCTTGGCGAGCTGGTCCTGCAAATTCTTCTTGGCGTCCTCGAGCTTGGCGATGGCCTGTTCCTGCTTCTCGGGGGCCTGATCGCGCTTCTGCTCGCCGCTGCGCTTCTGGTCGTTCAACACGGCGCGGGCTTCCTGCATTTTCTCGGTCGAGGTCTTGAGATTTTCGGCGGCCTTGGGGGCGACGTTTTCGACCTCGTGCCGGACGTTCTCGGTGCGGTCCACGACTTCGGCCTGGCGCTGTTCGATCTCGGAGGTGTCGGGGTTCTTGCCCTCGATTTCCTTGGTCTCGGCGACGACCTGTTTTTCCTGCGCGATGGCTTTCTCGACCTCTTGGATGGCGTGGCGGAGCACGTCCTTTTTGTCGCGGGCGGGCATCAACATGCGGGCGAGTTCCTGGAAGAGATCGCGCGCCATTTTTTCACTGCCGGCGGCGCTGAGGAGTTTGGCGGCCTTGAGGTCCACGGTGGCGGACTGGATGGTCGGAAGGAGCTGGCCGTCGCGCGAACGCTGGAGGGCGGCGCGGGGGCGTTCGCCGGTCGGGCCGTCCATGTCTTTCGTGAGGGATTCGAGTTTGCCGAGGACGAGCTTGGCTTCGTCGCCGATGGTGCCCTGTTCGCTTTCCTGAAGCTGGAGGCTGAGGCGATGCGTGTCGCTGACGTTGCCGTTGTCGCGGACCTTGAGCAGGTTCGAGAGGCCGACGACTTCCTTGAGGTTGTCGCCCTGACGGCGCGAGAGCGCGGCGAAGCGAGCAGCAAGCGCGGCGAGCGCCTGCTGGCGCTGATATTCGAGGAGCAACTGGCGAAGCTGGATGGTGATGAATTTCTGCTTGGAGGAGGCCTCGACGCCGCTCTGGCGGGAGGCGTTGATGTCGGGCGTGGTGCGGGTGAGCTGGAGCAATTGCACGACCTTCTCCATGTCCTTGTCGCCGAGCCGGCCGAGCACGGTGCGGATGGACTTGAGCACGTTGACGTCGTCGCCGCCGAGGCCGTTGCGCTCGTATTCCTCGATGATAACCCCGAGCTGCACGGTGACGCGCTGGGTGGTGGTCTTGAGCTGCTCCTGCTTGAGTTCCTGCTGGAGGAGCCGTTCGGCGGTGAGCTTCTCAACCTCGGCGCGGGCGCCGACCAGACTGATCGCCAGGACGGCGAGCAGCGAACTGAGCAGGGTCAGAGTTTTGATTTTCATGGGACTTTGGGGTTCGGGGAACAGGGGACGCCGGGAAGGTTTGGACCCGCAACGCGCGACGCGAAAAGCGGGCATCTGAGTGGCAAAGGGGTGAACGGCACGGGCGTACGACGCAGGCGCGTCATTTTTGTTCGGGACGGCCGAGAATAACATTGCCCAGCCGTTTGTTGAGCGTTTCCTGGTCTTTGGCGACGTCACCGACGCTGCCGATGTAATCGCCCACGCGGTTCATCAGGTCGGCGCGCTTCTCGTCGTCGCTGACGACCTTGGCTACATAGTGCTCGCTGCTGCCAACGCCGGGGCCGGTGACGTTGTTGTTGTCCTGCACTTCAATCCAATACTCGACGGACTGGCCGATGGCGACGGCGGGCTTGATGGCGCTGACCTTCCAATCGTACCGCCGGCGCAGGGAGCGCTGCGTGGTGTCTTCGAGCACCAGCTCGATGCTCTTTTCGTCGCCGCCTTCGATTTGATATTTCAGGAAAACTTTCTGGATGGCGAAATCGTCGAGCGCCTCGAAACCCACCAGCACGGTCGCGCGGGTGGTGATCATCTCCTCCTTGCGGTCGGGATAGGTGATGCGCACGACCGGGGCCTTGTCGGGCAGGAGGTCGATTCGATAGATCGCGTCGTCGCGGGACTCAAAGCCGTCGCGGTCGGAGAGGTGAATGGAGAAGCCCGCGAGATTGTTGGTCGGGATCGGAATTTCCACCAGCGCCTCCTGCGCAGCGGTGGCCGAGACGGTCGCGGCGATTTCATTCGTGACGCCGACCAGCCGCGCGACGGCGGATTTCAGCGGTTTGTTGCCCGTGACCTTGACCTGCAGGCGGCTGCCGGAGAGCAGCACGAGGTCGCCGGGCGAGCGCTTCACCGTCCCGAGCTTTGTGTACTCGGGATAAATCTGCTGGCACTCGATCGCCGTGAGCGCCGGGCGATCCACGACCGTGATCTCCGAGCTGCGGCTGCTGCCGTCGTTAAGGCGCACGGTGTAGCTGAAGGACTCCTGCATGTTCTCGAAGGTGCGGCTGAAGCGTGCGCGATTGGTCGGGTTGACCTCCATCGGATACTCGACGGAACGGCTGATCGAGTAGCGCGCGACCAGCGTGCCGGTGTCGGGGATGACGCCCTTGGCGAGGGCTTCGAGATTGATCGTGTCGCCGCGGCCGACTTTGAGATCGCCGGTGGTCCAAACCACGCGGGTCTTGCGCGGGACCATCGTCTCCTGCGACAGCAGCGCGCGGAGCAACAGATCGCGCGTCACATCCTCGCCCTTGATGAACAGAAAAACTCCGGCCCCGACGAACACCGCGCACCAGAGCAACAGCCGGCGGAACCGGTCCGTGCGCACGACCTCGGTGAAATCAATCGACTTCGCCAGCGCCTCGGTTTCCTCGACGAGCCGCCGCACCAGCGCGACCGCCGTGTTCGGGGCGAGGGCCGCCGGGCGCGTCAATTGCAGCGATGCGATCAGCCGGCTGCGAAACTCGGGCTTCCCCTTCTCGACAAACAGCGCCACTTCATCGTCGTCGGGCTGCTCGCGCCACGGAATCGCCACGTAGTTCCAGATGATGTAGCCGACCAACGCGAGGTCCGCCGCCGCGATCAACAGCCGCACGACCCACGGCAAATCCAGCCACCAGTCGAGCAGCATCCCGGCCATCAACGCCAGCGCCAGCGCCCCGAGCGCCAGCGCGATGCCGCCGCCGCACTGCACGAGCAGATGCTTGCGCCGGACCGCGCCCAGCCGCCCCGCCAGCTCGGGACTCGGGCTGACGGCAACGGGATTCGGTGTTTCGACGGCCTGGCTCATCGGTGCTCGGTTATTTCAAATGCGACAACTTCCGCAGGATCCACTCGGCGGTGACCACGCCGATCAACAGCAGGAAATACAACGGCGACGACCACAGCTCGACCTCCAGCGGCGAACGCACGCGGTCGGTCTTTTTCATGATCGTGTCGGGCAGCTTGAACAAGTCTTCCTCGCGGAAAAACGCGCCGCCGCTGACCGACGCCATCTCGCGCAGCAACGGCTCGTTCATCGCCGTCTCGCCCAATTCGAAGCGCGGTTCGGTGACGCTGAAATCCAGCTTCATCTCGGGGTCCTGATCGACGTGCAGATGATACAAGCCCGGCGCGGGCGCGATGAATTCACCGCGATACACGCCCGGTTGGTCGGGCACCGGCCGCAACTGCAATTCACTCTGCTCGCCAATCGTGCCCGAACGCAGCCCGTAAAAACCACGCACGAACGGATCGGTCACCGGATCGAACCCGACGGAATACAACCGCGCGTAAATGTTCACGCGATCACCGGTCACGTAGTTCTGGCGCTCGGAGGTGAGCTGCGTGCGCTTCGACGCGCCGAGCAGTCGCTGCACCGCCATGCGCTGCGAAATCTGGCCCCAGAACGCCGTGTGATAGCTGTCGCCCGTGTTCTTGCGCCAGCGCCAGGTGTTGTCCGTACCGATGTAGAGCACCTGGCCGAGCCCATATTGTTGCAGCGCCATCACGGGCATTTTGCCAAAGCGCGTTTCCTTCACCGGGTCCGGATCGACCAGCAAAACTTCCGCGCCGGGCTTGGCGCGCGTCACGCGGGCGTCCCAGAAAATCGGCGGCAGATTCTTCCAGAAGTTCACGTTCTCCTCATCCTTCTCCGCGAGCTTCATCATCGTGCTCGACTTGCCGGCGGCGGTGAGCTGGAGGCGGATCGGCTTGTCGGCCACGGTCTCAGCGGTCGAAGCGGCCGCAGTGCCGGCCTCAAACTCGACGGGCAACATGCGCTCGATCGGCGTGCGACGATACGCGTTCGGGCTGAATTGCTTGCCGGCAACCATCACCAGCGCGCCGCCAAACTTGCTCACGAAATCCGCCAACGCCTCCATGTTCGCGGTCGTGAGCGACTTCGGATCGACGTCGCCGAACAAGATCAGATCGTATTTGTAGAGGTCATCCTTGCGCGTCGGGAAGCCCTCGAGGTACGGCGTTCCTTCGCCGCGCGAGATCGAAGGATCGCCCTCGAAGAGCACCACCTTCACCTCGATGCGCCGGTCGCGCATAAGCATTGCCTGAAGGTAGCGATACTCCCAACGCGGGGCCTGCTCGACGAGGAGCACCTTGATTTTCTTGTCGATGACGCGCAGCCGTTGGGTGCGCGAGTTGTTGTCCTTCACCGTCTCGTCGGCGCGCGGCTCGATGGAAGCCTCGAGTTCAAAATCTCCCGTGCGTTCCGGCGTGAACTTGAGCGCGACCAACTGCTCGGCGTCGCCGGCAAACCGCACTTCTTCCTCGGCGATCTTCTCCGTGCCGAGCTTCAGCACCAGCCGCGCCGTCTCGCCGGCCAGGCCCTGCGAACGCACCCGCACATTCACCCGCACCTCGTCCTTCACGAACGAAATGTCCGGCGCGTAAATCCCCGCCACGATGATGTCGCGCGGTGACGTGATGCCGACGCCGTAGATGTACAACGGCACGCCCTCCTGCTTCGCGGCGGCAGCGGCTTCGAGCGGGGACAGGCCGCTGTTGCTCGCGCCGTCCGTCACGATGAACACGCCCGAGAGCGGCTGGCCGCGTTTGCGCTGCACGACCTCGCGCATCGCATCGCCCAAGGCCGTCAGCGTGCCCGTGCCATCGAGGCGGTCCACCCATTCAAATGATTTCACCGAGGCCTTCTTGCGGCGCTTCTTGGTCTCGGTGGTTTCTTTTTTCTCGTCGCCTTCGACCTCGTCGCCCTTGCCGCGCGGCAGGGCGTTGACGGTCTGCGCGAAGGAAAACGGCACGAGGTCAAACTCCTGATCGAGCCGCGGCAGCAGGTCGAGACGCTCGTTGCGCAACGCCGACTTCACGATGTCCATGCGCGCGAGATTATCGAGACCGCCCAGACGCGCCTGTTCGACCGCCTGGCCGAGGCCCTTGGCGGGATCGAGAACATTGCGGGCCAGCGCCACGCGCTTCACGTCGTCCGCATGAATCCGCGGATCCTTGATCTGCATGGACGCGCTGTTATCGACCAGCAGCAGCAACGACCGGCGCACACTGCCCTCGACCGTGAACGACAGCACCGGGCGCAGCAGCAGCAGCAGCAGCGTCAGGAAAATAATGCGCAGCGCGGTGAGAATCCGCCGGCGCAGCGGCGTGAGGCTGACCGGGCTTTGCTGATACAACCACCATGCCAGCCCGCCGAGCACCAGCATCCCGAGCACGAACCAGCCCATCCCCATGCCGCCATGGAACATCAGCCGCACACCGGCGATGTCGCCGGCGCTTTCGAGGCGCGCTCCGAGGAGTTTGAGGATGAAATCAGTCATGGATTCGTCAGGCCGGGATAAAGCTCATTTGGACCGGCTGAATCGTTGCGCCACATACATCTCGCCCGCCGCACAGGCCAGCACGAGCAGCAGCAGCGGCAGCCAGAATTCCGCGCCGAGCCGGTCCTTCTCGAACGCCTCGCGCAACGAGAGGTTCGGACTCCACCGCAGCACATGCGCCACGGTGCCGAGCGACTTCACGTCTTCTTCGGTCATTTCTTCGAGCGACGACTCCGCCGGGTCCGGTTGCGCCGCAAAGCGCAGCGTCGTGGCGGGATCTTTCACCGAAACATCGTAAGCGCCGCCGCGGTCCGTACCCTCGAATTGCAGCAACGGCGCACCGCCGACCAGTTCGATCTTGCGCGATTCGCGCACGGGCTGCTTGGCGGTGCTCGGTGCGACGACGACCGCCTCGCGTCCGAGAAATTCGCCGCCCATCCGCCGCGCGAAACCCTGGCCGACGCGGACGTTGAGATTCTCATCCTGCCGGTTCAGCACCGAGCCAAGCGTGCGGTGCATCAAGGGCAGAAACGCCGGCCGCACGGGCAAATCATTCCACGCGGTCGACGCCGAGCTGCTGAACAACACCACGCGTCCGAGGCCCCACGGCCGCTCGACGATGGCCGGCGCACCATCCGCAAACCGCAGGACAATCCGCGCCGCGCCGACTTCTTTGGCCTCGTTCACTTCCGGCATTTTGCCCTTGCCCGCCCTGGCCGCTTTGGCGGTGCTCGGCGGCGCGTTCGTGGTCGCCGGCTCGACGGCGGGGATGAGGTCAAACGCCCGGTAGAAACGCACGCTGCCCAGCGTGCCGACGCCGGGGTCGTTCCACAGCGCGGCAATCGGATGATCGTAATTTTTGGTCTGCAGCCCGAAAAATTTGTCCTCCTGCCCGGCGTCTCCACGCGGCTCGCCCAGCGACGCCGGGAGGATTTGATGCTGTTTGAACAGGACCGTGTTGTAGAAACCGGCGTTGATTTTCGAGCCGGGGAAAATGATCAGGCCGCCGCCGCGCCGGAGATAATTCTCGACCGCCACGACCGTCGCCTCGGGAAACTCGGGGACGTTCGCCAGGAGCACGACATCGTAGTCGTCCAGCCGCGCCTCGAAAAATTCCGCAGCGGGAATGATCGTGCTCTTGATGAAATAATTCTCCACATCCGCCGCCGCCACAGGCTGCAACGCATGGCGCAGGAAGAAGGTCTCGGTCTCGCGCGGTTCACCCGCCGGATTGCCATCGACCAGCAGCGCGCGCACTTCGCGGATCGCCCGCACCGCCAGCACCCGCTGATCGTCCCCGCGCAACCGGTCCTCGGCAATCCGCGCCGTCACCGTGTGAAATCCCTCCGTGCGGAACCGCGCAAACACCGACACTCCGCGCGTCGAAGCCGGCGGCAGCGACGGGATGTTCACCTCGTCGCTCGGCGGCTCGCCATCGACGCTCAACGCCACGCGAATGTCGCGCGCCTCGTGCTTGCCGTGATTGGTCACCTGCACCTCGAAACGCAGCGGGCGGTTCGCCGGCGTCAGCCCCGTGACGACCGACAGCGCGCTCACGCCGAGATTCCGTTCCTCGCGATCACTGATCAAAACCACATGCGCCTGCACTTCCTCGGCGCTGCCCGTCTGGCCCGCTTTTTTCAGAATCTTCTGTACGTCGGCCATCTGCCGCCAGCCGTTGGCCTGGCCGTCGGTGAACAGATAAATCTCCTTCCGAATCGCCAGCCGGTTGCGCAGCGTTTCCAGCGCGCGCTCGATGCCGGGATAGATGTCGCTCGACCGGTCCGACAACTGCGCCTCGCGCACCACCTTGCGCGCCAGATTCAGATCATGCGTCGGCTCGGAGATGACCGCCTGCGCCACGTCGGACGCGAGGAACACCGCCGCCGCCGATCCCGCCGGCAACGAATCAATCGCCTGCTCGGCCGCTTTGCGCGCCTTGTCGAAGCGCGTCTGCACGCCGTCGCTCATGCCCATGCTCGCAGAATTGTCGAGCAGCAGGACGGCGGTCACCTTCGACTGGCCGAGCACCTTGTTCGAGGAACTGCGCATCGCCGGCCGCGCCAGCGCCAGCGCGAGCAGCAGCAGCAGCAGGCAGCGCAGCAACAGCAGCAGCAAATCCTCGATCTGCATCCGCCGCTGGTTTTGTTGCAGGCTGGCCTTGATGAACCGCATCGCCGCCCACGTCACCGGCTGGAATTTCCGCTTGTTCAGCAGGTGGATGACGATGGGAATCACCACCGCGCCCGCGCCGAACAGCAAAAATGGATTGAGAAATGACATCGCCGCGAATCAGTAGGAATGCCCGGCAGCCGTTGCGGCAACTGGTTTGATGAAGTTCGGCAGGCGCATGGCGGAGTTCATCGCGTGGTGGTCTTCAACCGGAACGCGAGGTAGCCGCTGAGGATTTCGTGGAGCGGCTGGGAGGTGTTGACGGGGACGTAGTGGCACTGATTGCGTTCGCAGCCTTCGCGCAGCGTCGTGCGAAACGCCTCGAGTTCCCGCAGGTAGCTCTTCTTGATCTCCTGCGGACGCGTCAAAATTTTCGGGATGCCTTCCAGCCCGTGGAACTCGATCAGGCCGGTGAACGGAAATTCCAGCTCATCCTTGTCGAGCACATGGAACACCACGACTTCGTTCCCGCCGAAGCGCAGATGTTGGATGCCCTCGAGAACCTTCTGCTCATCATCGAACAGGTCGCTGATGATGATCACGATGCCGCGCCGCCGGATTTGCATCGCCATGTCGTGCAGCACGACGGCGATGTTCGTCTGCGCCGTGGGATTGAACGCCGCCAGCGTCGTCAGCACCTTGTGGATCATGCTGTGGCTGTTGCTGCGGGGGAGGTAATCGCGCGTCACCGTGTCGAAGATGTCCAACGCAATCGCATCGCGCTGATGCAGGATCATGTAGGAAAGACACGCCGCGATCATCTTCGCGTAGTCGAGCTTCGTGTATTTGCCCGAGCCGTACTTCATCGACTCGCTGCCATCCAGGAGGATGTGCGCGACGTAGTTCGTCTCCTGCTCGTACTGCTTGATGTAGTAGCGATCCGTGCGGCCGAGCACTTTCCAGTCGAGATGCCGCAGGTCGTCGCCGGGGGCGTATTCGCGATGCTGCGCGAACTCGATGGCGAAGCCGTGATACGGGGACTTGTGCTCGCCCGCCATGTAGCCCTCGACGAGCATCCGGGCGTGCAGGCCCAGCGTCTCGGCGCGCGAGATCGCGACCGGGTCGAGGAGCAAATCAAGATGGGCTTTGTCCATTTATTTGGAATAACGCGCCTTCAGCGCCGCTTCCGTGTCTGTATGCACGACATGCATAACTGAGAAACTGTCCAACTCTTTCGCGTTGTGATGTTCTTCGTAAACGAACGGGTCAAGGCTCTCCTCCCGAATCACCGACCAAACTTCACTGCCTTCAGCTAACGTTGCTTCCGAAGTGGTATAAATTGCAGACGTTGGCAGAAGTTCATATTCAAGCTCAATCTGGCTAGCGGCGTAACTCTTCGCTTCAGCCCAGATTTTCTCGTCTGCTTCCTCGAATGTTTGCGCTCTCACAATCACAATCCGCTCTTCAAAGCAGACTTTCTGAATGCCTTCATCCACAAAGTTGCGGCGGTAGGTTGTTCGACCGGCATACCAAGAGACAATTTCGGAGGCTGGAGATTCTTCCACGTTCACGACGTTCTCTACCCGAGCTTCTCGTCCTTCGGAAGCGACTCGAGAATCTTGCGCGTGATGTCGTCCGCCGTGACGCCTTCGCTCTGCGCCGCGAAATTGGGAATGATCCGGTGCCGCATGACCGGCAGCGCGACCGCCGCCACGTCTTCGCAACCCACGTAAACCTGCCCGTGCAGCATCGCCCGCGCCTTCGCGGCCATGATCAGATTGATGCTCGCGCGCGGACCAGCGCCCCACGACAGCCACTTTTTGCAGAAGTCCAGCACCTCGGTCGATTTCGGACGCGTCACCCGCGCGATCTTCTCCGCATACGTGTACACATGATCCGAAACCGGCATCCGGCGCACGGTGTCCTGAAGATTCAGAATGTCCTGCTCCGACAGCACCGGGCTGAGCTTCTCCTGCATCACGCCCGTCGCCATCTTCATGATCGCGAGCTCTTCCTTCGCGGTCGGGTAATCGACCACGATGTTGAACATGAACCGGTCGAGCTGCGCCTCCGGCAGCGGATACGTGCCTTCCTGCTCGATGGGGTTCTGCGTCGCCAGCACGAAGAACGGCTTCGGCAGCGTGTAATCATTGCCGCCGACCGTCACCTTGCGCTCCTGCATCGCCTCGAGCATCGCCGCCTGCGTCTTGGGCGGGGTGCGGTTGATTTCGTCCGCCAGCACGATGTTCGCGAAAATCGGCCCCTTCAAAAACCGGAACTGCCGCTCACTCGTCACCGGGTCCACATGGATGACCTCGGTGCCGGTGATGTCCGTCGGCATCAAGTCCGGCGTGAACTGGATGCGCTTGAAGCTCAGATGCAGCGTCTGCGCGAGGCTCGAAACGAGCAGCGTCTTCGCCAGACCGGGCACGCCGACCAGCAGCGCATGGCTCCGCGTGAAAATCGAAATCAGCACCTCCTCGACCACCTGCTCCTGGCCGACAATGACCTTGGACAACTCGGCCTTGATCGTCGCGGCGGCCTTCTTCAATTGCTCGACCGCCTGCAAATCCTTCTGTTCCATCCCGCGTGCGGAAGCGTCTTTCGATGTGCTCATTCAGTGCCTTTGGCAGATTCAGTGACTGGACTCAACTACGGCCGCCGACGATTCCCGTTCGCAATCACGAACTGAATCTCGCGGGTCATTGGAGCGGAGACAGACCAGAGCGGCCGCCGAATATTCAGGGCATCTTGGAAAACCTGCGACGCGCGCAATTCTGCCCATTTCGCCAGCGCCGCACAGGCGCGGAGGTGGGAAAACGCGATCCGTTTCTGCCCGGAATTCCCCGCAGCACTGGTCCTCGCCGCTTCCCGATAGCCGAGATGGCAAAGGAATGGAGGCAAAGGAATAAAAGCAGAGAAACCACTTGTCCCCATTCCTTTGCCGCCATTCCTTTGCCGACGCCCCCCCCTTTCCCCGTGCATCCGGCAGTTCCCGCCTCCAATCATCTCACGCCGCCTGCATATTCGCGCACGCGGAGACCAACCGAGTCACGAGTCACGGATCACGCCCTGCGAATTCGCGTGCGCAGAGGCAAAGCCACCCGCCGCCCGCCACGAAAAAGCCGGCCCGAAAAAGATTTCCCGTGAAATCCCTTGCCCCCCGGCGTGCGACCCCGTAGTTATCCCTCGCCGGTGGGGAAACCCGCTGGCAAAACTTTTCTCCGGCGGAAAGTTTTTCAGGTGTTCGCGGGGTGGAGCAGCCCGGTAGCTCGTCAGGCTCATAACCTGAAGGCCGCAGGTTCAAATCCTGCCCCCGCAACCAATTTCAAAACCCTCGGGCAACCGAGGGTTTTTTTGTTTTCATGCGACCCCATTCCGCCTACGCCAATAAGCACCAGCGGAGGCCGACGAAAACCGAGGTCCCCGATCCCCCTTCGGTTGATCACCCCGCCCCGACAACTGCAACTCCTCCCCGTCCCGTCAGTCATCAGCAAGCAGTCGGAGCGAGGCCTTCCGAGCCGGTCGGAAATTTTGCCGGCCGGTCGTAGCCGACGACATGAGGAGCCGACGTGGTGAGGAGAACCCGAGGGCCGAAACAGCGCAGCACGGGCCGGCGTACGCGAAAGGCCGAGCGAAGGATGCTGGCGATCTCGGACCTTTTCTCGAAAGCAGCGGTTTTGGGCAAAAGCAGCGCGGAAAACCCGCGCATCGACCTCTGCAAAACTCTGTCGCATATGCGACAGAGTTTTGCGAAGCCCCCGGTTGGCGGGGCTTTTTGTGGTTTCGGAATTTCGCGCAGAAGCCGGAAATGAGATGGAGAAGGAGGGATGGTGCGTTGGGGTAAGTTGCCTCCGCCTCGTCACCTCGGCGGCTGCTTTTCCCACCAGCACTCCACGCCCCTGAAACGCGCGGGTTGAACAGGTGCGCGCAAACTTCTGGACGGGCTGTTCCGAATCACCGAAGAGCGGGTTGCGGGAGGCGTTCGGGTGATTTGGGACGGCCCGTGCGGATGGACGTTTCTGCGGCCTGAAGGCCGCGCGCCAGGCGTCCGGACTGCATCGACGCGGCTCAGACGATGCCTTCGAGAATCGTCGGCAGATGTTCGAGGTTGCGCTTGAGGTCGGCTCGTTTGTGGTCGAGTTCGGTTACCTCGCGGTGGGGAAAGAGGATGCCCCAACCGCTGGAATCGACCCAGTCTTGGAAACTTATTTCGCCCGGGTTGCCGCTGTGGCCGATCTTCGAGTAACGCGCCAGGCGGTCGGCCAGTTGCACGGCGGCGACCAGTTCCGAATGCTGCGGCGCCGCCTCCGGCTGATGATGATAGCGCGCCGCCTCGACGAGCACGTCGGGGAGATTGTGGTATTCGAGATACAAGCCGCCCAGCTCGGCGTGGTCCATGCCGAGCACCTCGACCTCGAGCGCGAGCAGGTCCATGGGTTCGGCGACGATGCGTTGCTGGATGTCGTTGAAGTGCGCGGGAAAGACCGCGGCCATCGCGATTTTGCCCACGTCATGGATCAGCCCGGCGACATAGTCCGCCTCGTCGTTGGCGGGTTTGTCGGAATTGAGAATTTCGCGGGTGAGGATGGCCGTGCTGATGCAATGCTGCCAGAAGAGCCGCCACGGAAAGGGCGTTTTGCCGGCGATGCGTTGGAAGTCCTCGATGATCGGCGTCACCGTGGCGAGCTGCCGGATCTGCCGCACGCCGAGATAAAACACCGCTTCCTCGATGGAATTGATGCGGGAGTTGAAACCGTAATAAACCGAGTTGACCAGGCGCAACAGCCGCGCCGTGAGGCTGGGGTCGCGGCGGATCACATCGGAGATCTGCGAGCTGTAGCGATTGTCCGCGTTCAACAGCTCGCGCAACGCGCTGTTGATGCTGCCCAACGAGGGCAGCCGGGGACAATTGCGAAGGCGCTGTTCGATTTCCGTTCGGTCCAGCGGCTCCGCAGTTTTTTTTGAAAAGCTGGCGGTCAACACATCCATATGTCTCTCCCGCTATCGACAGTGCCGGGCGAAGATTAACCGGCGGCGCGCCGATATTTCCGGCCGCCCGACCCCACGCCGGAGCGCGATGCCGGACCGCCTCCGGGCGCACGCCGGCAGGGGCGGCGATTCGCCCCGCATTCGCGCCCGCCCGCCCTGCGCGGAGGCGGAATCACCACCACTCGCCGCCGGCCGGCAGCGCGCGCTCCGTCCGGCGAAAATTTCGTCCGCTCATCAGCGAAAACCGCCCGCGCCTTGCCGGGGCGGGCCGCTGCCTTCCGCGTGGCTCCGTGATTTCCCAGTCCCCACCGCAGTTTCCAGATTGTATGCCCCGCGCTCCGCCGGGATATTTGGCGGCAGTGAGCGACGAACAACTTGCGGAATTGAAAGCCCGGTGTGAGCGGCTCGAACTGCTGCATCAGGTTGGGAATGTCATCCACTCGACCCTTGATCCGCAGCAAGCGCTGCAATTGATCATGGGCGAGGCGGTGCGGCTCATGCAGGCCTCCAGCGGCTCGGTCGTGCTCATCAATCCCACCACCGGCTTCCTGCAAATCGAGACGGCGTACGGCCTGCCCGAATCGGCGGCGAACCTGAAGCTGCGCCCCGGCACGGGCATCACCGGCTGGGTCTTCAGCACCGGCAAGGCCGCGCGCGTGGGCGATGTCCGCCGCGACCCGCGCTACATCATGCTCCGCGAAAACGTGCGCTCGGAGCTGGCCGTGCCGCTGGAGGTCAAAGGCGAGGTGCGCGGCGTGCTCAATGTCGATTCGGACCGCGAGAATGCCTTCAGCGCGAGCGATCAGGCGCTGCTCGAGGAGCTGGCGGTGCAGGCCGCGCGCGTCATTCAAAACACCTGGCTCTACGAACAGGCGCGGCTCAAGGGGGCGTTGCTGGAATCACTCGTGAGCGTGAGCCAGACCATCAATTCCACGCTGAACCTCGACGAGGCGCTGGAGGTCATCACCCGCGAGGCCTGCGTGCTGATGCAGGCGAAAATGTGCTCGATCCTGCTGCTGAACGACGCGCGGGACTTGCTCGAGTTGCGCGCGTGTCACGGGGCCGGCCCGGCCTATCGCAACAAGCCGCCGTTGAGCGTGGCGGAAAGCCTGCTCGGCATCGTGATCCGCCGGCGCAAGCCGATCGGCATCGAAAATGTTCAAACCTCCGCGCGGTATCAAAACGTGCTGATCGCCCGCGAGGAAGGGCTGGTGTCGCTGCTCAGCGTGCCGTTGGTTTTCGGCGGCACGGCCATCGGTACGCTCAGCGTGTACACGGGGCAGGCGCACAATTTTTCCAACGAGGAGATTCACATCCTGTCGGCGCTCGCGGGTTTGTCCGCGCTGGCCATCGAGAAGGCGCGGCTTTACGAGCGCATCGTCGATGTCGAGGAGCAGTTGCGGCAGGCGGAAAAACTCAGTGCGCTCGGGTTGCTGGCGGCCGAGGTCGCGCACGAAATCCGCAATCCGCTCACGGTGATGAAGATGCTCTACCACTCGCTGGACCTGCAGTTTCCGCCGGGCGATCCGCGGACCAAGGATAGCGAGATCATCCGCGAAAAGATGGACCGGCTGAACCGCATCGTGGAGCAAATCCTCGACTTCGCCCGCAACACCGAACCGCAGCTCGGGCCGGTGAACGTGAACGAACTGCTCGACGACCTCGCCCTGCTCGTGCGCCACAAGCTTTCCAACCACAACGTCCAGCTCCTCCGCCGTCCGCAAGCCGATCTGCCGACGGTGATGGCCGACGCGACGCAGTTGGAGCAGGTCTTCCTGAACCTCACGCTCAACGCCGTCGAAGCGATGCCCAAGGGCGGACGGCTGACGATCCTCACGCGCGCCGTGAGAGTGCCCCGCAGCAGTCCGCAGCCGACGCATGTGTGGATCGAGTTTCGCGACACGGGCATCGGCATGACCGAGGAGCAGCGGCAGCGCGCGTTTTCGTCCCTGCTGACGACGACAAAGACGAAGGGGACCGGCCTCGGGTTGGCGATTGTGGCGCGCGTGGTGGAGACGCATCGCGGCCGGGTGAAGCTGAAATCAACCGTGGGGCGCGGCACCACCATCACCGTCGTGCTGCCGCTGGCACCGCAGTGAACGCGGTCGGGGGAAAGCTCAAAGGATAAAGCTCAAAGCTCAAGGGAAGGGACAAAGTCGAATGGCCCTAAGATAAGACCTAAAACACGCAGTTACAGAAGGTTGCACAGTGTCGATACTGCAGAGTCTCGAAAACGCTTCTATCAGTGGATGGAATTCATTGAGGTTTTCCGAAGCGTGGTTTCACGGGCGGGCGGAGGTGTGCCTGAAACTCGGTGAAAAGCCCAATAAATCTGGGGTGTCTCCTTATCTAAGGGCCATTCGGGACAAAGTCCAAGTGCCAAGCGGGGCGGGCCAGGCTGGTAGTGAAGCGGGCTGGCGATGAGAAATTGAAACGCGACCAGATCCGAAACTCCGTCGAGCAGAATTGGAACTTGGTACTTGAACCTTCCCTTGAGCTTTAAGCTTTGAGCTTTGAGCTTGCCCCCTCCGCTCGTCACTTATTGTCCGCGCGCTGCTTGAGTTTCACCGCCAGACGATCGAGGGCTTTGGTGGTGAGATTCGTGTTGGTGATCTGCTGCAATTCGGTGATCGCCAGTTCGAAGCGGCCGCCGCGCTCCAGGACGCGGGCATATTCCAACCGCAGGGGCACGATTTGATTGGTGGGCGCGGTCTTGAGCAACTGCTGCATCTCGGCGATCGCCTGATCGAAACGATTATCGCCTTCCAAGACGCGGACATACTCCAGGCGGATGGGGATCACCTGATTGGTGGGGGCGATTTTGACGAGCAGTTGGTAATTCTTGAACACGGGCTCCATCTCCCCCGCCGTCTCGAACATGCGATTGGCGGAGCGGATCAACGATTCTTCAGTCAAGGTCTTGGCGAGGTTGGCGCGGGCGGGTTTGGCGACGACTCGTGCGGCGGCTTTCGCAGCCTTCGGATCGACGGGGGGAGCGTTGGTGGCCTTTTGCGCCGCCACCATCGCCTGCACGAGCGGGCGGTTCGGCAGGAAGTAGGCCTGCGCGATGCGGGCACCGAGCCAGGCATCGCTCGCGCCGTCGCGATAGGCGTTACGGGCGGCGCGGGCGCCGATTTCCGCCATGATGCGAAAGGCGTCCTGCTGTTTCTGGGGATCGTTGCTCTTCAACATGTCCTCGGCCTGCCAGAGATGTTCGCCAAAGAACTGGTACATCATCTGCCAGGTGGTTGCGGAATCGTACTGCTTGTTCATTGCGACGAGCATGGCGGCGCTGTCTTTCTCGTCGGCGAGCTTGATCCCGCCGTCGAATTTGCGCAGGTGCGACTTGTCTTCCAGGCGGTCCCACAGCCGGCTCTTCACCAGCTCGACCGGCGGTTCCTTGATCCAATAGTGGTCGAAGGCCATATAGCCGCCGACCAACACCCCGCCGACGAGGATGAGAAACAGGATCAGAATCGGCTTGATCGACAGCAGGCGGACGAAAGTTTTCAGCATGGTAGTGGGGCGATTTTCAAAGCGTTTCGGACTGGAGGCATTCGGATGGCATTCAACTTTCGCCATGGTGGCGCGGGGCGGAACGCGTCGCGCAACAACGCCCGAAATAGGCAGGCCCCGTCCGCCGCGTTTGACCCGGCGGCGGGCTTCAGGTATCGACGACTGATGCCGCCCCCTGGCCCCACAAAACTCGACCGCTGCTGGCGCAAGTCCCGCATCGCCGCGCGCATCCTGTTGCGCGAGCGGGCAGGGCGGCTCACGCCGCGCGATCGGCGCCTAGCGCGCCGACGCTGCAGTTCGCGCTGAAGTTTGGCGATCGGTTTACCTCCCCGCCTGTGGCGACGGAGAAACGGTAGAGAAATGAAACCGACCCAAACACAAACAGTCGGATACCTCCTTAAACTGCTGGCCAGCCTGCTGCCGCCGACTCCCGGACTGCGAATAAAGGTCTTCGGCTCGGCTGCACTCCAGCTTCTGCCCGACTCGAATTTTCTGAGTCAGGATGTGGACGTATTCCCGCCGGAGGATTTCTTCGCGTTGGTCAGCGAGGTCGTGGATGCCAACAACCTGTCCAAAGACAAGGCGGAGTTTTGCTTCCAAGTCTGCGATCACCTCGCCTTCAAGAGCACCGTGGACTGGCCGCTGCGGGCGACCGAAGTCAGCTTGCACGGGTACATTTTTCGCCTCGTGCATCCGTGGGACGTGTTGGTGAGCAAGCTCCAGCGGCTCGAGGAAAAGGATCTGAACGCCTTCAAACTGGTGATCGGTAGGACCGGCCATCCGACCGAGGCCGAGTTCATCCGGCATCTGCAAAAGGCGGTGGATCTCTACCGGCCGAAGTTCGACGAAGAGACCGCCCGCGGCGACCTGCTGATGAACACGCGCATTCTCTGGCGCGAGCTGTGGCACCGGGACATTGACGTCCGCGCGGAGATCACCCGACCCGCCATCCTCCGGGCCGAACGCGAGTATCAGGACTTCGATCCAACGTTGAAAGACCGCCTGGCGGAGATTGGTCGGAAAAAACTTTAGGCCGTTGAACGAACCAATCCCTGCCACCCGCCGCCCGATTATCGGGACAGCGGGACGGCTGGCAGAAAAAAGTAAACGCCGAGCAGATACCCAGATCCCCTTCCCGGCACTTCCGATTTTTCTGCCCCCATTTCTCGACCATCGTTTTATCCCCACCGGGCCATGTCCGGTACCAGTAAGAAATTGCCCCCGGCCCCGGTCTTGAGCTATACCCTCCGGACAATTCGTGGTCGCCACACCTTCACCCTCGCAACCCACGGCCCTGCCATCGGCCGTGAAGCCCCCATTAATGTCGCCGCTGGCGGCCAATGTGCTGGTGGGCGGGCTGTATTTTGTGCTGGCGAAGTTCGGCCTGCTATTCGCGACCATTGGTCCCAGCGTCTCGCCGGTCTGGCCGCCCTCGGGCCTGTCGGTGGGGGCGATTCTGATGTTCGGCCCGCGGCTGGCACCGGGCATTTTGGCCGGGTCGTTTCTCGTCAATGCCCTCCTGCCCATGTCGCCGTGGACTGCGCTGGCCATGGGCTTCGGCAACGTGCTCGAGGCCTTGCTGGCGTTTCAGTGGTTTGGCCGGGGCCGGTGCTACGAAACCTCGCTGAACCGGCTGGCTGAAGTATTTCGTTTTCTGGCATTGGCAGCCATCCTGCCGTCGGCGGCGAGCGCGCTGGGCGGGATCGCGAGCCTCACCGTGGGCGGGCAGATTGACTGGGAGAATTGCGCGGGTGCGATCCAGACATGGTGGCTGGGGAACCTGATTGGCGTGCTGGTCGGCGCGCCAGTGCTGCTGGCGACGCGCCGAAACGCGTTTGCCCGCTGGACGGCCGCGCGATTGCTCGAGGCGACGCTGATGCTCGGCGGGCTGGCGACCAGTTGTTATCTAATTTTTGTGCGGGGCTGGGAAACTCCGTATGCGGATGCGCCGCTGGCTTTCATTCCGTTTCCTTTCTTGATCTGGGCGGCGCTGCGGTTCGGGCCGGCGGGGGCGGCCTACACGAACCTCCTGGTGGCGACCATCGCGACACTGGCGACGGCGCGCGAACAGGGGCCGTTCTCGGCGGGTTCGTTTGCGGACAATGTCTGGCTCCTGCAGACGTTCATCGCGATCGCCGTGATCGCGAACCTGATCATCGCCGCGACCGTGGCGGAGCGGGTCGAGGCCGAGGCGGCGCTGCGACAGAGCGACCAGCAGCTTCGCATGGCGCTGAGTGGCGCGCGCATGGGGACGTGGACGTGGGAGTTTGCCACCGGAAAAATCACGTGGTCCGACGGAATGGCCGAACTGTTCGGGATGGGGCTCGGGAGCTTTGACGGCACTTACAACACCTGGCTGCGCCAAATCCATCCGGAGGACCGGGATTATCGGCAGCAAAGAATTCAACACGCGCTGGCGACCAACCATCCCTATCAGGCGGAGTATCGACTGGTGCGGCCAGATGGCTCGACCCGGTGGATGCGGAGCATTGGGGATGTCACCCGCGACGCGGCGGGCAAACCGCTCCGCATGGCGGGCGTGGCGATGGACATCACGGCCTATCGCACGGCGGAGAAATTGAACGAGCGGCTGGGGCGGATTCTCGACAGTTCGCGCAATGAAATCTACGTCTTCGAGGCCTCGACCTTGCGCTTCCTGAACGTCAATGAAGGCGCGCGCAAGAATCTGGGTTACACCCCGGAGGAACTGCAACAGCTCTCACCCCTGGATATCACAACGTCGCTGACGGCGGAGCGGTTCGCCCAACTGCGCGCACCGTTGCTGGCGGGCACGGAGAATCTGGTGGTGTTCGAGTCATCGCACCGGCGCAAGGATGGCTCGGAGTATCCCGTCGAAGTGCGGCTGCTGCTCTCGCGCGAGGAAATCCCGCCGGTGTATGTGGCCGTGCTGCAGGACATCACCCAGCGCAAGCGGGCGGAGCAGGAACAGTTGCAGTTCGAGCGCCAGTTGCAGGAGACGCAGAAGCTGGAGAGTCTGGGCGTGCTGGCCGGAGGCATTGCGCATGATTTCAACAACCTGCTCACGGGCATCCTGGGCAACGCCACCTTGGTTCGCATGGCGATGAAGACCGGCGGCGGCGCCAACCGCTATCTCGAACAGATCGAGAGCACTTCGCTGCGGGCGGCCGAATTGTGCAAACAGATGCTGGCCTATTCCGGCAAGGGGCGCTTCGTGCTCCGCCGCATCAACCTCAGCGCGCTGGTGCAGGATTCGGCGGCGTTCCTGCAATTGTCGGTAAGCAAAAAAGCGGTGCTGGAACTAAAGCTGGCGGCGGAATTACCGGCGGTCCAAGCCGACGCGACACAGATGCAGCAGATTCTGATGAATCTGGTCATCAATGCATCCGATGCGATCGGCGACCGGGCGGGCGTGATCACGGTGAGCACAGGCGCGATGCACGCGGATGCGCCCTTTCTCCAAACCACCCATCTGGCCCCGGACCTGCCCGCCGGCGACTACGTTTATCTCGAAGTCGCGGACGACGGTTGCGGAATGGATGCGGAAACAGTGAAGCGAATCTTCGATCCGTTTTTCACGACGAAGTTCACGGGACGCGGTCTGGGCCTGGCGGCGGTACTCGGGATCGTGCGCGGGCATCACGGCGCCTTAAAAGTTACGAGCACGCCGGAACAGGGGACGACGTTCCGGCTGCTGTTGCCGCGGACCGAGGGAGCGGCGGAGGAGTTCCGTTCAGCGACGCCTGCGGCGAACAACTGGCGGGGCACGGGAACAATTCTGGTGGTTGATGACGAGGAACCCGTGCGGATGGTGTGCGCGGGCTTGGTGGAATCCTTCGGCTTTCAGACCATTGAGGCCGCGGATGGCCGGGAAGCCGTGGATATTTTTGCGCAAAAGCCAAACGCGATCGCGCTGGTGCTGCTGGACCTGACGATGCCGAACCTGGATGGCGAGGAGGCCTTCCGCGAGCTGCGCCGAATCCAGCCGGACGTGCGGGTGCTACTGATGAGCGGATTCAACGAACAGGAAGTTTCGGCACGCTTCACCGCGCCAGGGCTGGGGGGATTCCTGCAAAAACCGTTCAAGCCGGAGCAACTGCGGGCAAAACTGCGGGAGATTCTGGACGGGGCGGGGGAAAGCTCAAAGCTCAAAGCTTAAAGCTCAAGGGAAATGCCAAGCTCCAAGGTTGCTCTGTCAATATTGGAGCTTGGACTGACTTGATCCTTGGTCCTTCCCTTGAGCTTTGAGCTTCAGTCTTTGAGCTTTTTCCTCATCCCCGCCCAAGGCGGGAAGAAAGCCTTCACAACCCCAAAGTCTCCGGAAAGCCACACTGAATATTCATGCTCTGCACCGCCTGGCCGCTGGCGCCTTTCACCAGATTATCTTCGGCGCTCATGACAATGAGCCGGCCGGTGCGAGCATCCAATCGCCAGGCGAGTTCGAGGACATTCGTGCCCACGACATTTTTCGTGTCAGGCATGGCCTTGCCGTCCAACAACCGCACAAACGGCTCGTGGGCATAAGCCTGCTGATAGCACGCGGCAATCCGTTCACCGAGGGCAGCGACCGCTGCGGCCGAGGAGCAGCCCGCCACGGGCGTGAGATACAGCGTCGTGAGAATGCCGCGATTGACCGGAATCAGGTGCGGCGTGAACTGAATGACCACCGCCGCCCCGGCCGCGAGCGAAAGCTCCTGCTCGATCTCGGAAAGATGCCGGTGCTTGGGCACGCCGTAGGGACGCACGCTCTCGTTGCACTCGGCGAAGAGATAGTCCACATCCGCCTTGCGGCCCGCACCACTCACCCCGCTGAGGGAGTCAGCAATGATCCCCTGCGGATGCACCAACCGCGCGCGCAAAAGCGGAATCACCGGTAGCAAAATGCTGGTCGGATAGCAACCCGGCGAAGCCACCAACGTCGCGCCGCGGATGGATTCGCGATAAAACTCGGGCAACCCATAAACCGCCTGTGCGAGCAGTTCCGGGGCGGGATGTTCGTGCCCGTAAAACTCCTGATACACGGCGGCGCTGCGCAGCCGGAAATCCGCGCTCAGGTCGATGACCACACATCCCAGCTTCAACAACGGCACGGCAAACTCCGCCGCCACGCCGTGTGGCAGGGCGAGAAAAACAATGTGCGCCTGTTTGGCCAGCAGTTCGGGATTCGGCTCCGTAAACCGCAGCAGCTTCGCGCGAGGATGACTGGCAAACCGGGGAAAAATCTGCGCGACCGTCTGGCCGGCATTCTGGCGCGAAGTGACCGCCGTCAACTCGACGCCGGGATGGTTCAACAACCGACCTACCAGCTCTTCGCCGGAGTAGCCGGAAGCCCCAACGACCGCAACTTGTACGGGAGTTTTCATCATCATTCTAGGAAACAACGCGACGGCAGATTTCCCCGCCCTCCGCGAATTGTAAACCGCCGGGGTCACCAGGACTGGGCGGACTTTGTCTCCACCCAACAAAAAACCCCGCCAGCACGAGCCAGCGGGGCTGAAAGGAAACAGCGGCAATCAACGCTTGCTGAACTGGAAGCGCTTGCGGGCACCGGGCTGACCGTACTTCTTGCGCTCGCGCATCCGGGAATCACGCGTCAACAGCCCCTGAGCCTTGAGGATCGGGCGCAAAGTAACATCCACTTCCAACAGCGCGCGGGAAATGCCCAGACTCATCGCGCCGGCCTGGCCGGTCGGTCCACCGCCCTTGACGTTGGCGCGGACATCATACTTGCCGACGCGGTCGGTGATTTTGAACGGAAACACAACCGAGGCGCGGAGCATCTCGATGCCGAAATAAACTTCCAGTGTGCGACCGTTGATGAGGACTTTGCCCGTGCCGGCGGAAAGCCGGACACTGGCGACGGCGGTCTTGCGGCGACCGGTGGCGAGGAATTCTTGAATCTTGGGTGCGACCATAAAATAAGAGCGTGATTAGTTGGAAGGGGCGACAACGTCCGGCTGCTGGGCTTGATGCGGGTGCGCCGCGCCTTTGTAAACTTTGAGTTTGGTGAGCAACTGATCGCCCAGCCGGTTCTTGGGCAGCATCCCCTTGACCGCGTGGGTGATCAACCGCTCGGGATGCTTGGCGCGAACCTGGGCGACCGAGGTGTATTTCTCGCCGCCTTTCCACCCGGAGTAGCTCATGAACGTCTTAGCGTCTTCCTTCTTGCCGGTCAGCACCACTTTTTCAGCGTTGATGACCACCACGAAGTCGCCGGCATCGAGATGCGGCGTGTAAATCGGTTTGTTTTTCCCGCGCAGCGTGTCGGCGATCTGCACCGCCATCCGCCCCAACACGGCACCTTCCGCGTTGATGACATGCCATTTACGGGCTTCCAGTGAGTTTTTCGGCAAATACGTTTTCATTTCTACCAATATAAAAGAGGCCGGAGGCTAACAAGGAGTTCGATCAAGTCAACAGGCATTTCCGAATCTATTTTGCCCGCAGCGTTTCCCACCGCCACCGTACATTAGAGAATGCCTACGGACGCCGGGAAATGTCAAATTTCCCGGTCTTCGGACTCCCGAATCCGCGAAATCCGAGCGCCCCACCCCGGCTCTCTGCCCCCCAAAACAGCCGGGGAAACTGAGCCCCCTCAGCTAAACCACCAAACAACTCCGCTGCCACTGCGGAAACCAGTTGAAGTCATGAAATACTCGAAAAGCACGAGCGCAGACGGCCATGCGGGTTCAAAATCCGTCATCGGACGCGAAAGGTAATGCGACAGCGGCCAACCGCAGGTTCGCTCCCTTTTCGTCTCTTTCGTGGTTCGCCTTAACTGCCGTTTCGAGGGTCGGACAACATAATCCTCGGTATCCCGCCCCGCTTATCCGTGTCCGTCCGTGGTTGAAATATCAGCTTCAGGTTCTCCCCTCATCCCTCACCGCGTTTCCCCACCTTCAACAAGCACCGCCGCCAGAAACCGACGAGCTGGGCGTAATGCTCAGGCGTGAGGAAACACAGGTAAAACAAGACCATGATCTCGCCGAACACAAAAACCTTCATGGTCACGGCGATGCTCAGATGCAGCAGAATTCCGAAGGCAAGGATCGGCACCCGCGTATGCCGGTTCCAGACCAGCGCCGGGAACAGCACCAATTCGTAGAACAATGTGGCATAAGTCATCAGGCCCGTGACAAACGGAAAATTCGTCGCCCAGGACAGATCCACGCGGGACCAGGTGGTCTGAAAGAAGACATAGTGCAAGGCGCTGCCGTTGTACCAGTCGTTGGAAGCAAGCTTGTGGAAGCCCGAGAAGAAATAGATCAAGGCCAGTTGCACCTGAAACAATCGCGTGCTCCAGACGGGAATCTGCGGGTCGCTCACACCCGCAGTCCGTCGCGCCCGCCGCGCGTCCAGCGAATACCAAGTGTTCACATGACCGGCGATCGCCGCGACCATGAACAGGAACGACAAGGTTCGGACCACATTGTCTGCACTGTTGGAGCCGACTGCGAGAGGTCCCAACCACCCACACGTCACAACCCACAGCAGCACGGCGGCGATCCGGGTTCCCAGCCCCAGAATAAAGAACGCGATGATCGCAAAGGTGGCGCCGTAGAGGAAATAAAACCAAGTTGGGGAACCGTTCGGCAAATTCACGAACAGGTTATTGGGAAAACTCGCTACCGGTTTGGAGGTGAGATGGACGACAAAGCCGGTCTTTAGGAAAAACAGCTCCAGTATCCACTTGAGCTGCCAGTAGAAGACCAAGAGATAGGCCCCAAACGCGATCCTAAAAATCGCCAGCGGCCGGCCATCCACCCGGGCAAAGAAGAAACGGTCCCACAGAACCATCAGCTCCTTCATAAGGACACTTTGAACTCCTTCTCCAGGACATAATCCAGATTGAGCCGCATCCGACTTTCGCCATGCGGCGGGGCCGATGACTTCAGCATCCGCATCCGGATTTCCTTCAACCCCAGCGCAGGCTGGAGCGCTTCTCCCGCCGCGTTCCGTCCCTTCAGGGAATCAGCCAGCACATACTGACCGCCAATGTATTTGATGAAGGCCACGGCAAATTCCTCATTCGACATAAGGAGCGATTCAACAAAATAGAGTTTCCGGGGCTGCCAGTCGGCTGAACTACCAAAGGGTTTGATCAAATTTCCGCCGGTATCAGTCGCTTCAATTTCAAACCGCGGGTCAAAGTGAAACGGGGATTTGTACATGGCCCACACTTGTTGCTGCCCGGAGACATTGATGTATCCCAGATAATATGGAGCGAGCTTCGCCACGAACGGCGACCAGGGAAAGGCATGGAGAAAGATGGCAGCGAAATGGAAGGCCAGCACGAGACTGAACAGGCCGCGGAGGATTCCGGCACTGGAAAACCGGCGGTCGTTTGGCCCATCCGTCGGGGAAGAGCGGTGGAGCGGGTTATTCTGTGGGGCAGCCATGTCGGCACGGTGGGGTGGTCACTTTGCAGCGTCAAGCGCGGGTTTGAACTCGCATCGACTCCGTGGGGCATCTCAGTTACTTGCAGCCAATTCCCCCATCTCATTGGCACTCGGCTGCAACCTTCGGAGATGCACCTTTCGACTCTTCCGCCAGGTCCACGCCAGATGCATTCTCGCGCCCACGGGCCACTCCGAGGCTTACGGTACCAGCGCGCGATAGTAACGGACGTTGTAGTTGGCTGCTCCCTCGGGATCCTGGAAGAAAATAAAGCCATGCACGGCGATATTGGTTGCAAGAGGCTGCCAATTGAAAAGGTCCGTGGACGCCTGGATGATATAAACCTGATTCGTCTGTCCCCGAATCCGTAACTGCGAATTGCCCGTCGTGACGTCAAGACGGCTCAGTAGCGCCGGCGTGGACAGGGTCTTCGGAATCACCACCGGCAGATCCACATTGTCCAGAAACACGGCGTCCAGGTTGCTGGCGAAGCTAGCATCTTTACCATAGCGCCACTCGAGATCGTGCTGCCCGGCGGTCAGGGCGAAGGTGAAACGCTGCCAACCGGTCTCGCCGGAAAAGTTGGTCTGCACCACGCCATCAATCAGAAAAACAAAGAAGTCGCTCAATGCCTCGGAACTTACCCGATAGTCGAAAGTCGCCGGTCCCGCGCGAAAAGCCGTGCTGAGTATCAGCGAACTGACGGCCCCGTTCCCGATGACGCCCGAGCGTGCCACAAAGGTTCGGCCGACGTTGGCCAGGTCGTTGGGGTCAGCCCGATGCACGGTCCACGGGGCGGCGCCAGAATTTGTCCACGGAAGGCGGGTGAGGTTGCCCGACTCGAAGCTGTCGCTGAAATCATGGGGGAGAAAAATCGGACTTAGAACGACATTGCTGGCGAGCGTCAGGTGCAGGGGGTTTTCGAGTGAATCAATTGACCCCTGCCACATCACGAAATCGTAGCCGGCATTGGGCAGCGCCAAAAACTGCGTTTGACTGTTCGCCCGATAGAGATTCGCCAGGGGAGTGATCAGCCCGTTGGTCAGACCCACGACCGTCACCGCGACCACCGGGGCAGCGGTAAAGCTGTAATTCAACCCCACCAGACCCGTCGCGCCATCCAAGCCATCCACCGCAATATGATAGGTCACATTGGAGCGGATTGGCTGGCTGATCTGACTGTAGGTGACACCCGGAACGGCGTTGTCATTGCTCGAAACGAGGCTTGCGCGGAAGACGCGATCACCCGTGTAGATGGCGAGCAAGGTGTCCAACTGCGGGACGCCCAGCGGTGCCCGCGTGTCGAGGTCCAACACCCCATCAGTGGCCGACAGGAAGGAGAACCACACCGATTTGCCACCCACTTTCCCGGCGTGATCCGGCTCGCCCACTTCCTTGGTGGCGGTGGCATTGACCGTCGCCACCGATTTCGTTCCTACCGAATTGGTCAGCACCCGCGCATTGACGAACAGATCGTGCGGCGCCTCGAGGACAAGGTAATTGACGGAAATGATCACCGGCCGCGAACTGTTCTGCGCATGGTCCACCACCACCACGCGGATCACGTTGGTGCCCCGGTTTAACACCACGGAGTTGGTCCAATTGGTGGTGCCAAAGGCGGTGACCGGCGCGGTGCGATTTAAGCTCACCAAGACCGCCGCCACTCCGCTGCTTTCGCCATTGACATCCACCGGGTCAAACGCCGTCCCGGTCAGAGTTAGAAAACCATTGGTCGTTACCAATCCACTCAGGGGGCTGGTGACCGCCACCACCGGGGCATTGGTGTCCGGAACTTCGTCGGGTCGGACCCGCAGCGTGATAGCCCCGAAATCTGCGGGCGACGCGCCCGCGACCGCGATGCGATAGGTCGATCCATTGGTGGCGGAGAAGTAGAGAAAAGGCTGCCGGCGCACGCCATTGACCGTCGGCGTGTCATCGGAAGCCGCCAATTGCACCAGATTCGAGACATTGCTGCCGAAATAGACCGCGACCACATTATTGAACGCCGTGCCGAGAGTATCCACGAGAACGGTGCCATTGTTGGTCGGGGACCAATACCACCATACAGAATTAGTCGCATCAGTGACTCCCACATGGAGGGGTTCGCCCGGAGCTTCGTGGGTGGCAAAGGTGTTGTGCCCGGTCACCATCCCGCCCCCATCCGGAATCCGGCTGCCCTGATCGAAATTATCGTTGGGCGGGGGAGACTGTACCAGATAAGTGACGGTAAGAGCGGCGTCCGCCTTGCCCGGGGCACTGACCTGCAGGGTCAGGTCAAGCGCGTTGCTCACCAGATTGGGAACCGTGACATTTAGCGTGTAGATGTTGTCGCCCGCCGCCCGGTCGGGCACCAGCCCATCGTTCGGAAAGACCACGTTGGTCAGCACGCCGAAAGAGCCGCGCACCAGTGCGTTGGTGATCGCCCCCGAATCGGTGACCGTCACCGAGATGGCGATCTGGGTGCCACCCTGCAACAACGACCCCGAGGGCGGGGTGACCGTCAGTTCCAGCACCCCGTCCGCCGCAGTCGGTCCCGACACCTTTCCCCACCACGTGCTCCAACGCCCGTTGCCGTCAATGTTCGGGTCGCCAAACGGAGCGGCGGCGTATTCCTGAATGGTCCACATATCCAAACCGTTAAGCGGGTCCGGCACGGTCATGCTGTAATCGCCCCACCGATTTCGGCCCCGGCCATAGGTTTTGAAATACGGACCCTCGCCGGGCTTCAACAGCGTTTCTGATTGCAGGGTGTTTTGCGGATCGGTTGCCAACCGGAAAGAATAACTGGCACTGGCAAACTGATTGGTGCTGAAGGTCGAGTAGCCCACCAACACGTCATTAATGCGGTTGACGCCAATGCTCGGAAAGGCGTGGAACCGCTGCCCCAACGGATCATCGATCCGTCCGCGCTGCACAATGGCACCGCCCCGCGGATTGATCTGAAACCACTGCACCGCCGTCCGCGTCCCGCCGCCGCCGCCGGCGGGCAGGAAGATGTTTTGCGCGCACCACAACGAGCCATTCCGCAAGACCGCGTTCTGCATGCGCGAATCGTTGTTCATGATGCGGACCGCCGATCCGAGTTGCGGAGCGAAATCCGCATTGCCCACGATCGGACGGTCGCTCCATCCTTGGGGAACCACAATTGGCCCGCGCAGATTCACCGTCTCCGCTCCCACCGGGCCGGTGATGGCATACAAACGCAAGGCGCCGCTGTTGCCCGGTCCCTGGCCGCCGAGATTCTCAATCAGATACATTTCCCTCGTATTATCATGGTTCACCACCGGGGACAGCGTGAAGGCCTGCGGATCCGGACTGGCGAACAGGGTGTGGTTGGCCGATGCGCCGCCCGCATAGAGGTTGGCCTTGTCAAAGATGTAAACATGCGACCGGACGAACGGGCCGTTCACGATGTCGAACATGTTCATGGTCACCACCACCCAGTTGGCGTTGAAGCCAATGCTCGGGTAGTCGGCCCAAGTCGCTCCGGTGAGATCGCCCGGAACCCGGTAGAGAAACCAGTTGCCCGTCGGATCGCCCGTTGCGGTCACGCCGATCAGGACGGAGGAGTTGGTGTCCAACGCCCCGTAGCAGGCCGTGAACACGAACCGGTCCCGGGTCTCGTCATAGAGGATTTTGGGATCGAAAACGTCCGTGACATTGTTGGTGAAAACACTCTGCCAAAAGGCGCCCAAGTCCACCAAACTCACCACAGCGCCCGAACGTGTCTGGATTTGCACCGACCCATTCCCAACCGCCATCAGGTAATTGGTGCCCACCGCGCCGTGCGTATCCGGCGGGATGGAATTTAGATTATCCACCAAGCCGCGAAATGAATCCACAGGCAACGGCGAGGCCGCCACGCGGTTTCGCACCCCAGAACCCGCAGCAACCGCTCCTCTGGTGGTGCTGGCAGCGATGGGACCACCCGCCAGGGCCGAGAAGTTGACCACCGCACGGGCCGCGGTCGGGGCGACCTCTCCGGACACCGCCGCCATCGGCATCACCATGCCCAGCAGGAGCGCACCGAGCACAGCCAGACGCCGCAGCGCTCCGGCGTACCCACGCGGACTTCGTGATCTCATCATGTCATTTGAGCCAGGCATAGCCCGAGTATCGACCGCCAAAACCAATTACCGCACACCAGCTCCCGCCACCCGCTAGGGAGTGTAGAGTACCCGATAGAAACGCGGGGAACCATTCGTCGGCATCGGATCTTGAATTGTCACCAAGGAATTAAACGGGGTGGCGTTGGTGTAGTGCCGCAGCAATCCCCACTGCGACGGCGCAAACGAGTTGGTCTCGACGCGATAGACAGTCTGTGCCGCCGACTCCCAGGTGATCAGCACCGAACGCACCGGCAGATCGGTATAGGTCGGGTACAAAAGCACGCCATCAAACGGACTGAAATCAAACTGGTTCGGTATACCATCCGCATCCGAATCCACCAGCGAACTCCCGAGCAGCGCCGCGTTGACCTTCACGCTCTGACCGCTGGGAAGCAGCGTGTCCGCCGAAGAGTTCGCCCCGGCGTAATCCCGCACCCAGCGCAGCCGCCCGCCAAACTGTCCGTCCAGCTTGTCCACCGGAACGCTGGCGCCAGCGAAATAGAGCGTCATGCCCGGATTGATCGCCAGCACATTGGTCAGCAGGGAAAGGTTCACTCCGGCACCGGTCAATTCCAGATAATCGACGTATAAGGCGCTGCCCGGAGTAAGACCCGAGAAAACTGCACGGCTGGTGCTGTCTCCGTTGATGACCAATCGCCCGATAGCCAGATTGTTGGAATAACCCGCCCGGGACGCCCCCCGATCCGCCGCGCCCCAGATATGGGGCACCTCAGAGAACGGCGGGATGGCGGTCGTGATCGTGGTTCCCAGCAGGTTGCCCGATGCGGGTCGGGCATCCATGCGGAATCCGAAGGCGCACCGCCAGGTGTTGGAGGCATCGGTCCGCGGATCAGCCGGATCAGTCAGATCGGTCAAGGAAGTGGTGACATTGAGAATCAGCCGCCCCGCCGCACGGAAATCATGTCCACGCACCTTGAGATTGCCCCCGCCCAAGATGATGTCACTGCCCGCGCTCAGGCTGCCATTGTCCATTTTTGCGGAGGCAGCCTGCACACTGATCGGCCCCGTCCGGGCCTCGATGAGGCCGCCGTTCTCAAAACTGTCGGCCCGGATGAATTGCGCCACGGCGCTGATGGAGGCATTGCTGCCGCGGTTCACCACCGACGCCAACGGCAGCGTGCGGTCACTGCCAAACCGGGCTTCACCCGGCACAAAGATGTAGCCCGCGTTGGTGAAGGCAGTGAGACTGGGGAAATTGGTTTGGCCCAACACTGGAAAAAAGTTTGAGGAGAGCACCAGCCGGTTGGAGGAATTGAAGGTTACCGCCGACGCATTCAAGGTGAAGGTCCGGCCCGCATTCAACGTGGATTCCAACTGTATGTTAGCATTGCTAATCGTCAGGGAGGGGCTGACCACCGCCTGAGAGGAGAGCAATTGGGAGGCGTCGAGAATCAATACATGATAGGTCAGATCCACCGGCGCGTTGGTATTTCCGTCGCGATTCCGCCACGTACCAGACCAGGCGGAGAGTCGGCCGTTGATCCGTGACACCGACGCCGGGATGATGTTCGTCAGCGCCAGGGACGCACTGGAGTCCACGAGGTCGTAGTTAATGATGGGTGCATCCAAAATCGGCGGCGGCAGTCCGTTGGTGAGATGCTCCAGATTGGAGGTCTTGATCGTGATCGAGGTCTCGGCGCGGATGGCCGCCCCCCCCAGATTCAAAGCGTCGCCGATAAGTTCGACCCGGCCGCCCGAATTGGTGGGATCGGAAAGTCCGGGGTTGAAGCTCGAGAAGTTGGTGGCAAAGGGATTCACACCGATCTCGGCGCGATAGGCAGAGTAGCTGTTGGTGACGAAAATATTCGAGTATCCCGGCTGATAGAAAATGACGCTGCTATATGGCGCATTGGGCGGGGAGAGTGGCAGCAAACCCACCGGATTGGTCCGGGCCAGCTCATAGGTCAGCGGACGGAAGGAATTATCCGCAAAATTCTGCACCAGCGTGTTGTTGGTCAGGAACAAGGATGTGTCAGTAAAATAGAGAGTGTTGGTGACAAACTGGGTACCCGAGAAACTGAAGCTACGGCTCGCCAAGGAGACCACCGGCACGGTCCCGGATATGCGCGGCGCGAACTGCACGGACGCGATCATATTGGTGTCCGAGGGGTTGGTGGCCAGAAACACCACCTGCACCACATGGTTGGTGGGATTCGTCTGGTCGATATAGACAAACGGCTGAAAGGGCGTGTTCGTAATTTCCGGCACCGTGGCAAAACCCGGTGAGCGCGGCTCGACCTGATGGCGAGGTGACGAAATCAGCGGCACCACGCCGAACGGCTGGCCGGAGGCGAGCGACAATGGCAGCGCCGTGCCGAAGTTGGTGTTCATGGCCTGATTGGTCCCCGCAGCCCAATAGGTGTCGCGCACGAAGGTCGGGTTGAGGAAATTAGTCCGACCAACCAGCCCGGGAAAATAGAGATTGTCCAACCCGCCCACCTGGATTCGCGAAAACCCGATATCGATCCTCGCTCCAACCAACCGCACCAACCCCTCTGCCCCGGCCACCAAGGTGCCAGAGTTCACATCGACACTGTTCGCCGTCACCAGCATTCGTCCGCCGCTGTTCGCAAACGCCGTTCCCGCGCTGTTGGTCTGAAGACCCACGCTGGCCAACGGGTCGCCGCTCATGGAAATCATCCCGCGGTTCACAAAACTCGCCGACGGCGAATGCAGTCCGTTTACCGAACTAAGGAAATCAAAACGCAAGCCGGGATTGGCCACAATCACGGCACCGAAGAGATTGGCGAAGTTCACCATGTCCAGCGGTTGAAACAAGGCCGAGCCGGTGAAGGTCTCGATCCGGCCCGCATTGATCACCGAGGTGGCGTTGATCTGCGGGTTGAAGACATTCCCGTCATTGCGATAGACGGCCACCGGCTGGCCCACGGTCGTGAACGCCGCAAGCGCCAACCCGGCCAGCCAGACCAGACGACGAAACCGGAGGAAAGTGAGAGCACCAGTGCGCATGAAGTGGGTGACGCTATCGCCGCAAGCCGATCTGCTGCTCCAAAAGCTGTAGCGAAAGCGAGTTGGGATAGAGCGTCGGTGGTCGGGCCGTCCCATCGAAGGATCCCCACACAAACGACCGGCTGGCATTCGCCTCATCCAAGAAGGGATTTAGGAAATTCGAATTCACGATGAATTCGCCGATGCGGTTGAAACTGATCAGCACGGCCCCGCCGCCGCCGCCGCCCCCACCACCACCGCCGCCCCCACCGCCAGCACCGCCGGGCGCCACCTGAATTTCCCCGGGGCCATTCAGCAAGGTGGCGGGCGGGGTTTGGTTCAATGCGGCATTGTTGACAAAGGACATCGGCGTCCGCGTCACGGTAAGTGGAGTGAAGGTGAGCGGGTCCAATCCGAGATCCTCCGCCGCAAACAGGATGTCCACATTGGTCGAGATCCGCTGCACAATCTGATTCGTAAAGAAGGTGTTCGTCAGGCTCCGCACCCGGTCCGTCCAGACATTGGTCACCCCACCCGGCAATCCCAGCAGGGAATCAAATTGCAGCTTCTGAAACGTGATTTTCTCCACCCCGCCGCGCACTCCCTGAGTGATCAAGATGGCGTTGGTACCACCGGCGTTGGTGACACCAAACGGGGTCCACGGGGAGGAGTAGGTCACAAAGTTGGAGACACTCGAACTGAGGGTCTCGACATGAGAACGGGTGGAACTGAGCAGAAATTTCAGACCGCCAACATCGTCTTGAGTTAGTCCCGTGAAAAACTGCCCGGGCGCCGGCACGGATCCCGCCACGGGCAGATGCCGGTCGTTCTCCTGCGCCGGATCACTGGTCTGCTCGACCGCGTCCGTATAGGCCAGCGGTGTGGTGAAGTTACGAATGCGATAGGTATAGAGAGTGCCGTTGACAAAGCTGGAATAGAACTTGGAGACGGGATCGAAATTCCGGCGGACCACCCAGTAATTGGTCGCGGTGTTACTGGCGTTGGGCTGCAAATCCCGCAGCGTCCAAGTGTAACGGACCGGATTGGCCAAGCCCATCTGCTCGACCAGAAGACTCAACACGGTCGATTTAACGTCGCGGACGCCCAGCGCCTGCGCCTGAAAATTCAGCAAGGCGGCATTGCCGGGCGGATAATTGGCCAAATTAATCTGGGACGCCGCCGGGAGATTATTCAGGACCGCAAACGCGGCATCGACCGCCGCCATTCCCTCCGTTCCGAAAAAGGTGATGAACGATTCATCGAAGCCATAGGTGATGAACGGGAGAGTCAGGCGATAGTCCTCCGCGATGTCCATCGGCCCGCCAGGGTCCGTCGCCAACAGGCTGTAGCCCAGGGCCGTGGTCTGCCACGGGGCAAACGGCCCCAGCATCGAAAAGGCGCGCGCGGGCGAGGCCGATCCCGCCAACAGCACCACCGCGATCAGGTTGAAAATGAGTTGGCGCATACGTGTCATCGCACCCGCACAATCCGATAAAAGGACCGCCCTGCGGCGGGAGTGACCAGAACCGAGTCGTTGGTGCCCGCGGCGAAACGGGCGATCCCTACATTCGTCCAAGTCGCCAGGTCGGTGGAGGCCTGGAGCATATATACGAAACCCGGTTGGGCATCCCAATGCACCCGCCAACCCTGGCCGTTGTCCGCCAAACGCGTGCGCAGGGCGCTCCGGCCGTCGGTCGGATCCGTGCCCGCGAGAAATTCCCGCAAGTTGCTGACGCCATCGCCGTCGCTATCCTCATTGGCTGCGGGCCATTGGGTAGGATCGTTGCCCCAGTAACGCGCCTCCCAGTCATCGGGCAAGCCATCGAAATTGGCGTCTTCGCCCCACGTTGTCACCGTCGCCACGGCCGACGGGGCCGGACGCCGCCCATCGCGCAGCACATAATCCAATCGCACCGTGTGAGTCGTTCCCGCACCCAGTCCGCTGATCACATGATAATTACTAGTCACCAGCGTGGGAGTAGCACTGCCATCGACATAAACTCCATACGATGACAAGTCATAGCCCGCCAACTCCGGCCAAGAGACGGCGATTCTGGACTGACTAAGGGCTGTCACCATCGGAGCGGGCAACTGGGGCAATGCTACTGAAATGGCATAGCGTTGGGCGAACAGATCAAAGCGCGAATCCGCGGCATAACTCGTCCAGACGACTAGGAAGCGACCTAACCCGTCCGAACCGATGGCCGGGTGCATTTGCTGGCCTACGGTAGTGGTATTCACCCGAAATTCCGTGCCCGCGAGCTGTCCCGCCGCGCCCAGCAGCCGGGCATAGATTCCCTCCCGCGAGCCATCCTGCGCCAGGCTGGTCCATACCACCATCCTATCCGTGCCGACACTTTGTATCCGGGGAGAAAACTGATCGCCATAGGTATGAGAATTCACCCGCACCTCGGTCGCACCGGCCGTGCCGGCCGCAGTAAACGAGCGGGTGAAAATATCCCAGCCAGTCGCGACATTACCCGCGTCGCGCTGACTCCACACCGCCGTGAACCCGCCGGTCACACCGGGGGAAACCGCCGGATTGGCACACGCATTGGCCGAAGAGTTAAGCTTGAATTCATTGCCGGTCGCCGTGCCCGTGGCGTTGTAGAGCCGGGCCATCACATCGATCGCAAAGGCATCGACACTGTTGGCATCCAGACCCAGTCGCGTTTCGGAAATCCACACCACCACAAACCCGCCATCGGTGAGCGCGGCCACACTCGGAGTTCGTTGGTTTAGCAGGGTAGTCTGGTTGATGGGAAATTCCGTCCCCAACTTGGCACCCGTCGCGGACAGGCGTTGCCCATAGACACCTTGCAGACTGCCGTCTTGTCCCGCGCTGGCCCAGACTACGACCACGCTGCCATCCGTCAGCACCGCCAGATTGGGATTAATCTGTTCGCCGCTGAGATAAGTGTTCACCAAGATATCACCGGTGGCGAAGGTTCCGTCGGCCGCAAGGAAGCGGGCGAAAATCCGTTGGGCGCCAAGCGCCCCGCCCTGCCAGACCACGACCGCACCACCTGCGGGCAACAGTCCGACACGGGGATTCTCCTGATTTCCGGCACCGGCCTGATTGACGCGAAAGGGGGCCTGCGAACCGGAGAGATTGTTGTTCAACCGCAGCGCACTGATGCCCCAGCCATCGCCATCGGTCACATTGTCCTGCCAGACGACATAGCCGCCCGCGGTGCCCACGGCGACGGACGGAAACACCTGATCACCGGGCAGCGGACCACTCAGGGGGGACTCGCCGGCCAGCGGGGGAAAGGTCGTCTGCGCAGCGGCGGAAACACACCCGGCCAATGCAACCAACCCGGCGAAAAGCCGAATTTTATGGCTGAATTGAGCTAGCATATTAGTCCGCACGGGTAGTAACAAAAGCGGGTGGGGTTGTCCACGGATTCTTCGGTTTGGGTGCCTACGGTTTTCTACCGACCGGGTTTCGCAGAAGGTTGTCGTCAAGGAGGTTCATGCGATTTGTCAAAAAAACTCACGCTGGCCGACCAGCTCGGCCTCCAGCTCCTGCCGCAGGGTGCGGAATCCCCAGCCGGTAAACAACGCGACCAAGCGGGGAGCATCCGGGGCCACCACCCGATAGTCCGCCAACTGGAAGTCGCCCGCGATGTCTTCGCGCAGCCGGATAAGTTCCTGATTCTTGCGCACGACAGCGTGGGCTTCCCGCAATTTCAACCGGATGCGCTCGGAAGTCACTTCATCAAGTCGCGCATAGAGGTTCTCCACCGAGCCGAAGCGTTCCAGCAGATCAGTGGCGGTCTTGGTTCCCACCCCGGGAACGCCCGGGATGTTGTCCACGCTGTCACCGACCAGACTGAGCCAGTCCACAATCTGCCCGGGGGCCACGCCCGCCTTGGCCCGCACTTCCACGTCGGTCCAGATGGTTTCACTCTTGTCGTTCGGATTGAGCAGGCCGATCCGGGGAGTGACCAACTGCATGAAATCCTTGTCGGAACTGGCAATGACCACCCGACAGTCCACCGCCTCCGCCTGCCGCGCCAACGTCGCAATCCAGTCATCGGCCTCGACTCCTTTGCGGCACAGCGACGGGATGCGGGCCGCATCCAGATAATCCGCAATACCGCTCAACTGCGCCTCCAGGTCGGTGGGCATGGGCGGACGACCGGCTTTGTATTCGGGATGTTGCGCCACCCGTTCCTCGGCCAGACCGCCATCCCAAACCACGGCGAGATGCGTGGGAGTCACTGCGACGCGCATTTTGTCCAACATGCGGAGGAAGCCAAAAATCGCGTTGGTCGGCTGGCCGGTCGGCGAGGAGAGACTGCGAATGGCGTGAAACGCCCGATAGGCGTACGCATGACCATCGACCAGCAACAGGCAGCCGCCACGGGGGCCGGACGCCCGGAGCTTTTCAGCCGGAGCCGCTGGGGTCGGCGCGCGGTCTGGAGCCATGGGTAGCGAGTTCAAACGTGGCGAGAGAAACGGGGGCACCGCCGCGAAACGTCCACTCCCGAGGTGGACCGCAGCCCGGCAACCCCGGCCAAAATCACTGACCACCGATCTGCGGCGGCGGCCCGGTCTGGGCCGCAAATGGCAGCTCGCTGTCGGAGTGAACCCGGTTGCCCGCCGGATCAATGATCGTCGCCGTGACGAAGATGTAGAGGTTCTTCTTGAAGGTGGATTTTGACTCGGTGCGGAACAAATTCCCCAAGACCGGCAGATCGCCGAGGAACGGCACCTTGTTCCGGGTGTTGATGACTTCGTCGGAGATCAGCCCGCCGAGCATGACGGTCTGGCCATCCCACACGATGACGCTGGTGACCACCTGCCGCACCCGGGTCCGGGGCAGCGGCAACCGGGCGACGAGCGGCACCGCAGCCGTGCCACCGGTGAGGCCCTGAACCAAGACGGCGAACGGACCCGGATCATCGTAGCCCACGAATTCCACCACCGAAGGAATCAACGCCATCGAAATGGTAAACCCATCGGCCGCCACATACGGCAAAATGTCGAGCACCGGGCCGGTCGCCAGCGACTGGGTGCTGGGTTGCAGGGAGACGGCACCGCCCTGGCCGGCCTGCTGTTGCTGGGCGGCCTGCTGTTGCTGCTGTTGCTGCTGACCACCCTGCTGCCCCTGCTGGGCCGCAATGCCGGTGACGATGGTGCGGTTGTCCGTGACCTGTAGCTGGGCCTGCCGGCCGCTGATGGTGATCAGCCGGGGCGCGGTCAGCACGTCCGTGCCCGAGCGGGATTCCAAGGCCTTGATCACGAGCCGAAACTGGGGGTTGGTGAGAATGCCGGAAATCGTGGCGATCGTGTTGCCACCGCCTTCAACACCATTGTTTATGAAGCTGTCGGCCGGCCCCTGCGCAAAACCTTGCGTGGGAAAAATCCCCAGCGGATTGGCCCGGGTTGGCGGCGGCGTGAACGACGGCGCCGTGCCACCCTGCACCCCGACGGCCCCGCCCCCCATCAGGACGTTGCCCAAGAAAGTGTCGAAGCCGAGGGCGCGGTTGTCCTGCTGGCTGATTTCCGCAAACTTGGCCTCGATCGAAACCTGCGGCGGCACCACGTTCAGGACTTCGATGGCTTCCTCAATGATTTCCAAATCCGCCATGGACGCGCGCACGAAGAGCAGTCCATTGCGATCATTGAAGAAAACCGTGCCGCCGTAGTTGGTGATGTTCACCCCCGCCGACCCGAAAAAAGCCAACACCATGCCGTTGACCGCCGAGGTCAGATTCGTTTGCGTTACGAAGGCCAAACCGCCGCCACCCGCACCGCCACCGCCACCGCCACCGCCACCACCACCACCTGCGACACTGATGCGAGCGACCGTCAGACCGCCAGCGCCGCCGCCCGCCTGCTGGCCGCCCTGCTGGCCGCCCTGCTGGCCGCCCTGCTGGCCGCCCTGCTGGCCACCTTGCTGACCACCCTGCTGGCCGCCGCCGACACTGGACTGCACCGTCACCACCGATTCACTGCGTACGCCGGCCAATCCCTGCATAAAGGTGTCCGGATTAACCCGGAAGGTGCGGGTGAAGAGCACCGCGGTCTCGGGTGACTTGGCCGTGAAAACAACCGCGTAATCTTCCACCGAATAACGGATCGGTTTGTCGGCTGATTTTTGAATCGCATCCAACGCTTGGAACAAGGTTAGGTTTTGCACGGCCGGATTGATCTTCACGATGACCGTGTCGAGATCGAGTTTGGTGCCGGCGGCGGCGGCGGCGGGGAGCGGAAGACCGGTGTTCGGATCAATCGCCGGAGGCGCGGCGGGGGCTCCCGGAGCCCCGCCCGGACCACCGCCCGGACCGGCGGCGCGGACGGGTTCCTCAATCTGGGAATTGATGATGTAATTGATGCCCTTTCTACCGGGGGACGGATCGTTCTTCTTGGTCTGTTCGTCGAGAAACTTGACAACTTCGTTGAACGGCAAACCATCAAAGATCAACTCGGGAATCATGATGGAATGGAGTTTCTCGAGGATGGCCACGCGGCCGCGGCTGGTATGGGTCATGCCGTGGGGAAATTTGCCCGCCGGGTAGGGTATGCCGATGTTCGTCCGCATGTAGGGATTGGGCGAAGGCAACGGCTCCCGCTTGGCCGGATTCCACGCCTCGGCGACCTGCAACACGCGCTGCTGGTAGGTGATTTCGCGCTTCCGCATCTCCTCGTCGAACCGCTGCTCCTGAATCATTTTCAGGTAGTAGAATCCGGCATCATTGTTGGGATCCATCTTGACCGCCTCACGAAATTTCGGTTCGGCGTCGCTCCACTGCCGGTGGTTAAAATAAAACTGCCCGTCCCGTAACAGCGTTTTTACCTTTTCGTGGTGCGCCTTATACTGCGGCAGCTTGGCCAGCGCCTCCCTGCTGATCAACCGGCTCTTGTTCGCGGCCTCGACCACCAGGTTGAATTTCTTGAACTCCAGGGCCTGTTTGTGCTGCGGATCAAGGTCCAACACCTTCTGGGCGAAGTCCGCTGCATTGTCGAACTCGCCCCGCTCCTGCTCCGCCATCGCCTGCAGCAGACGCACATGGGCCAGACCGGCCATCGCCTCCACATGCTCCTTCTCAACTCCGGCGCCACCGATTTTTTTCGAGAGGCCCAGAACTTCTTCGTACAGTTTCGCCGCCGTGGGCAGGTCGCGCAGCTTCTGCACCTGCTGTGCTTGCAGCAGCGTTTGCTTCAACACAATGGCGGTTTCCTGCCGCCGCAGGGCTTCCTCCTGCGCCGCGAACAACAGATTGGGCTGGCCGGGACGGGTGCCGGCCGGTGCCGGTGCCGGTGCGGCTTCCGGGGCCACCGAGAGCGGCGGGGGAGCCGGGCTTTCGGCCGGATTAACGGGCGCGGCGGGCGCCACCGGATTGGGAGGCGGCGCGGGGCTGGCGGGATCCGCAGCATTCTGCGCCCGCCCGCTGACCGGCGCGAACAAGCCGGCCAACAGCAGGGACGTGAGGAGGGCGGAGAACAACTGCGGCGCGGCTTTCAGGAAGGATGCAAACATAGGCGTCAGCTTACGGTCAGGGGCGAAACGGAAGAGTGGTGCGTTGTTGCGTTGAAGGAACCTGCAGGGTGACTTCATTCGGTTTGATGGCGCTGATGATGGCTTCTTCCCCGGCAATGACTACCTTGTTATTTTCACGTTGTCCGGGGGGATAATTGATGTTGTCCGGCGGGTAGCGGAGGTCGCAGGTGTAAACCATCACCTTCTGATACGGCTTGCCCTTGGACAGGCTGATGGTTTGCGTTTCCTCCCCCGTCGTCAGGTCCACCGCCAGCTCCACATCGGGATAGGTTCCCTTGATCTCCTTGACCACATAGGACAGCCCCACCTCGACGACGACTTTGTTGTTCAAGGACACGGTCCGTGCCTGTTTTTTCTTTTTGTTCGGATCCAGCGAGTATTCGCGCGTCACACCCACGCTGTAAGTCGGCCGTTCGGCAGTGCCGGTCGCAATCATATCCACGGTCAGATGCAAAGGCGTGATCTTCGTGACCACCGCCGCCCGCAAACCAATTTCGTTGCCGGACTGAATCTTGACGATTTCGCCATTCGGTTTGCGGACCCAAGTGACCGGGTTGAAGACGTGGTGGTTTTTACCCAATTCCAGATGCTCACCGGTCTTGCCGAGTTCGAGCAGTTTTCGGTACCGGGCATCGTCCAGCGGCTTGAGCTTGCTCTTGGGGGTGCCCTCAATGATCTTCTGCTCCTTGACCTTCAGTTCCTGCCGTTTATTGGACACCTGGTAAATCAGATAGCCCGCCGCACCCGCCAAGAAGAGCAAGACGATGCTCAGGAGGATTTTTTCGTAATGCCGCTTGAGATATTCCATGGCGTTACTTGGTCCGCGGTGCCGACTTGGACTTGACGACTTCGATCAACATCGTCACCCGAAACACTTTTTCCTGGAGCACCGCGATCGGTTTCGCGGAGGCCGCGGGGGGCGGGGGCGCTGGGGGGCGCGCCCCCGGGGGAAGCGGACGTGGCGCCACACCTCCAGGGAGTATCGGAATCGGCTGACTCGGCATGGCCGGCACCCCCGGCATACCCGGCTGAAATCCAGCGCCCACTTCCGCTTCGCGCTCCGCGGGTTCGATGCTCACGGTTCGGACAATGAAAAACTCCGGCGTCGCCGCGATGGCGTTCAGCACGTTGCCAAAGTCGGCGCTGAACGATTTGAAGATGATCCGGTAGGGTGTGAAGGTCGCAAAGGCATTGGTCGCCACCGTACGATCCGTGAGGTGGTCGGCCGAGCCTTGCTGATCATCCAGCGAAATGGCCAGTCGCTGCACGCTCTCCAGCGCCTGGATTTTCGCCTTGAACAGAACGTGGCAGAGCGACCGGACTTCGGCCAATTGCACCGCCAACGCGTCCAGAGTGTAAGGCAGCAAGTTCGGTTTCGGACGCAGGTCACCGAACGCAAACCCATAACCTTTGGGCACCATCACATTGGCGTCGGTCGCCTCCTTGGTCAGATCGGCGATGGTTTTCTCGAGATGAATCTTGAACTTCTGATTGGCGAACTTCTGGGGCGGGGCGACGGGGAAGAGCTTCTCCGCATCGTCGACGAACTTGCGCAGCGTCCGGGTGCTGTCGCGGGCCACTTTGACGTTGTCCTGACTGGGGTAGATGGATTGATTAACGAGCGCCTCCAATTGCTCCGTCAAGGCCGTCCACTGCTCGTTTAATTTCTGGTTTTCCGCCTGCTTGCTCAGCAGGAACAGGATGGACAGCGCCAGCAACACCAGCGCCACGAGCACGCTGCCCACCAGCACGATATTGTCCTTGAGCCACTTCATCATTCGGCTAGTTGAGGCGGATGGGCTTTTTCAATTGGAGGACCACGTCAAAGGTGAAACTCACCGCACTGGCGTCCACCTGCTGGATCTTGCCGGTCAGCATGGTCCCCTTGTCGTCGAACAACTCGCTCTTCTTCAGGGCGTCCTCGACGGCATAGACAAACTCGTTGTTGGCCGTGGGCGACACATGCACCAAGTTCCGCGCCCGGCACGATAGGTTGAGCTGGGAAATTTCCGCCGGCCCGGTCGGCAAGGCACCCCGGCCCGCGCCCACACCCATCGCCGGCTGTAGCCCCATCCCTGGCGGAACAATTCCCGGCGGCAGATTCGGCGGCGGCACCATGCCCGGCCCACCCATCGGCCCGCCCATCGGCCCGCCCGGACCAGTGGGCGGAAGCTCCCCCGGACTGGCTTTACCGCCGGCACCCGGCCCGCGACCCCGCGGCGCCGCGGGCGCCGCCCCGACCACGACGATCGGCACCAGAGACTCGACCCAGATACCGGCTTGAATAGCGTCGCCCATCAGCCCCTGACCCGGACCCGTCGGCGATACCGGAGTCAGCGACATCCCACCAGGAGCAGCATTGGTGTTCGCACCGGCGGCGGACGCACCCCCGAGTTTGTTGGTGGTCGCCACTTCTCTGGCAAACGGGGCCGCCTCGAGTTTCGCCAATATCCTCTGGAGGTTTCCAACGATCTGAATCCAGTAGTAACGGCTCTCGATCGGCTCCTGATAAAGCTGCGCCATCTCATTCACCGTGAGCAGTTCCTTGCGCGCATCCTGCAAATCCCGCGCATCCCGTTTCAGCGGTTCCAGCCGGCCCTGCATCTTGTCCAGCGACCCTTTGCGGGAACCCGCCACCAACTGATAAAACGCCCCGTAAGCAGTCACCACCAGCACCAGACTGAACACGGCCGCGATGAAATACGGCTGCTTCTCCTTGAACCCCTGCCGCGCCAGCCGTGCCTTCGGGATCAAGTTCAAATCCACCGGGCACTCGGCCAGATTGCGGATGCCCAAGCCCACGACTTCCCCCAGCGAATGCGCCACCCGCGCGACTTCCTCGAGGTTGATCGCCGGGCCGATTTCGATGTTCTTCAGCGGATTAAAATAATCCACCTGCACGTTCAGCTTCTCCGCGAAAAACTGCGCCGTGTAAGGCATCAACGACGCCCCGCCCGCCAGAAACAACCGCTGCGGCATCGAGCCACCCTGCTGCCCGCGGTAGAACTGGATGGTCTGGTTCATCTGGATGTGCAGACGCGTCATGACCTGCCGCGAAATCTTGGAGATCAAGGCCTGATTTGGATCATCCGGCTCCTCATACGCGCCGCCCAAACTCACAAACCCCGACTCGATCTTCAGCTTTTCCGCCGCCGCATACGGAACCTTCGCCTCGCTGGAAAAATCCGTCGTGATCGAGTTGGCCCCGATGTTGATGCTGCGGGAGAACACCTTGCCCTTCTCAAAAATCAGCACGTTGCTCGTCTTCGCCCCGATATCCAGCAACATCGAGCACTCCTCGACATCGGCGTAATTAAACCGGAAGGCGTTGCACAGGGCCGCCGGCGCCGCGTCGATCAACTGCAGGATGACGCGCGACGATTCGCAACTGCGGAAGAAGCCGTCCACCACGTCGTTCTTGATCGCGACCAGCAGCACCTCGAGTTCCCCGGCGGCCGTCGAGCCGAGAATCTGATAATCCCAGACCACTTCCTCGAGCGGGAACGGCACGTTCTGCTGCGCCTCATACTGAATGATCTGCGTGACCTTGTTCGCGTCCACCTGCGGCAGCTTGACGAACTTCGAGAACACCGCCGAGGCCGGCGCGCACAGATTCAACCGTTTCGAGCTGAATCCCCCCTGTCCCAACGTGTCGCTCAACGCCTTGAACAGCACCTGTTCGCGGGCGCTCTCCTGCATCCCCTCCGGCCCGAGCGGCGTGATGACGTATTTCACCAGACGCAGCGACCCCGAGTCGTTCGCCTCGAACTCCGCCAGCTTCAACGAGCCGGAACCAAAGTCGGCGCAGAGAAATGACTTCGATTTAAGCATTTAGCTGGGGCGTTTCGTGCAATTCAGCAGACAAAAACACCCGCACCGCCTTCTGTCACGCGGTCACAGGTGTATGCGTGAGATGGGGTACTGGAAATACCGGGGGGGGTCAAACACATAATCAATTTCCAGGCGTCATCGCGCGCCGTTTCCGAAAATATTCAATCGTATCCACCAACCCCGCGCGCAGCGGCACCTTCGGCTCCCAGCCCAACAACTGCTGCGCCTTCGTGATCACCGGCCGCCGCTGTTTCGGATCGTCCTGCGGCAGCGGTTGAAAAATTACCCGGCTCTTCGACCCCGTCGCCGCGATGATCTCGCGCGCAAACTCCAGCATCGTGAACTCCTGCGGATTGCCAATGTTCACCGGCAGATGGTAGTCGCCCATCATGAGCCGATAGATGCCCTCCAGCAGATCCGAGTAATGACAGAAACTGCGCGTCTGCCGGCCGTCCCCGAACACCGTGATCGGCTCATTCGCCAGCGCCTGGCTGATGAACGCCGGCACCACCCGCCCGTCCTTCACCCGCATCCGCGGCCCGTAGGTGTTGAAAATTCGCACAATCCGCGTCTTCACCCCGTGCTGCTGGTGATACGCCATCGTCAGCGCCTCCGCGAACCGCTTGGCCTCGTCGTAGCAGCCCCGCGGCCCCACCGAATTCACGTTCCCCCAATATTCCTCCGGCTGCGGATGCACGAGCGGATCACCATAAACCTCCGAGGTCGAAGTCAGCAGAAACCGCGCCCCCTTCTGCTTCGCCAACCCCAGCGCCTTGTGCGTCCCCAACGCCCCCACCTTCAACGTCTGAATCGGCAGCTCCAGATAATCGATCGGACTCGCCGGCGACGCGAAATGCCACACGTAATCCACCGGCCCCTCCAAGAACAAAAACTCCGTCACGTCCTGCTCGACGAACCGAAAATGCTGGTTCCCCGCCAGATGCGCGATGTTGTCCGTCGAACCTGTCACCAAATTATCAATCACGATCACCCGATGCCCCCGCCCCAGCAGAATATCCACGAGATGCGACCCCAGAAAACCCGCCCCACCGGTCACGACCGACACGGGTTGCGCTGCGGGGGCAGCCGGTTTGGGCGCGCGAGACGATGCTTTTTTGGCCATGAATGATGATGCCCCTCTGCGATCCGGCGACGCCGACTATTTCGCGCCCGTTCCGAGGAAGACGACCGGGATGGTGCGCAAAAGAATTTTGAAATCAAGCCACAAGGACCAATTGTCAATGTATTCCAAGTCCAGGCGCACCCACTCATCGAAATCCTTCACATTGTTGCGCCCGCTCACCTGCCACAGACACGTCAACCCAGGCTTCACGCTCAGCCGCCGCCGATGCGCCAGATCGTAAATCCGCCGCACCTCATCCACCGGCAACGGCCGCGGCCCCACCAAGCTCATCTCCCCCCGCAGTACGTTCCACAACTGCGGCAGCTCATCCAGACTGTACTTCCGCAGCCACCGCCCGATCGGCGTCACCCGCGGATCGTGCGTCACCTTGAACACCGGCCCCCCCATCTCGTTCAACCCCGCGATCTCCTGCTGCCGCTGCTCCGCGTCCGTCACCATCGAGCGAAACTTCACCATCGTGAACGGATGCCCGTTCAACCCGCTCCGCTTCTGCTTGAACACCACCGGCCCCGGCGAACTCACCCGGATCAGCAGCGCCACCAGCGCCAGCAATGGCGACACCAGCACCAACAACACCGCCGCCCCCACCGTGTCGATCACCTGCTTGGCCACCGACTGCCACGAATCCTCCGGCGTCGAGCGGAACACCAGCGTCGGCCGCCCGTGAAAATCATCCAGCGACACCCGTGAAATCTGCGTCCGGAAAAAATCCGCCAGCAACCACACCTCCACCCCCTCCAGCTCACACACCTCGATGGCCTTCTCCGCCTGCGCAAAATAATTGTGCTGCGCACACATGATCACCCCGTTGGCCGAATGCTCGTGCAACAAATCCACCAACCGCTCCACCGGCCGCGTGTTCAAATTAAACTCCGCCACCACCCCGATCCCCTCCCCCGCCCGCCCCGCCAGCTCCCGCCCCAGCTCCGCCGTCTCCTCCGCCGTCCCCATCAAGATCACCCGCTTCTGAAAAAACCGCTGTCCGAACACCGTCCGCCGCCACCACCGCAACCCCTCCTCCTTCAAAAAGATCACCGCGAAACTGATCCCCGCGAACATGATCACCACCGACCGCGCCGGCTTCAGCCGGAACAAAAACGTCACCAACACCACCCCCACCGCCACCAGCACACACGCCTTCACCAGCGACCACGCCGTCTGCCGCCGCGTCTCCACCAGGTGCCGGTCATAAAACCCCTGCGACTCCAACAACAGCGGCGCAAACGGAATCAGGAACAGATACAGCGACAAATACTCCGCAAACGGCTCGATCTGCGCCGCCCCCCCGAACACCTCGATCTCCCAATTCGACCGCAACAGATGCGCCAGCCAGAAGCTCAAGCCAAACAACCCCGCGTCCACCACCTGGTGAACCTGTCGTCGCACAACTCGCTGTCGGCTTAACATAACGCCCGCATCCTGCCCCACTCATTCCACCGCGTAAATACCGAGTTCCCCCGATCCGCTAATAAACCCGCGCCCTCCCCTCCCCATTCCCCTGCCCCAAATTCCCCTGCCAAACTCGGCCCTGCTCCCGAGCGGCTCCGTCCCGCGCCGCCAACCAAATCACGCCTGCCCCTCCGCGCCCAAAGCGCTTCGGTCGCGGCTCCGCGCTCTGTGTGCATCGCATCTCTGTGGTCCAAAGGAATCAACTCGACGGAATACTTGCGTCTGAGAAACATCGTGCATCCCCCAAGAAACACTGATGAAACCCAACTTCCCGCCCCCCCTCGTTGGCCGAGTCCCGTACTCATGCAGTCCCCGTTCCAATCCGTGTTAATCCGCGTCCACCCGTGGTTAAACTTTCCGCTTACAGATCACCGCAAATTCGCCTTCTGCCATTCCTCACACACCGGCAAATCCGTGAGCGGCGACTTGATACCAAGTTGATACCAAAACGTCCCGCCCGGCAGCGCCGAACGCTCCGCCCAAAAGAGCTCATCCTCCCGGTGCGGCTGCACAAAATCCGTCTCCGCGTCATCCGGCTGCCTGCGGAGCTGGCACACGATGCGACAGCCCTCCGGCAATGCCCCCCGCACCACCGGTTCGATGCTGATGCGATCCCTCTCCATGCGCACGCGCCCGCTGAGGCGCGGCAACGACTCCACAAACTCGCGATGCTCCCCCTCCGCCAGCGCCCGCAACCGCGCGTAATACCCATCCAGCGTCTTCGCGAGGTCCCAGCCGCAGTGCTGGAATAAATCACGCCACAACGTCGCCCCCACGAGTTTCTCCGGCAGATCCTTGCGCCCGGCCGCGCGCAGTAGCTGCGCCGGCGCGGTGTCGCCGTGCTGCTCGACCAGCACCGCGACAAACACCTCGCCCAGCGGATACGCCAGATTCGCATCACGCCGCAGCGACCAGCCCGCGTTGTCCACCAGATCATCCCACTCGGCCGCCTTGCGTTTATGCGCCGCCGCCGCCAGCCGCCGCAGTTTGTCCAGCGCCTCGGGCGGCCGAAAAAAACGATGCTCGACATAACTCGCCAACCCCTCGTGAAACCACCGCGTCGCATTGAACTTCTCCGCCATCCGGCTGTTGCTCAGCACATCGATGTAAACATGCGTCGTCTCGTGCCCGAGGATCGCCTCCAGCTCCTCGGCATCAGCGCCCATCGCCAGATTCATGTTCACCCGCTTCCAATTCGCCGTGCCGCCCAGCCCGTGCCGCAGCGGGCTGGCAAGGTCGGCCACGATTTCCCCCGGCGCTTCCGCACCAAAAAAACTCCGCACCTGCCCGTGAATCCCCTCCGCCCGCCGCGCCAATGCCAGCGCACGCTCCGCCGAATCCGCCGGATACAAAAACGTGTAGCCGCCAGCATGAGCGCGCGAAACCTCCCACGTCGGATATTCCACGCGCACCGCCTTGGGGTCTTCCTCCTGCACCTGATCCTTCATCACCCACGCGAACAGTCCGATCCACAGCCCGACCATCGCGATGGTTCCGACCGTCACGAGCACCCCACGAAACGGCACCCGCGCCAGCCGCGTCGCGATCACCGTCGTGCGATCCCCTTGCAGGCGGAAAAGTCCGAACGCCAGCGCCGCACAGCCGCCCCCGAGCGCCAGCAGCACGCCCAGCCGCGACCACGGCGTGACCACGTCCGCCCCGTAAAAATCATAGCGCGTGAGCGCGAAAATATTGAGCAGGTCGATCCACGGCACCTGCCGGTGTTCGAGCACGAAGAAGCCCACGCACAGCAGGCCCAGCACGAAGAACGCAAACCGCCGCAGAAAACCCAGCGCCAGCCCGAGCGTGAGCGTCACCACCGCGCCGAACCATTCGATCAGGAACGTCTGCCCCGCCATCCCCCAGTGAAACGTCGGCTCCAGCGAATCCCGCGACCACGCGTGCAGTGCGAGCACCCAGATGTTTCCCGTCAACGGCAGCAATCCCGCCACCAGGGCACCCGCCGTCAGCTTCGCCAGAAAAATGTCCCGCCGCCCGCACGGCAACGCATCCAGAAACTCCAGCGTCCCCTCATCCCGCTCGCGCACGAGCAACCCGACGCCGAGCGCGAACACCGCCAAAAACCCTGGCACATCGGGATCTGAATCACGCACCGACGCGTTCACCAGATGCGCCAGGCTCTTCATATCGAGAAAGTCCGAGAACATCGCGCTCAGCACGTTGAGGCTCCCCAACACGATAAACAGCACCCCAAACGGCCGCAGTGCGCTCAGTTCCTTGGCCAGCAGTGGTTTCATCGCGCGCCCCCCGTAGCCGCCGACGTGAGAAGGCGGAGGCCCCGGGGAGCGCACGCCGCTGGCGTGTCGTTTTCGGCGGCCCGCCGAAAACCTCGTTCCACTAACTTTTCCCCGCCGCAGAAAAGGCGGACCGGGGCACGAAGATTCGGGAGGGCCGCCCAAACCAGCACGCGGGCCGCGTGCGCTCCCCTTCGTCTTCTCGCGTTCGGATTCATCGCGCCACCCCCTCCACCGTCACCCGCCGCCACCCCGAAATCACATCGCACCCCAGCGCCGGCGCGAACACCGCCGCACCCGCCACCAGCCGTCCACCACGCGGAAACGTCGCCGGCAACTCGTGTTCCCCGGCCTGCTCCAACACCTCGCGATGCAATTCGTCCTTCAACAAATCCTCCTCCAACGCCTCGTTCAACGGCGGCAGTTCCAGATACCGCAACCGATACTCCACCTCCCCCGCCGCGGCCGAAACCACCGGGGCAAAACCGAACCCCACGCGATACCGCACCACCACCGTCTCCGGCGTGGCCGCCACGAGTTTCAAATCCAACGCCGGCCGCGGCACCTTCGCCAACTCCGCCGCCAACTCCGCCCGTGCCGCCTTCAGTTCGCCGTTCCACGCCGCGAGCAATTCCGTCTCCGTCCACCCCGCCGCGCGCCGCAGCCGCGCCCCCACCGTCCCCCGATCCCGCCACACCGCCCGCACGTCCTGCGGCAGCCGCCGCCCCAGCACATTCCGCAGAAAATCCCGGCACGCCTCCGCTCCCCGCGCCCGCTCGATCGTCCGCAATCCCGACCACGCCATGCCCACCGCCACGCCCTCACCCACGCGCTCCCGCGTCGTCAGCCACGCCGCCAGCGCCGCGGCGTCCACACCCGATTCGCCAAAGCCCACCAACGCCCGCAGCGCCAGATCGGCGTCCTCCGCCAGCGGCGCACCCAGCTTCGCGCGCCGCCGCCAGAACTCGCCAAACCCATCCAGCACCCACCGCCGCGGCTCCCGCCCCGCGCGCCCGTGCAGCCGATGATTCACCACTTCCCCTGCCAGCCACGCGACGAACCGCCCGCGATCAAAACCCTCCGCGTCGTAATTCAACCGCACGAGAAATCCCTCCGCGTTCGAGATCTTGCCGCGCTCGAATTTGTTCGCATCCAGATCGCTGCGCCGCGTGATCATCACCGTCGGCAGCGCGTCCAGCGCGAGATACTCCCGCAGCTCCGCCATCTCACCCGCGAGGAATTCCGCCAGCGGACGCGCCTTCGCCTCCGGCCCCGCCACCTTCACCACCACGCCGCGCACCACGACCTCGACCGCGTCCGGCAGCCGATACGGCTCGTGCTTCGTCTTCGCCGACACCGTGCCGAGCACCGCCACGGTCGTGAGCAGCACCACCGACACGAAGACCTTCTCCCGTTGCGACATCCGCTCCGCCAACAGCGCCGACACATTCCCCTCGCGCACCAGCGCCAGCGCGAAACCCACCGCCGCCAACCCGCCGGCCGCGAGCAGCGCCTCGCGCAACGCCCGCACCGGCGTCGCCTCGCGCTCGAACGCGAACCGGTCGCCCAGTAGCTTGAACGGCCCAAACTCCGACACATCCCACGCCGTCCCCACCGACACCGCATACGCCGCGCACACCAGCAGGATCAATAGCGGCCAGCGATACCGCCCGAGCAACCCCGTCGTAAAAAAAAACGTGAACCAAAACAACGCGTGCGCCGCGGCGCTGGCTGTGAGGTTCACCGCGAATTGCCCGGTCATCGCCTCATGCCGCCGCCCCGCCAACGCCGCCAACGCCAGCGTCGTCAACACCATCGCCAGCAACGCGACCAAGCCGAACACGAACTTCACCAGCACCATGTGAATCCGGCTCACCGGCAGCGCCTCGAGAAACAACTGCGTCTTCGCCTGATACTCCGCCACCACCAACCGCCCGCACAAAATGGCCGCCGCCAACGGCACTCCGAACATCAGAAACATCCGCACCGGCTCGAACACGCTCGCCACCTGCGACGCCCGCATCAGCCACGCGACAATCCCGCCCAACGCCACCAAACACAGCCCCGCCAGCGCCAGAAACGGCAGCCAATGCTGCCGCACTTCCTTCCGTAAAAGCGTGAGCGTGATGCCGATCATGGGTCGATGAAATTCCCCCGAAGCGCGAAACGCGAAAGGTAGGGCGCGTCTGTCCCCAGCGCGCCGCCGAACCGGTCGAACACCCCACCGGCGCGCTGAGGACAGACGCGCCCCACCACCACCTCCCTGAGAATTTCTCCCCTCACAACTCGATCCGCCTCCCCGCGACAAAACTCAAGAACACATCCTCCAACGACATCGCCTCCACCACGACCCCCGCGCCAAAATCCATCATCCCCCACCGCTCCGCCGGCGCGCGCAACACCAGCACTGTCTCGGCCTCCGTCGATTCATCACGCAGCAATTCAAAACCCATCGGCACCGCCAATCCCAAACGCGGCGGCGCGGGAATCGGCGGCACGAAAACTTCCGGCACCGGCACCGGCGGCATTGCGAGCGCCCCACCCAACACCGGCGGCACCTCCAGCACCGGCGCCACATCCCCAACCCGCATCACTGTCGGCGGCACCGCCGGCGGCACCTCTCCTGCGGGCGCAGAATTTGCCCCCACCCGGCCCCGCGCCTCACGCACGCGCCGCACCGTCGCCTTCAATTCCGCCAAGCTCCCCTCATACCGCATCCGCCCCGCCTCGATGATTCCGATCCGATCCGCCACGCGATCCACCTCCTCGATCAGATGCGACGAAAACAACGTCGTGCGCCCCCGCTGCCGCGCCTGCCCCGCGAGAATGTCCAGAAACTCCCGCCGCGCCACCGGGTCCAACCCCGCCGTCGGTTCGTCGAGAATCAGCAGCGCCGGCCGATGCGCCAGCGCCAACGCCAGAGCGAGCTTCATCTGCATTCCGCCCGACAGATGCGAAAACCGCCGGTCCAGCGGCAACTGCAACGCCCCCATCAACCGCCGAAACTCCGCGTGATCCCACGTCGGATAAAACCCGCCCACAAACCGCCCGAGCTGCGCCCCCGTCATCCACGGATAAAAATGCGGCTCCTGCGACACATAGCCGATGTGGCGTTTCGTCTCCGTGTCCACGCGCGCCATCGCGCGCCCCAGCAACACCACCTCGCCCGCGTCCGGCTGCAGAATCCCCATCAACGCGCGAATCGTCGTCGTCTTCCCCGCCCCGTTGCGCCCGAGAAACCCGTAAATCTCTCCCTCCCGCACCTCCAGATTCAGCCCATCCAACGCCATCGTCCGCCCGAACGCTTTCTGCAAACCCACCGTCCGCAACACCACCCGCGCCCCCGCCCCGAGCGACGCCGGAGCCACCCCCGGCGGCACCGACGGCGGCAACGTTTCCAAGTTCGGCAACATCTACCGATGCTCCCCCGCCGCGCCCCCCGTGGCAACCCCGGAGCCGGTGCGGGTGAATCCCAACCCCGAAACCAAATGGGAAGCGCACGCGGCCCGGAGTGCGCCCGTCCTCGGGCGCAGCAAGGTGGGGAAACCGGTGGATTGGCCGATCACGCCCACGCGCGCGTTGGAATTTCAGAAGCTGCCGTGATCGGTTCGCATCACAATTGCAGCAGGTCGCGCAGCGCAGTTTTCACTGCCACATACTGCTCGCTGGGAAGAACGCCGAGACGGCGGGTCAGCGTGCGTGGATCAAAGCTGGCCAGACCTTGCACATTCACCGCGGACGGCTTGGGAAGCCAACGCAGTCTGCCCAGGGGAACTTCGCCACGCAGGCCGCGAATCTGCGAAGTGAGCGGCGCAACCACGACCAGCGCGCGGGCATCAGCAGGCTGAGGATACGCGAGAACCAAGACGGGCCGGCTCTTCTCGACCATGCCAAGCTCCGCAAACCAAACCTCGCCCGGCTGTGGTTCAGTAGGCACCGAACGCCTTGGTCCATTCCGCCGCCTGTTCGTCAGCCGAGAGCAGGGATTGCGGTTGGGTGCTGACCAGAAAGGGGAGGCCCTTCCGGATTTCGATTTGGGCCAGCAACAGGTTCAGCGCATCCGACGGCGTAAGGCCCAGCTTGTGGAGAATCTTCTCGGCCCGTTGCAGGCGTCGCGCGGGCACGCGGGCTTGAACGACCGCAGTTGCATTGCTCATGCCGCGAACATGTTCGCCGCGACTTCGTGCGTCAACGGCGGCGAGTCGGCAAACCCGGATGTTTCACACCCATTTTGTAGCGCAGGCTTCCAAGCCTACTGTATCGCGGGTTTCTAAACCCGCAGCGCGTCCGGCGAGGCCGACACCCAGCCGACTGGGAAGTCCGCGACACAGCAGGTTTGGAAACCATGCGCTACATGGGCGGGCAGCCAGCACCTGCAGTAGGACTGTGAAACATACGGGCTTGCACGCCCCCGCCTTTTTCCTTGCCGCGCGTTGCCCATCGGGCCAAACGCATCGAATGTCATCACTCCACTCCACCCTGCTCTCCAGCCTGCTGCTCATTTCGACCGCCACCGGCCTCACCGCCGACTGGACGCAATTCCACGGTCCCGGCGGCTCCGGCGTCAGCGACGCCAAAGGCACGCCGCTGAACTGGAGCGATTCCTCGGGCATCGTCTGGAAGACCGACCTGCCCGGCCCCGGCGCGTCCAGCCCGGTGGTTTTCGGCAACCGCATTTTCCTCACCTGCTACACCGGCTTCGGCCCCGGCATCAGCGGTGGCAACATGGACTCGCTCCAGCGCCACCTCCTCTGCCTGGACCGCGTCACCGGCAAGCTGCTCTGGAACACCCCCGTCGCCGCCGACCTGCCCGAGCAGGAACGCATTCGCGAAGACCACGGCTTTGCCACCAGCACCCCCGCCGTGGACGCCGCACGCGTCTATGTCTTCTTCGGCAAATCCGGCGTCTTCGCCTTCGATCACGCGGGCAAGCAACTCTGGAACACCAAGGTCGGCTCCCAATTGAACGGCTGGGGTTCGGCCACGTCGCCGGTCCTCCATCAGGAACTGGTCCTGATCAACGCCAGCGTGGAAAGCAGCTCGCTCGTGGCGCTCGACCGGAAGACCGGCCGCGAAATCTGGCGCGCCCGGGGCATCACCGAATCCTGGCACGCCCCGGCGCTCGTCACTCCGCCCGGCGGCAAGACCGAGGTCGTCACCGCCATGAGCCGTCGCGTGCAGGCTTTCGACGCCGCCACCGGCCAGCCCGCGTGGCACTGCGACACCGGCATCTCCTGGTACATGTGCCCGACCCCCGTGGTGCGCGATGGCGTCGTGTATCTCATCGGTGGCCGCGGCCCGACCGTGACCATGGCCGTCCGCGCCGGCGGCCGCGGCGATGTCAACGCCACCCATGTCCTCTGGAAAAACAGCAAAGGCTCCAACGTTCCCTCGCCCGTCCATCACGACGGTCATCTCTACTTCGCCCACGAAAACCTCGGCCTGGCGCTCTGCGTGAACGCCAAAAACGGCGAGGTCGTTTACGAAGAACGCCTCGCCCCCTCGCCCGGCGGCATCTACGCCTCGCCCGTCATCGCCGACGGCAAACTCTACTACTTCGGCCGCGGCGGCCGCGCCGTCGTCCTCGCGGCCTCTCCGAAATTCGCCAAGCTCGCCGACAACACCCTTGAGAACGGCCGCGGCGTCTTCAACGCCACCCCGGCCTTCGACGGCCCCCGCCTCCTCGTCCGCTCCAACCGCGCCCTCTACTGCCTCGGCGAAAAATAAACCGCCGCCCCGGGGAGCGCACCCGCCCCCGGGTGCCGTTTTCCGCGCCCTCGCGGAAAACCCGCGTGGCACGCAGGCACCGAGAATTCTCACGACCTGGCGGCACCCCCCGACGCCGGATGCGAGGGCGCATCCGGCGACACGCGAGGGCGCGTGTGCTCCCCGGGGAGCGCACGCGGCCCGCGTGCCGGTTTGGGCGGCCCGCCCAAACGCTCGTTCCCCCGTCTGCCATTTCCACAGTCCGAAAAGGTTTGCGGAACGAGTTTTCGGCGGGCCGCCGAAAACTGCACGCCAGCGGCGCGCGCTCCCCGGACCGGCAAATAGGACCGGCTATTGGGAACAACTCACGATGGGCACTCGGACGCGAAACAACCCGGACACCCAGCGAAATCGATCTAAACTACGTCACCCGGAAGAGGTATTCCCAACCTATGTGCTCTTGGGCGAGCCTGCGCCTTGACGCAAGCAACGGGCGGACCGATTCCACCAAGTCGCCGATCCAAGCTAAGTCGGCATCAGAAAGAACGTCGTCTTCCTCCACAACCGCATCGGCAGAGTTGAATTTCAGTAGTTCCCGGTAGCTCCAGACATGCGGCTCGATTGGTGGCAGGCCCAGCCGCTGCGCCCGCTCCGAAGCGCGGCGTGCAATCCGCAGACCGGCGGAATCCAGATCGCCGAAGTAGAACACGCGCCGCGGGCCACCCAGTTCACGGAAAATTTCGTTCAGAAAACCGACCGCATCCACGAAGCGATTGCCACCGCCGTAAACCACCGCGCTGAACTGCGGCGATGCTCTATTCCAACGGTCGTAGCTGTGCCAAGTCGCTGCATTCTCCAGCACGATCACCGCACCTGTGTTCGCCGCCACTGGTCCCCGTTTCCAACCCAGCGGCTCCGCCACAATTTCGCAGCCAAGTTGCGAGAGACTCAGCCGCCCTTCCCGAAACAAAACCGAATCCGCGAGCATATCCAACCGCTTCTCATCGCCAAAGATTTGCAATGAACGCTCCTTGATCGGCACCCGGACACCCGCACTTCCATCGCTGGCAAGGAACGCGTCCAATCGGCGCAAGTCCTCATACGGCAGGCCAACTCGCGCTTCCCGCAGAAAGGCCAGGGCTGGCTGCCACGGATGCTCCCGAATCCGCCTCGCCTCCTCATCCGAGGGCGGGGTGAAACCAAAGGCCGCTTTCCAGCGCCCTTCCTGCTCCAGCGGAATCACCGCGCGCGCGATGAAGTGCGGACGCCCTCGAACGGACTTTAACTCCAACCAGCCTTCACTCTGAAGAGTTCGCCCATCCCGCTCGGCGTCGCCCCGATCCACGGCGGAGACGATGCCGGCGTCTTCCAGCAAGTCTTCCCACCCGCGCGAAAACGGACGGATAGCCGCATCTTCCCGACCACCCCGGGTGCGCTGCCACTGCTTGAACAGTTCGCAGGCAATGGGCACGCGGACGAGGTTCATGTCACGACAAAGCCTCCAGCGCCTCGGCCATCGTGGTGAGCAACGGAATGTTGTCGATCCGCGTCACGTAACCCTTTTCGTCGCGTTCGATTTCCTTCTGGCACATCACCACGGTTTGCGCGTGCGGCACCATCACCCCCAGCCGTTCCGGCGGAAATGCCATGACGAGCTGCAATTGAAACATTTTCGCCAGCGCGAGGCAGTCCTCGATGCCGTCGCCAGAGAGCTTGGAGAAAGCTTCGTCCATCACCACCAAGCCGAGTTGCTGTGAGCGGACAGAACTCCGGTCGCCCCGGTCATACACGCGGCGGAAGGCCGCCAGCATGGAGATGAAGAACGGTGCTTGGTTCTCACCGCCGGAGAGGTTGCGCCCGCTGCGTCCGAGCGAAATCGCCGGCGCGTCGGGCTTGTCCGCCGGGACCATCTCCAGGTCGTAGTGGTGGTAGTTGCGGTAATCTAACAGCCGCCGGGCCCGGTCGTCGCTCTGGTCCGGCGCGTCCACGGCGCGCATGAGTTCCTCCTTTGCGCGCTGAACTTCGCCTTCCTGAACCGCCGCCGCCAACGGGTCCGTCGCCTCCAAGCCCGTGTCCAGCAACCGCCAAATCGCCCCGTAGCCCTGCGTGTCGCGTCGCTGACTGATGCGATAGCGGAACTTCCCAATCGGCTGGCTCAGGTAACGATCCAGCAATCGCACCGTGTTCTGCGCATCGGTCACGCGGCTGTTCAACCCGTTCAGCACGTCGCGTTCTAGCCGCCGCTCCCAAGCGAGTTTGCAGTCGGCAGCGAGCTGACGGGACTTCGCCAGCTCCACCTCGTCCAGCACGCGCAGCCGGGCGGCCCACGCCTCGTTGCTCGCGTCCGTGGCCGAAAACTCGTGCTGATACTCCGGGTGACGGAACTGCCCGTGAGCATCGCGCGTCGTGGCGAGGCGCTCCCGCTCAGTGTCGCGCTGATGCCGCGCGTCGCTGGCACGCTGGCCGGCCGCGTTCGCACGGGTCAGTGCCTGCTCGAAGCACTCCGTCCACTTCGGAAATTCAGCGCGGAGATCATCGCGCTCCTGCGTCAGCTCGGCGTTGAGCAGGCCGGTGAAGTGGCGGGCCAGCTCGACATGGCTCGCCTCCACGTTCAACCGCACCGTCTCGATTTCTTGGTTCGCGGCCTCGATCCCTTCCCGATGCGGTTTGATGCGAAGGCCGAATCCAAGTTGCGTCTGGAGCAAGCTGCCAACTTTCCGGTCGAGCTCGGTCTTCTGGTCCTCCAAATTCTTAAGCTTTGTTTGCCGCGCCGCACGCTCGGGGGTCGAGAGCAGGCTGATGGTTTCCCTCACAACGCGTAACTCCTTCTCGCGCTCGGGCAATTGCGGCAGTTCGCCCGCGCGGTCGGGCAGCGTCGCGTCCGCCAGCTCGCCCTTGCGTCCCGTGTCCAGCCAGGTCTGCACATCGGCGAGCCGTTGCTTCAAGGCGTCGAAGGTCGCGCGCTTTTCCAACTGCTCCTTGCGGATGGCGGCCTCCATTCGCTTCAAGCCCTCGCGGCCCAACGTGAGCGGGACGGACTCGGCGGGCCGGAGCCGACGCCGCAACGGCGCTTGTTTGAAAAGTCCCTCCGGTGTGATGGCCCGACCGGCAGCGCAGCTTTCCAACTCCTCGACGGTAGCCACACATTGCACGTCGCCCAGCAGGTGCTCGACATAAGCGCGCGCGGCGGGGTGAATGACCTCGACCTTGCTGAACAGCGAGTCTGTTCGCGCCTCGCCGCGAAGCTGGCGAACTTCGGCAGGGTTGAGCAGCGACTCCGGTTCGCGGCCCGGCGGGGTGCGGCGGAGTATCTCCAAGGCCTCGCGGTAGTCGGCGGCATTCTCCACCACGATGACCCAGCGGTTGCGACCCAAGAACAACTCCAGTGCGGGCCACCAGCGCTCGGCCTCCGGCTTCACTTCGATGAGTCGTCCCAATTGCTCGCTGCGGCTGCCGAGCTTCTGGCGGATGGCTTGGAAGAGCGGAAACGCGCCGGGAGTCTGGCCCTTGCCGAGGTTCTCCAAGTCGGCGGCAAGCTGGCGCAAGCGGCTCTCGGCGGCGCGAATTTCTTCGCCGAGGGGCTGCAAGAGCTTCTCGATCTCGCGCCACAGTTCGTTGAACCGCGCCGCCAGCTTCTGCATCGCGGCCAGTCGTTCGGCGTCGGTTCCGGAGCGGAGGCTGGCGAGCAGAGCGTCGTCCACCGTGAGCGCGTCGCGCAAGCCTTCGAGCGGGAGCGCCGCGCCGTGCTTGAGCCAGTTCACCCAGCGATAATGCCGGTCATCGAGACGCTTCCGAATCGTCTGTTGCGCTTCTTTCAGCGCGTTCACTTTCTGCTTCAGCTCAATCTTCTGAAGCTCGTAGCGGTTCAAGTCGTGGTCGGTGGAATCCATCTGACCTCGGACTTCGGTCAGCAATTTCTCCGCGTTGGCGCTGTCCGTCTTTGCCTGCTCCAGCGCCTTCACGTCCTCGGCGTGTTCCGCCTCCAGTCGCTTCAGTTCGGCGGCGTGGCGGTCGCGGCGCTCCTCGGCTTGGAGCAGCTTGAGCGCGATGCCCGTGTGCCGCAGCACGGCTTCTTCGCGACGCGCGGTCTCGTAGTGCGTGTGATGCTCGCCGATGCGGCGGAGGAAAGCGGCCTCGTCCTCCTGCTTCTCCAGCCGCTTCCGCGTGTCGTCGTAGGCGCGGAGGGCGGACCGCACTTCGCGCACGTCCAGCGGGCTTTCCTCGAGGATGAACTCGCGGATGAACTTGCCAACATGCTCCTCCGGCTCGAAGGCGATGGCCTTGGGAAACGTGCGGTGAAAGGCGGCGGCATCGAAGTTCAGGTGGCGCGGCGCGGCCATCTCAGCGAGGTATTCGCGCTGCAAGGAGAACAAGCTCTCGTTGCCATACTCGCGACGGATCCAGGTGCGGAAGGCGTCGTCGGCCAGCAAGGTTTTGCCGTCCGGCGCGAGCGCGGCGTATTCGAGCCGGTCGGGCACGCAGAAGTAAGTTTGCCGGGGCGCGGCGTCCAGGCTGGAGAACTCGATGCGGATGCCCCACGTCTCCCGCTTCGCCTCCTTCTTTCCGCGCTCGACGGGCCGGGTGAACTCCAGTGCAACGATGGTGACGCCGCTTGGCCGGAGGAAGTGCCGACCGCCCTCCCGCCCTGGCTGATTCGTGTCGCCGAGGCAGTAGCCGACGAGGTCGCGGCCCCGGGCGTTGCCGGCAGCGGCGCGGTTGAACTGCTTTTCGCCCCCGAGCAGGACGTATTGCATCAGGTCCAGCAGCGCGGACTTGCCGGTGCCATAGGCACCGGAGATGAGGACGTTGTCCTCCACGTCGAAGATTTGCCGAAAGCCATACCAGTGGATGGCGATGACGCGCGTGAGGGAGATGCGCTGGCTCATGGTTGCTCCTCCTTCGCCGTGTCGGGCGTGGGCTGGCAATACAGCGCGGCCTGCTGCTCCCACGCCGCCGCGTTCTCAAAAGGAATCACGCGCGCAAGCGTGGGCAGGATTTCAATCTGCGACTCGCCGAAACGCGTCGCATCTTCCGCCCAGTCGAGGCGCACGAGCCGGCGGTTTCGCAGCCGGCCCAGCATCTCCCGCAACTGCGCCTCGGTCGGCGGGGTGAGGGTCTCGAAGTAGAGTTTGAGCCGCTGCCACACGTCGTTCGCGGACACAACCACGGTCTCCGACACCGCCGCCATCCGGGCGTCGTGATAAAGCCGCCAGAGCGTGAGCACGAGTAGGGTCTCCGCCTTGTTGAAGCGCGCCATCAACCCGCAGTCGCCGGGCACGGGGCGGACGTAGAAGATGGGTTTGTCCGGGTCGGCGTAAAGTTCCAGGTGCAGCGGCGCGAGGTATTCGGCCAGCTCGGCTTGATGCTCGCGGGCCAGCAGGAACAACTCGCGGTCGCGGCCCGTGTCGCCCAGCAGCGCACCGTGGGCGAGTAGCTCGGCGAGCACGTCGGAAATCGCCGCGCGGTCTTCCTCGCGGATGCGGTGCCAGGTCGAGAAGGTGGGCCACGGGAGAGCCATTCAGTGAGTCCTTTCCAGGGTGAAACGTTCCATCAAGCGACCCGCCTCGGCATCTCGCGGGATGCGGGCCGGTTCGGTGTCAAAGTCCGCGCGGACTGGATGCACGCGCCAGCGCACCGTGCGGGGTGCGCCGTTGGCGGAGGGGCCACGGTCGAAAGCCAGCACGGCCAGCAAATCGAGCAAGTCATCCTCGACGTGGACACGCAGGGTCTCGGTGGAGATGCGCGTGCCCTTCGCAGGCAGATGGCGCTCGACGAATTTCGCGGCGCGCTGGGGCGTGAGGACGTTCAGGTTGCGGCGACGGATTTCGTCCTGTGCGGCCCCGGGACCGGAGTCGTCGGGCGGGGTGGCCACCGACAAGTCCACGGGCAGACGTTGCGAGCGCGGACGCGACAGGGCGTCGCGGCCCCACAGGATTTCGACCGTGGGCGAGAGCAGCGGCATCCCCGGCTCGGCGGCGAGGTCGGCGAAGGATTTGCCCGCATGAAGTGCGGCAGCGGCATCGAGGTAGGCCTTCACCTGCTCCGGCTTCCGCCCGCGCATCTCGGTCTGGTAGCGGTAGCGCGCGTCGGAGAGACGACTGAAGTCTGCCATGCGTCCGTCGATGAGCCGCTGCTTCTTGGGGATGGCTCCGAGCAGGCGTTCGAGTTTGGCGAACTGCCGCTCGGCTTCGCCGTAGGCATCCACGGAATCGAGTTTTGAGTGCACCGCGAGTCCTTCGGCAAGCCGCTGCTTCGTGAACGGGTCGTTCAACGCTTCTTGGACGACGTTGCGCGCGGCGGCCAACCGGGGAAGCAAGCCCGCCTCCTGCAAGGCGTCGTAACAAACCATGTGCTGGCCGGCGTGGAACTCGACGAGGAAGCGGTCGAGCGTCTCCCGCGCCGAACCGCTGGCGCGCTGGGCGGTCTCGTGTTGGAGGATGAGGGATTCCACCGCGTGCATCTGGTTGCCCGCACGCTCGACGCGTTCCAGCAGGTCTTTCACCGTCTGGCGCATTTCTGCAGGCCCGAGGCGATTGGGGTCGAAGCAAATCGACTTGCCGTCGCTATCCACCGCCAACAGGTCCTTGCACAGCGAGCGCAAAGCTCCGGCGAAGTCCCTGAGTTCCTCCAGGCGATTCTCGGCCAGCTTCCGCAACATCTCTAGCAAGGCATGCAGCGGCGGGGCGATGAGCACGAAGTTTTCATCCAAGCTCACCAGGCGTGGCTCCAACCAGTGGGCTTCGAGGAGCTTATTGAAGAACTGTGCGGCGCGCTGTTGCAGGTCCCGGAACTGCCCGCCCTCATCCTCATCGAGCTGAATATCGGGATGCTGGACGAGCACATCGCGAATTAGCAACCGCGCCTCGTCATGCGGTACCTGCCCACTCTCATCCGCCGCATCGACAAGCCGTTCGGCACAATCGACATATACTGCGGCGGTTGGGCGGCTCAACGGGCGGAAGAAGCCGCCGTTGAGCAAACGCGAGAGGCGAGAGCCGAGGCTTGGAAGATCGCCGTTCATTTCTTCATCCCCACACTGCTGGCGCGTTTGGCGATTTTGCGGCTGGTGGTGACTTTGGTGACGGTGCCGGTGGCGAGGTATTTGGCGCGCACGACTTCGAGGATGGCGTCGCGCGAGTCGTAGAGGCGCTTGGGTTTGCGAGGGGCCACGCGGGCGAGCATGTAGGCGGTGAGGAGCGGCAGGGCGATGGTGGTGTCGGTGTAGCAGACGACGCTGTCGGGGAGTTTGTCGGGATCGACTTTGCCCCAGCTCACGGCTTCGGCGGGGGTGGCGCCGCTGAGGCCGCCGGTGTCGGGGCGGGCGTCGGTGCATTGGAGGAAGTAGTCGTGGCCTTTTTCCTGGATGCCCAGGACTTCCTGAATCTGCGGCTCGGTCTGGAGCATGAAGTTTTTCGGGCTGCCGCCGCCGAGGATAAAGACGCTGCTGGTGTGGCCGGTGCTCTTGGCGTGATAGACGATGGCGGCGGTCTGGTTCACGTCGCGGTTCACGTCGGGGAGGAGCCGCGAGCCGCGCAGGGCCATGGCGGCGACGTTCATGCCGATGCTGGAGTCGCCGGGGCTGCTGGTGAAGATGGGAATGCCGCATTCGTAGGCGGTGGCGAGGACGGAGCTGTCCGCGATGCCGAGTTTCTGCTGGCGGGCGTGGACGTATTTGCCGAGGAGGTAATGGAATTCGTCGGTGCCCATCGGACGCTGGAATTCGGGGCCTTGGATCACTTCGCGGACGAAGGCGTCGGTGTCGAGGAGGACGTTGTAATCGAAGAGGACGTCGTAGATGCGGATGACGCCGTCGGCGTGGAGGGCGACGTCATCAAGGAAGGGCGTGCCGCTGTGGATCTGCATGTCCAGGCCGAAGTGGAGGTCGTGGTAGAGGTTCGCGCCGGTGGAGATGATCCAGTCCACGAAACCGGCTTTCATCAGGGGAATAAGGCAGCTTTTACCGAGACCGGCGGGGGTGAGCGCGCCGGTGAGAGACAGGCCGACGAAGCCGTCGCGGGGAAGCATTTTCTTGGCGAGGAGTTGCGCGGCCTCGCGGAGGCGGCCGCCGTTGTAGGCGAGCATCGACTGGTCGATGAGGTCGGCGGCGGAGATGTCTTTGCCGACGCCGAAGGGGTTGAGGCGCGGGTAGGCGGCGAATTTTTTGGAGGTAGCGGGCGTGTTTTTCTTGCTCATGGTGCGCGGGAGTGTGCGGATGCGCGGGGTGAAGGCAACGGTTTTTGAACCGCAAAACGGGGAGGAGCCATGGCCGCAAAGGAGGCAAAGAATGCAAAGATGGGGACTGGGACGGAGGACGGTGATCTTACTGGCGGCGCGGGCCGCAGCCGCTCGTTAGCACAGGGGCGTTGGCAGGGGAATTTGGGGCAAGGGAATGGGAGGGGAGGAATTGGTGGCGAGTCGGTCTGTCCGTGAGTGCAACAGTAAAATCCTCGCGCGCGCCGCGAGGATTTTTCCCAGAGCGCGGCTGGGTGCGCGGCGCACCAACCGCAGCACGTTGTCCGCAAGGGACGCGTCGGATTCCATCACGTGTCGGCGCGGTCTCGGGGCCGCTGCGGCTGGTCCTCGGCGGACACATCCGCGCTCCGTACCCGGTGTGCGGGTGCGCCCCGGGGGGGGGGCGGACGCTCGCAACCCGCACCATCGCGGTGGTTGCGTCGGGTGAAGGGTTCCGCGAGCATCGCCGCCCTGATTTGAAACCGCATTTGCCGACACGCACGACGACATGAACCTGGTCCGCCTCGCACTTCGCCGCCCGCTCACGATTGTGGTGGCGGTGATCGCGGTTGCACTGGGCGCGTGGATTGGGTTGCAGCGGATGACGCGCGATGTGTTCCCGCCGTTGGGGATTCCCACGATCTATGTCGCGCAGCCGTTCGGTGGCATGGACCCGGCGCAGATGGAGGGCTACATCACCTACTTCTACGAGTACCACTTCCTCTACATCACGGGCATCGAGCATGTGGAGTCCAAGTCGATCCAGGGCGCGAGCATCATGAAGCTCCAGTTCCATTCGGGCACGGACATGGCGTCCGCGTTGTCCGAGGTGGTGGCGTATGTCAACCGCTCGCGGGCGTTCATGCCGCCGGGGACACCGGGGCCGTTCATCACGCGGTTTGACGCGGGCAGCGTGCCGGTGGGCTATCTCGTGTTCTCGACGACGAATGCGAACCGCACGGTCGGCGAGATGCAAAACGCGGCGCTGAATCAGGTGCGGCCGCTGTTCGCGCCGCTGCCGGGCGTTTCAGCGCCGCCACCGTTTGGCGGGAGCGCGCGGACGATTCTCATCAATCTCAAGCCCGACCGGCTGCGCAGTTACGGCATCTCGGCGGATGAAGTCGTCACGGCGATGGCGGCGGCGAACACGCTGAGTCCTTCGGGCAACCTGCCCATCGGCGACAAGTATCCGTTCGTGCCGGTGAATGCGGTGGTGAAGAACATCCAAGACCTCGCGGCGGTGCCCGTCCGCACGGGCGCGGGCGGCGGCGCGGTGTTTGTGCGCGATCTCGGCGATGTGGTCGATGGCGCGGACACGGTGACGAGCTACGCGCTGGCGAACGGCAAGCGCACGGTGTACATGCCGGTGACGAAGCGCGCGGACGCCTCGACGCTGTCGGTGGTCGAGTTGGTGAAGGCGAACATTCCCAATTTCAAGAAGGTGCTGCCGGACGACATCGAGGTGACCTACGAGTTTGATCAGTCGCCGTATGTGGTGCGGGCGATTCGCGATCTGGTGAAGGAGGGCGTGCTCGGCGCGGTGTTGACGGGCCTGATGGTGTTGCTGTTTCTGCGCGACTGGCGGAGCGCGTTCATCGTGGTGATCAATATTCCCGTGGCGCTGCTGGCCGGGACGTTCGCGCTGTGGATGAGCGGGCAGAACATCAACCTGATGACGCTGGGCGGCCTCGCGCTGGCGGTCGGTATCTTGGTGGATGAGGCGACGGTGGCGATTGAGAACATCCATGTGCATCTGGCGCGCCGGGCAGCCAGGGCGGGCAGTCCTCAGCCCGCCGCCGAATCGTCGGGAGCGTCCGAACGGCGCGGTGAGGACACCGCGCCCTACCGGCCCAGCCTCGCCCGCGCGGTGCTCGATGCAACGGTCGAGACGACTGCGCCGCGTTTTCTCGCGATGTTGTGCGTGCTGGCGGTGTTCATCCCGGCGTTCTTCATGCAGGGCGCGGCGAAGGCGCTGTTCACGCCGCTGGCGCTGGCGGTGGGGTTTTCGATGATCGCGAGTTTTGTGCTGTCGAGCACGCTGGTGCCGGTGTTGAGCGTGTGGCTGCTGCGCGGGCACGCCGGTTCGGGGAGCGCACCCGCCCCGGGTGCTGTTTCCGGCGCCCTCGCCGGAAACCCCGGAGCGCCCGCGAATTCCGACACGCCTATTTCTTCGCCCGCCCCCGGCCAGCCGACGAGGGCGTCGGCTGGTGCGCCCGAGGCGGGCGCGCTCCCCAATGCTTACGCCGCGCTGCTCCGGCCGCTGCTCGCGGCGCGCTGGCTGGTGCTGCTGGTTTATCTCGGCGGAGCGGCGGTGGGGCTGTGGTTTCTCGGGCCGCGGCTGGGCACGGAGATTTTTCCGAAGGTGGATGCGGGGCAGATTCAGCTTCGGCTGCGCGCCGCGCCGGGCACGCAATTGGAGAAGACCGAGGGCATTGCGTTGCGCGTGCTGGAGCTGATCAAGCGCGAGGCTGGGGCGGAGAATGTCGCCATGAGCATCGGGCTGGTCGGGGTTCACGCGGCGAATTATCCGGTGAACCTCATTCATCAGTGGAATGCCGGCCCCGAGGAAGCCGTGCTGCAGGTGCAGTTCAAACCGCGCGCCGTCCGCACGGAGCCGCTGAAGGAAAAGCTGCGCGGCATGTTCAAGGCCGAGCTGCCCGAGGTGCTGGTGAGCTTCGAGCCGAGCGACATCGTCGAGCGCGTGATGAGCTTCGGCGCGCCGACGCCCATCGAGATCGCGGTGCAGGGTCAGAGTCTGGCGGTGAGCAAGGAGTTCGCTGAGCGGCTGCGCGAACGGCTGGGGAAGATTCCGGCGTTACGCGATCTGCAATACGCGCAGGTGCTGGACTACCCGACGCTGGACGTTCACATCAATCGCGAGCGCGCCGGCCTGCTCGGCGTGCGCATGGCTGATGCGACGCGGTCGCTGGTGGCGAGCACGGCGAGCAGCCGCTTCACGGTGCCGAACTATTGGGCGGACCCGGCGAGCGGCATTGCGTTCAGCGTGCAGGTGCAGGTGCCGCAGGGGCGCGTGAACACGGTCGAGGAATTCAAGAACACGCCGGTCACCACGACGGGCGGCAAGGCCACGCTGCTGCGCAACATCGCGACCGTCGGGGAAGGCACCGCGCCGCAGACGTACGAGCGCTACAACCTGGTGCGCGTCGTTTCGCTCACGGCGAACATCCACGGCGCGGACCTCGGCGCGGTGGCGCGGGAGATTCGGCGGGCGTTGAAGGAAGTGGGCGAGCCGCCGGCGAAGACCAGCGTCGCGGTGCGCGGGCAGATTGTGCCGATGGAGGAGATGTTCGCGGGGTTGCGCAACGGGCTGGCGCTGGCGGTGGTGGTGATTTTCCTGCTGCTCGCGGCGAATTTTCAGTCGGTGCGGCTCGCGGTCGTGGTGATCTCGACGGTGCCCGCGGTGATCGCGGGCGTGGCGCTGACGTTGTGGCTGACGCACACGACGTTGAACATCCAGAGCTTCATGGGCGCGATCATGGCGGTGGGCGTGGCGGTGGCGAATGCGATTTTGCTGGTGACATTTGCGGAGCGGGCGCGCGTGGGTAGGGCGGGCTGTCCTCAGCCCGCCGCGGACGCACCGGCCCCCGAGCGGCGCGCTGAGGACAGCGCGCCCTACCAGCCGTCGGCGAAGGACGCAGCGCTCAGTGGCGCGACTTCGCGGCTGCGGCCGATCCTGATGACGAGCTTCGCCATGATGGCGGGCATGTTGCCGATGGCGCTCGGTCTCGGCGACGGCGGAGAGCAAACCGCGCCGCTCGGGCGCGCGGTGATCGGCGGTCTGGCGGCGGCGACATTGGCGACGCTGTTCATCCTGCCGTCGGTGTTCGCGATTGTGATGGCGGGCAAGCACACGCGCTCGGCGTCGCTCGATCCCGATGATCCGGGGAGTCCGCAGTTCAGCGGTGCAAGCGGCGAGAAAACCAGTTAACCTCCCTTTATGAGTACAGCCACCATTGATCCCACCGGTTCGGTCCTGTTGTCCGCCGAGTTGCGGAGCCGTTACCATCTTGAACCAGCCACCACCGTCCGCGTTGTCGAGACACGCCACGGTCTGCTGCTTATTCCGCTGAACAACGGCCCTATCCCGGAAGCGCTCCAGCGCGAGCTTGATGAGTGGCAGTCGCTCGACGCAGCTGGGTGGGATAAATTTCCCTACGAGGAACCGGCCCAATGAGGCAGGGCGACGTTGTTTGGGTCGAATTTCCGGCCGGCGAGGGCCGGGTTCAGGCGGGGCGCCGACCAGCGGTTGTTTTGCAGGATGGCGCGCTGAACCTACCGACCGTTGCGGTGATCCCCCTTTCCAGCCAGTTCGCAGCTCTGCGATTTCCCGCCACCGTCTTGATCGACGCAAACGCCACGAACGGCCTCCGCGTTCCCTCAGTCGCGTTGGTGTTCCAGGTTCGTGCCGTGGACCCGGATTTTGTGGGCAAACGGCTCGGGACAATTTCTGAAGCCGAGTTGAATGAACTGCTTGCCGCCCTTGATGTGCTCACGGGTCGCTGAACCGCCTATGCTCTTGCACCACACCTTGCTTGTTCTCGCGCCACTGGTCCTGGCACTACACGCCCACGCTCAAACGGGAGCGGGCGGCGGCACTTCTGCGCCCACCGTCCGCGTCGTCACGCCGACGCGCGGGGACATTCATCGGTTTGTGTCGCTGCCGGGCGTGGTGCGGCCGTGGCAGCAGGCGACGCTGTTTGCGCGCGTGCCGGGTTATTTGAAAACGATCGCGGTGGACCGGGGCGACGAGGTCGCGGCGGGCGCGGTGCTGGCGGAGATCGACGCGCCAGAACTGCTCGCAGATGTCGCGCGCGCGAAGGCCGAGGTGTTGCAGGCGACGGCGGGGGTGGCGAAGGCGACGGCGGATGTCGAGTCGGCCAAGGCGACGGCGGCGCGGTATCGCGCGGAGGTGCCGCGGGCGAAGGCGGAGCTGGACATTGCCGGGCTGGAGTTCGAGCGCACGAAGCGCGCGCAGGAGAAGGCGCCGGACCTCGTGGTGCAGCAGAGCGTCGATACGGCCAAGGCGCGGTTGGAAATGGCGAACGCGACGCAGGCGGCGACGCAGGCGACGGTGGACGCGGCGGCGGCGGCGGCGCAGGCGGCGGCGGCGGGGCGCGAGGTGGCGGCGGCGATGCTCGAGGTGGCGACGACGGGCGTGGCGCGGGCCGCGGCGGTGGCGGGGTTCACGAAGATTGTCGCGCCGTTCGCGGGGACGATCACGGACCGGCGGTTTGATCCGGGCGCGTTCATTTCACCGGCCACGGGCGGCAGCGCGGCGGCGCAGAACGCGCTGCTGACGTTGATGGATTTTCGCACGGTGCGGTTGCAGGTGACGGTGCCGGAGTCCGAGGCGGCGCTGGTGGCAAAGGGGCAGCCGGTGAAGGCGACGCTGGATGGGCTGCCGGGGCGCGCGCCGTTTGAGGGCGTGGTGGCGCGGTCGGCGGGCGTGTTGGACGAGGTCAGCAAGACGTTGTTGGTGGAGGCCGATCTGCCGAATCCAAATCGCGAGCTGCGGCCGGGGATGTACGCCTCGGTGCGGGTGGGAGTGGAGCGGCACACGGACGTGTTGCTGGTGCCGGTGGAGGCGGTGGTGATGGAGAAGACGGCGGCGTTTGTGTTCACAGTCGCGGGCGGGAAGGCCGTCCGCAGCGCGGTGAAGATTGGTTTCAACGACGGAAAGAATGTCGAGGTCGTGTCGGGGCTGGCGGCGGGCCAGGGCGTGATCTGGGTGGGCAAGCTGGCGTTGACGAACGGGCAGGCGGTGAGTGTGGGAGAGGGGAAGTGAGGGAGTAATTAGTAATTAGTGATTAGTAGTGAGCGGGAATGATTTAATGGTGCCGATTTTTTGAACCACAGAGACACGATGAACACAGAGAAGACGCGGGGACGGGGACAGCTCGATAAGCTCACCAATCGGTGGCTCAATCCCGTCCAGCAAATGCTTGGTTTTTCTCTGTGTTCATCGTGTCTCTGTGGTCCAAACAATTCGGTTCGCTGCATGATTACGGCCAAGGGGTTGGTCGGGGTTGGATTGCTGATCTTCGCGGTGTTGGCGGGGCCGTTGGGGGCGGGCGCGGCGGAGACCAATCTGAACCCGGCGGTGAGTTTGGAACTGGATCTGGCGACAGTGTTGCGGCTGGCGGGGGCGCAGAATCTGGATGTGCAGATCGCGACGGAGAAACTCGCGGAGGCGCGGGCGAATCATGAGGCGGCGTTGCTCCAGTTTTTCCCGTGGCTCGCGCCGGGCGTGGCGTATCGGCGGCATGACGGGCGGATTCAGGATGTGGGGGGCACTATTTTCGACGCGAACAAGCAGGTATACACGGCGGGCGGGGCGCTGACGGCGCAGGTCGAATTGGGGGAGGCGTTTTTCAAGGCGCGCGCGGCGAAGCAGTTGGTGGCGGCGGCGGAGAGCGGACGGGAGTCGCAACGGCAGGAGAGTTTGCACACGGCGGCGGCGGGTTATTTCGATTTGCTCAAGGCCCAGGCCGCGGTGGGCGTGGCGCGCGAGGCGGTGCGAATCGCGGTGGATTATGCGGATCAGGTGCGGCGGGCGGTCGGGGCGGGGATCGCGTTCAAGGGCGACGCGCTGCGGGCGCAGGTGCAGGCGGAGCGGAACCAACTGGTGCTGCGGCAGGCGGAGGAACAGCAGGTGGCCGCGGCGGCGCGGCTGGCGCAGACGCTGCATCTGGATGCGACGCGGACGTGGAGCGGACGCGAGGGCGAACTGGTGCCGCTGGAATTGACCAACACCAACGCGGCGCTGGCCGAACTGGTCGGACAGGCGCTGGCACAGCGGCCGGAGCTGCAGCAAGGCGCGGCATTCGTGCGCGCGGCGCGCAGCGGGCGCGATGGGGCGACTTATGGACCGTGGGTGCCGGCCGTTGGGGCGCAGGTTTTCTGGGGCGGACTGGGCGGCGGGAAAGATGGTTCGGCGCGGGGCTTTGCGGCGACGGAAGATTACCAGCTTGGCCTGACGTGGCGGATCGGACCGGGGGGATTGTTTGACCGATCACGCATCGCGGCGGGCGAGGCGCGGCTGGCGGGGGCGAGGCTGAACACGGAAAAAATTCACGACGACGTGGTGCGGCAGGTCGTGGAAACGCTTAACCGGATGCGCTCTCTGGCCGATCAAGTAGGCACTGCGCGACGGGCTTTGGCGACGGCCGAGGAAAGCCTGAAGCTCGCGCGGGAACGGAAAGAGTTCGCCGTGGGGGTGGTGTTGGAAAACATCCAGGCCGAGCAGGAACTGACCCGCGCGCGGCAGGATTACCTTGCTGCGATTGGCGAATTCAACAAAGCGCAGTTCGCCCTGCAACGGGCCACGGGTGGGATAGGGGTGGAGACCGGCGGCGGGAAATAATGGGACGCGACCGGCGGGAAACGGGGTCGGAACAAGATTTATGGAACGAGTGAAGTGGGCGGCGTGGGTGGCAATCACCCGAACTCGGGAAACGGAAGGGGAGCGCACGCCGCTGGCGTGCGGGTTTGGGCGGCCCGCCCAAACCTTCGTTCCCCAGTCTGCCTTGCGCGCCGCCGGAGAAGGTTGGTGGAACGAGGTTTTCGGCGGGCCGCCGAAAACGGCACGCCAGCGGCGTGCGCTCCCCGGGGCCTCGGGCTGCGCCCGGGCGCTCGCCGCGTGTCTGGGGTTGGCGCTGGCCTTGACGGCCTTGCAGGCGGACGCTGCGCCGCCGGCGATCGAGCTGGGACCGGCGAATCAAAACGTGGTGCAGGGCGGCTCGTTCACGATGAATGCGACCGTGTCCGGCACCGCGCCGCTGACGTTTCAGTGGTTCAAAAACGGCGTCGCCATCAGCGGCGCGACGGGGCCGAGCCTGAGCATCACGAACGCGCCGGGAAATCCGGGGGCCAACCACATCGGCCCCAGCACGACGGTGCTGCCCTTCATGGAAACGCTGTCGCCGGGCTTCGCGGTGCAGGCGCTGTTCGCGGCGGGGGACACGGTGAACAACAAACCCGACGGCGTGACGCCGTACCGGTTCGCGGGGATTCCCGACGGGCTGGGCGCATTCGACAACGGCGACGGAACGTTCACCGTGCTGGTGAACCACGAGATCTCGGCGCAATCGGGGCTGCCGCGCCGGCACGGGGTCGATGGGGCGTTCGTCACGCGGCTGGTGCTCAGCAAGAGCACCCTGGCGGTGCTGCATGCGAGCGATCTGGTCACGAATGTTTTCCTGTGGGACGTGGCGCAGCAGAAGCATCTCTCGCTGACGAGCGTGGGTTTCAACCGGTTTTGCTCGGCGGATTTGCCGGTGCCGACGGCGTTGTTCAACGCAGCCACGGGCCGGGGCACGACGAACAAACTGTTTCTCACCGGGGAGGAAGTCTCGGCGGACGGACGGGCCTTCGCACATGTCGTCACCGGTCCGGCGGCGGGCAGCGGCTACGAGCTGGCGCACCTCGGGAAATACGCGCACGAAAACGTGGTGGCCAATCCGTTCGCGCAGGACAAGACCATCGTGGCGAGCACGGACGATCCGGGGGCCGGCGGCCAGGTCTATGTGTACGTCGGCACCAAGACGGCGACCGGGAGCGACGTCGAGCGGGCCGGCTTGGTCGGGGGGAATCTGTACGGCGTGGTGGTGAGCGGCCTGCCCGCGGAGGCGAACAACACGACGGCGGCGCCGCGGGCGTTCTCGTTGTTCAATCTGGGGGACGCTTCCGGGAAGACCGGGGCGGAACTCGAGACGCTGTCGCAGAACAACAACGTGACGGTTTTCAAACGGCCCGAGGACGGCGCGTGGGATCCGCGCAACCCGCGCGATTTCTATTTTGTCACCTCGGCGTCATTCGACGAACCGAGCCGGCTGTGGCGGCTGCGCTTTGCCGATGTCACCAATCCGACGGCGGGCGGCGTGATCGAGATGTTGCTGGATGGCAATGGCGGCCATCACATGCTCGACAATCTGACCTTTGATCAGGACGGGAACTTGTTGTTGCAGGAAGACCCCGGCGACAACGCCCTGAGCGCGCGCATCTGGAAATACGACCTGAGCAACAACAACCTGCTCGAGGTGGCCCAGCACAAGCCGGCGCTGGTCACGCCTGGGGCGCCGGGATTTCTCACGCAGGACGAGGAGTCGTCGGGCATCATCGATGTGAGCGCGATCCTCGGGTACCGGGCGTATCTGGTGACGGTGCAGTTGCACGGCAGCGCGCGGCTCCTGCCGGGGACGCGCGAGGAGCTGGTGGACGACGGCCAGTTGCTCCTGCTGCGCGAGACGGCGGCGGGCGATTACTATTTGCGCGTGGCCAACGCCGAGGGGGCCGCCGTGAGCGGCAATGCCGCGGTTGCGGTGGCGGTGCCGCCGGTGATCGACGCGCGCCTGCAAACGCAGCCGCTCGTGCATCAGGTCGTGTCGCCGGGCCGCAGTGCGAGTTTCACCTTCGACACGGAGGGCGTGATCGGCACGGGACCGTTCACGTTTCAATGGCTGCGGGACAACACGGTGATCCCCAACGCGACGGGCACAACGCTGACGGTGAACGGCGTGAACGACGCGCTGGCCGGGAGCTATCGGATGCGCGTGACCGGCGGTGGCGGCTCGACGGTCTCCGCGCCGGCGGGGCTGACCACGCTGCGGCTGGCGAATTACTCGGGCTTTGTGGGACTGGTGCTGGCAGGGCCGCCCAACGCCCGTTTTCTGTTGCAGAAAGCGCCGAATCTGAACGCGCCCATTGAGTGGTCCGACATGATGACGGTGACGTTGTCAGGGCCGGGGTTGGTGTCGATTGGGGGGAGCATTACCGGGGCGCCGCTGTCGATTTATCGGGCGGTGCCGGTGGAGTGAGGCGTGACGGGTGGCGGGTGGCGGGTGGTCGGTGGCGGGTGACGCGGCCGGCGCGGAAGGAGCGCGGCGTTTACACCGCAGAAAGCCACGACTGGAACTGGGCGCGGCAAAGTCCACCGCGCGGCTCCCGCTTCGGGTGCCCGCTGACCGCGCTCTGGCCTGCGTCGGCCCTGCGCCCGGTCGCCTCCCCGGTGTAGCGCAGACTTCCAAGTCTGCTGTATCGCGGGTTTCCAAACCCGCGGACCGTTCGACCACCGGCAATGCCACGCCTTGCCGCACGCGCCCGAAACCCGGCGGCGCCTGCCGATTTGGAAATCCGCGATACAGCAGGTTTGGAAACCTGCGCTACAGACACCCCGCGCGGGCAAATGCCTTGGACAAGCCCCCGGCCCCTCCCTAGCCTCGCAGGCATGGCGATTCAGGCTTGGTTTCCCACTTACATTTACTACGAGGCATTGCAGCGCGCGGGCGCGGCGCGGTTCAACGCGGAGCTGCTGCGCGAGTGCTACCAGATTCGCGACTTCGACCGCGCGGGCTGCAAATGGTCGGCGAAAAATTACCCCGGCGGTTTCACCTCCTACGGCTCGCTCACGAAGCTGCACAAGATGTCGTCCACGTTCGGCGAACTGGAGCGGAAGATCACCCGGCATGTGCGCCGCTACGTGCGGCATCTCGAACTGAATCTGCGCGGCTACCGGCTGGAGATGACCGACTGCTGGGTGAACATCATGCCGCACCGCACGACGCACAGCCTGCATCTGCACCCGCTCTCGCTGATCAGCGGCAGCTACTACGTGAGCACGCCGCCGAACTGCGCGGGCCTGAAGTTCGAGGACCCGCGCCTGAGCCGCTTCATGGCCGCTCCGCCGCGCGTGGCCGGCTGCCGTCCCGAGAACCGCCAGCACGTCACCTACGAGGCCAAGGCGGGACAGGTGATTTTGTTTGAAAGCTGGCTGCGGCACGAAGTCCCCCCGACGCCGTCGGAAGAGGACCGGGTGAGCCTGAGTTTCAATTACAACTGGTTTTGAGGCAGCGGCGTGGCGGCGGTTCCCACGCCGAATCTCCTCGGGATTCCTGCGCCTCGAAAAAATGCTCTGTGGCGGGGCTTCATACCCAGCCTTTGTTTTCAGCCAAGAAAAAGCAGTTGAAACCACGAAAGACACGAAAGACACGAAAGACACGAAAGACACGAAAAGAGAACGCGTTACAACAAGCTCTAGCTTCACCCGGCGGCTGAGGTTTTGGGGTGCGGGAATATCTCGTTCTGAGCCTTTGTTTTCGTGTGTTTCGTGCATTTCGTGGTTCATCTCAAATTCGTTTTTTGGTTCGGCGGTTTTGTGGTTTGGTCAGCTCATGCCGGCCGCCAGTTTTGCGAAACAGCACAGTTGCGATCCGGCTGCTGCGCGCCCATCGTCCCGTCCAGTCGGGGCCGCGCAGCGCGCGGCGGACGCCCTTCCACCAGCGTCCGGGATGAGAGCAACAGTGATTTGGCCCCGAAAATATTTGTGTCGGCAAACCAGAACCGAGCCATGAGAAACACCCAGCCGCCCCCGCCCCCCGCGACCATTATCCAGAAGCCCGCCGCGCGCTGGTCGGACCGCAACTCGGTCCCCCGCGCCTGCCGGTGGTTGTTGGCGTTGATCCTGGGTCTCCCGCTGCTGTCCCGCCCCGCCGCCGGCGGAGAAAATCCCACGGTCATCTGGTCCGCTCCGCACCCCGATTCGTGGAGCGAAATGATCCGCCGCGACGCGGCCGGCGGACTCCCCCAACCGCCCGCCACGGTGCGCACCCACCCGCGGCTGTCCCCCACGACCACCGCCGGTCGCCAACGCCGCGGCCTCCACGCCACGACCGGCCCCGCGGGCAAGGCCGGGCACCCACGTGGCCCATCCTCGCACTCCGTCGCCACGGGCTTTCCCGGGCTGAGCCTGCGGGATCAATTCACCGATTTCGGCACCGGCAGCATCCCGCCCGACACCATGGGCGCGATCGGTCCCGACCATTTCCTCGAAGTCATCAACACTTCCGTCGCCGTGTTCGACCGCAGCGGCCGGCGGTTGAGCCATGTCCGGCTCGACAGTTTTTTTCGCGTGGTCGAGGGCGGCATCACCTATCCGCGCAACGGGGCCTTCGATCCGCGCGTGCTCTACGACCGCCGCTCGGGCCGCTGGTTGGCCAGCGCCGTCGAACGCGGCGAACCCTATGGCGTGGCCAACCACCTCGTGCTCGCCGTCAGCGCCACCAGCGATCCCACCGGCGCGTGGTTCCGCTACGTCGTCCGCAGCGGCCTGCCCACCGACGTCCGCTCCTACTTCTCCGACTTCGTCGCGCTGGGCACCGACGACAACGGCGTGTACCTCGGCGTCACCTTGTTCACTTCGTCCGGCGGCGATTTCGCCCGCATCGCCGCCCTCGACAAAGCGCCGCTGCTCGCCGGTGCGGCGACCGCGCAATTTTTCTTCTCCCCGGTCGCCGATCTTTACTCCACGCCGATTCCCGCGCTGAATTTCGATCCGGTCGCGCCCACCGCCCCCGCGTGGTTCGTCGCCTCGTGGCCGCACACGCTCACCGGCGGCGACTCGGCGAATCTCTCGTGCGTCGCGCTCACCTGGAGCGGTCCGCCGGGATCCCGGGTCCCGACCCTCGGGACGACGCGAACGGTGTTCACCCCGACCTTCGGCTTCCCGCCGGACCCACCGGTGCAGGGCAGCTCGGTCAATTTGGACGCCACCGATTTCCGGCTGCAAAACGCGGTGATCCGCAACCAACGGCTGTGGACCTGCCGCACCGTCGGCGTGAATGCCGCGGGCGGTCCCGCCGCCGCCGACCGCTGCGCCGCCGAATGGCTGGAACTGGACCTTGCCGGCGGCTCCGCGCAGTTGCGCCAGTCGGGCCGCGTCTTCGACAACGCCGCGGCCACCCCGCGCTCCTCAATCGCTCCGTCCATTGCCGTGAACGGACCGGGTGACGCCGTCATCGCCTTCACCACGACGCGCGCCACCGAGTTCGCCGGCGCGGGTTATGCCGCACGGCTCGCGGGCGATCCGCTCGGCACCATCGGCGAAACCCTGCCGCTGAAATCCGGCGAGCGCGCGTATCAACGCACCGACGGCGTGGGTCGCAATCGCTGGGGCGACTACAGTTTCACCAGCGTCGATCCGCGCGACGATCTCAGCCTGTGGACCATCCAGGAATATGCGAAAGGCGACGGTGCCGACATCTGGGGCACCTGGGTCGCGCGGATCTTCGGACCCGCGCCCACCGCCTCGCCGCCCGGAACGGTGGCCGCCCCGGGAACCGCTGACCTCAGCCTCACCATCAGCGGCACCGGCTTCTTTGATCCCGGCCCCGGCTTCTCCAACCGCTTTCAAATCGCCCTCACGGGCGGCGCACCCAACGGCATCAGCAATTACCGCATCACCGCCGTCACCCCGACCACGGCTCAGGTGCTCCTCGACCTCGCTTCCGACGCCTCCCCCGGCGTGCGCGCGCTCGTCGTCACCAATCCCGACGGCCAGCAAGCCACCGTCCCGGAGGCTTTCCGCGTCGCGGGCACGACCGTCAGCTTCGACCTCGCCGCGCAAACCGTCGCCGAATCCGCCCAGCAAATTTCCGTGCTCGTCCGCCTCTCAGCCACGCAAACCACGGCCGTCCTCGTGCCGTTCACCGTGACGGGAACCGCGACCGCCGGCTCCGATTTCACCATCGCCGCCAGTCCGCTGAGCATCCCCGCAGGCGCCACGACTGCAGCCCTCGTCATCAGCCTCCTCGACGACCGCGTCGCCGAGCCGTCCGAGCCCCTCCGCCTCACGCTCGGCGCGCCGGCGAACCTCAGCCTCGGCGCGATTCCCACCCATGTCCTCACGATCGCGGACAACGACATCGTGCCGACGATCACGCTCGCCGCCACCGCGATTCTCTTCGTGGAAAATGCCCCGCCGCTGCTCCTCGATACTACCGCGCTCGTCACCGGCACCAACCTCGCCGGGGCCGTTCTGACCGTCGATTTCTCGGCCAATGGCACCGCCGCCGACCGTCTCGGCCTCAACTCCCAGGGCGTGGGCCCCGGCGAAATCGCGACCTCCGGCGGCAGCCTGCTCTTCGGCGGCCAGGCCGTCGGCACCTTCGGCGGCGGCCTCGGCACCAATCCCCTGATCGTGCGCTTCACCGCGGGCGCGACGCTCGCCGCCGTCCAGGCCGCCGCGCGCAACCTCACCTTTCAAAACCTCGCCGAGGCGCCCTTGCCCTCGCCGCGCGCGGTGCGCCTGATCCTCGCCGACAGCGACGGCAACCGCAGCGCCCCCGTCTTCAAAACCGTCAATGTCAAACCCGTCAACGATCCGCCCGCCAGCCAAACCCCGCCGTCCATCACCGGCGACGCGCGCCTCGGCCAGACCCTCACCGCCAACGCCGGCACCTGGAGCGATCCCGAGCGCGACGCGTTCGTCCTCAGCGCCGCCTGGCAGCGTGCGAATCTCGCCGACGGCAGCGATGCCACAATCGTCGCCACCGGCCCGTCCTACCCCGTCACGCTCGCCGACGCGCACAAATTTCTCCGCGTTCTCATCACCGCCACCGACACACCCGGCGCGTCCGCCTCCGCCGCCAGTCTGTGGCGGCCCGTCGCGAACAACCCGCCCCGGCTCGCCGCCACCACCGCAAAAATATTTTCCGCCCCCGCCACCTTCGGCACTGTCGCCGGTCCGCAGGCCCTGGCCGCCGGCGATGTGAACAACGACGGGTTCCCCGATCTCGTCGTCGCCAATTACTACCTGAACACCGCCAGCATTTTCCTGAACAACGGCGACGCCACCTTCCGCCAGGTGGATGACCTGCCCACCGGCGCGCGCCCCAACGGCATCGCCCTCGCCGACCTCAACCGCGACGGCCGCCCCGACCTCGTCACGGCCAATGCCAGCGCCGGTACCGTGAGTGTTTTTCTCGCCCGCCCCGGCGGTGGCTTCGCGGCGAAAACCGATTTCCCCGCCGGTCGCGGCGCCTCGTTCGTGGTCGTCGCCGACGTGAACGGCGACGGCCTGCCCGACCTCATCACCGCGAATTACTCCGAGGACACCGTGGCCATTGTCCGCGGCCGCGGTGACGGCACCTTTCTCCCGCGCACCACGCTCGCCACGGGACGCGGCCCGGTCGCGCTGGTCGCGGCCGACTTCAACGGCGACGGCCGCCCCGACCTCGCCGTGGCCAATCAGGAAACCAGTTTCATCTCGCTCTATTTCAACCGCGGCAATGGGGCCTTTGCGCCGCGCACCGATCTCGCCTGCGGCACCAGCCCGCGGTCCCTCGCGACCGCCGACTTGAATGGCGACGGTCTCCCCGACCTCGTCGTCAGCGCCGGCAACGCCGCCGCCGTGAGCGTGCTGCTGGGCAAAGCAGGCGGCGGCTTCCAACCCGCCGTCAACTTCGCCACCGGTATCAATCCCCGCTGCGTCGCGATTGCCGACTTCAATGCCGACGGCCGCTGCGACCTCGCCGTCGCCAACTCCGGCAGCGACAACGTGAGCCTCCTCCTCGGCAAAGGCGACGGCACCTTCCTCCCACGCCAAGACTTTCCCTTCGGCGCCAACCCGCGCGCCCTCGTCGTGGCCGACTTCAACCGCGACGGCCGGCCCGATCTCGTCGCCGGAAATTTCCGCACCAGTCAGCTCACCAGCCGCGTCGGCGCGCCCGGGACCGGCCCGGTCCTCTCCGGCAACTTCCTCGTCGCCCAGCGCGTCGCCACCACGGACGGCACCTGGACCGACGCCGACAACGACCGCCTCAGCTTCAGCTACCAATGGCAGCGCTCCCCCGACGCCCGCGACGCCAGCGCCATCGGCATCCCCGGGGCCACCGCCGCCAGCCACCAACTCACCGTCGCCGAATCGGGCAGCTTCGTCCGCGCCCTCATCACCGCCACCGACGGCTTCGGCGGCACCACCACCGCCCCCACCGACTGGCGCCTCACCCAACCCCCGCCGCCCGCCCGCCGCTGACCCAATCCCAGTTCGCCGCTTTCTTTTCCCCTTCCCTATCTGCTATTGGCCATTGGCTATTCGCTGCCACCCCTTCCCCCATTCGTCATTCGAAACTCCCCATTCGTAATTCCCCATTCCCATGCAACCCCTCGGCCCTCTCGTCCCCAACTGGCGTCCCCCGCCCCACCCCGCGCGCGAAACCCACACCGGCCGCTACTGCCGCCTCGAACCCCTCGACCCCGCCCGCCACGCCCGCGACCTCTTCACGGCGAACAACCTCGCCCCCGACGACCGCCACTGGACCTACCTCTCCTACGGCCCTTTCCCCGACTTCGCCGCCTACGAGGGGTGGGTCACACAATGGCCCACCCACTCCGATCCGCTCTTCTTCGCCATCCTCGACACCGCCACGCAGAAAGCCGTCGGCGTCGCCAGCTACCTCCACATCGTCCCCGCCCATGGCACCATCGAAGTTGGCCACCTCAATTTCTCCCCGCTTCTCCAGGGCACCCGCGCCGCCACCGAAGCCATGTACCTCATGATGCGCCACGCCTTCGCCCTCGGCTACCGCCGCTACGAGTGGAAATGCAACCACCTCAACGCCCCTTCGCGCCGCGCCGCCCAGCGCCTCGGCTTCTCCTACGAAGGCACCTTCCGTAATGCCCAAGTCATCAAAGGCCGCAGCCGTGACACCGCTTGGTACTCCATCACCAACGACGAATGGCCCCGCCTCGAACCCATCCTCCTCCGCTGGCTCGCCCCCGCCAACTTCGACACCCAAGGCCGCCAACTCCGCTCCCTCTCCACCCTCACCGCCCCGCTCCTCGCCGCCCGCGGCTAACCTTGCAGGAGTCGAGGTGCCGAGACTCCGACCTTTTCCCGGCGAACGGCGGGTTTGGGCAATCGCCCCGCGAAAAACCCCGGCCGCCACCCCTACAAAACTCCGTCGCATATACGACAAAGTTTTGCAAAGCCCCCTGTTGACGGGGCTTTTGCGAATCCGGAATTCCTCGCGGACGGCAAAAAGGGAGCGCGACGGAGAGATGGCACGTCGGCAGGAAGACCGCTCCTTTCCGAAATCTCGCGCCCCAAAAACCGCTGGCTTAGACAGGAAAATTGAGGACAGGAAAACACGATTTTCCTGTCCTCAATTTTCCTGTCCTAAATTCCCCATCTGCGGTCGCCGTGAATTTGCGGGAAATCCATGTCCCCCCGACGGCCCCGACACGCGCACCGAAATGGCTCCTGTCGAACCAAGCCTGCCGAATCGAATCCCCATTCGGCTGCCCCTATTCGTCTGCCTAAATCCCTCCGATCCACAGCCCTCACGCGCGTCCAGATTTGGCGACAACGTTTTCCCGGAACCCACGCCCGCCCCGCCGGCACCAGCCCTGCGATCCCGCCCGTCTCCGCAACAATCTCTTCCCGCACCGAACCCATTCCGGTGTAATCTTTCCCCATGCAAACGTCGTCTTGGCACTCCGCGCGCCACTGGTTCGCAGCCGGTGCGCTTCTGCTCGCCCGCAATGAATAAGCTGGAGTCCCGTTGTGGGGTGAACACCCCATTTCAGACGTGCTGCTACACCGGCCAACCTTGATTTATGAAACTCACTAACTTCTCCCGCCACACCGCACTCTTGATCGTCGCCGTCTGCGCGTGGGCCGTCACACCCTCCGCCCGCGCTGCGGATTCCTACGACCCTAATCTCCTCGCCAACGGCTCCTTCGAGGACGGCTTCACCGCCTGGCAAATCTATCTCCGCTGGGGCTTCCAAAACGTCACCTTCCACACCGCCGACACCAACATCGCCCACGCCGGCCGGATCAGTGCCCGAGTCGAGGCCACCGAGTTCCCGGAAAACGCCGGCTGGCGGCAGACCGTCGCCGTCATTCCCCACACCCGTTACCGTCTTACCGGCTGGATCAAAACCGACAACGTCCGCACCGGGACCCTCCAAGGCGCTGCGAACCTCGCCGTCCTCGCCCCCGACATTGATTTCCTTGTCGTCTCGGACCCCGTCACCGGCACCACTGACTGGACCTACGCCGAAGTCCTCTTCGACAGCCAGAACTTCAGCGCCCTCGAAATCCGCGCTGGCTTCGGCACCCTCGGCCGCGTCCTCGGCACCGCGTGGTTCGATGACCTGCAACTCCACGAGGTCATCCCCCGCCCCTTCATCAGCGGTCCCGCCGACACCACCGCCACCAACGGACTCAATGCCAGCCTCGCCGTCGATGTCATCAGCTCCATCCCCGTGCAATTCCAGTGGCTGAAAGATGGCGTCGCCATCCCCGACGCCACCCAACCCTTTCTTGATCTCGGCCGCGCCACGCCGGGCCTCAGCGCCCGCTACTCCGTCGAAGTCCGCAACGCCGGCGGCCTCGCCACCAGCCGCGCCGCCCTGCTCGAAATCGTTGGCGGCGCACTCGATCATCCGCCCGCTCTGTTCGCGCTCGAAACCGCGCCGCTGGAATTCATCCGCCACCCGCTGCCGCTGACCGCCACGCTTGCGCTCACGGACGAAGACAACTCGCATCTCACTGGCGCGACCATCGCCATTACGCGCAATTACAGCCGCTTAGAGGATGTGCTGGCCTTCGCCAACACGGAGGCGATCACCGGAATATTCGACGACGCCACGGGCGTCCTCACCCTCGCGGGCCAGGCCACCATCGCCGCGTACCAATCCGCGCTCCGCTCAGTCAAATACGCCAATGCCCGGGCCATCCGCACCGAGGGCGAACGGGAAGTCCGTATCGCGGTCGGTCCCACCTCAGTCGCCACGCGCGCGCTGAAAGTCAGAGCTACGGTCCGCAGTGGCGTTTTGTTTTCCTGGTCCCAACCCCTCCCCGCGAATCTCGGCCCGATTGTGTCCGTGGCCCGCGGTGTTGACTTCACCATCGCCCTCCGAGCCGACGGCACGGTCGCCGCATGGGGCGACAACAGCCGCGGCCAGACCGCCGTTCCCGCAGGACTCCGCGACGTGGTCGCCATCGACGCCGGATGGTACCACGGCCTCGCCTTGAAAGCAGATGGCACCGTCGTCGCGTGGGGCGAAAACCAGCATCACGGTTACGCCGGTCAGGCCACGGTGCCAGTGGGCCTCACCGGGATCGTTGCGATCGCCGCCGGTGGTTTCCACAGTCTCGCGTTGAAAACCGACGGCACGGTTGCCGGCTGGGGATCCAATCTCGGCAACCAACATTTCACCGGGAGCGACTACGACGAGTTCTTCGTTACGGAACAAGCCACGCCGCCCGCCGACTTGTCGGGCGTCACCGCCCTCGCGGCCGGCGCGCTGCACAGCCTCGCGCTCCGCGCCGACGGCACTCCCATTGGCTGGGGAAGCTGGGAGTTTGATGACGAGTTCCCCAGTCCTGCACCCCGAGATTCCGCCGCAATCACGGGGGTACAAGCCATCGCGGGTGGCGTCCAGTGGAGCGCGTTTCTGTTGGACAATGGGACCGCCCGCTTTTGGTTCGGGTACGACTTCTCCCGAACCGACACGCTCAACGTGGTCGCGCTCAACGATCAATTGGTGCTGAAGTCCGACGGCACCGTGGCCTTCTGGACTACCCTGCGACTCCATCCCGAGCCAATCCCGGCGAACCTGGCCACCGTTCTCGAACTCCCCGTCCACGGTGCCGGCCTGGCGATTGTCATACCCGCCCCACCCGCCGCCCTGCCCCAAACCGTCACCGGACGCGAGGACACCGACCTCGTCATCACCCTCACCGGCACCGGCCCCACGCCCGCCGACGGTCTCATCTTTAAGATCACCACCGGCTCATTCAACGGCGCGCTCTACCAATGCAACAACGGCCTGCGTGGCGCGCCCATCACCACGGTCCCGACCACCGTCACCGATGCCCAACGACGCCTCATCTACGCCCCCGGCGCACAGGGCAACGGCACGCCCTTCGACAGTTTCCAATTCGCCGTGACGGACGGTGCCCGGACCTCCGCCCCCGCCCGCGTGACAATCAACATCACCGCCGTCAACGATCCGCCCATCGCCGGTTTCGGTACCTCGCTCGCCGTCCTCGGTTCCAGTTCCGCCGAACTCATCCGCCCGCCCTTCGCCTCGCCCACGAGTGATTTCACCATCGAACTCTGGCTCCGCACCGCCGTCCTCAACGACGGCTACTACCACGGCATCCTCGGCCGCCACCTCGCCGGCGGCACCACCAACCGCTCCCCCTCCCTCTGGCAAGGCCCCGACCGCGGCGCGCTCCACCTCGATTCCCTCGCCACCGACGGCCGCCGCTTCGGCCTCCTCCTCCCCGGCTTCTTCCAAGAAACCGGCACCTGGCTGCACCTCGCCCTCGTGAAACAAGGCACCACCTACCGCATCTACCGCAACGGCCGCCTCTTCGGCGCGGGCCAAGCCCCCGCCGCCGTGCGCATCCTCCCCGGTGGCTTCTCCTTCGGCCGCGTGGATAATTATTTCCGCGGCCACCTCGACGACATCCGCATCTGGCAATCCGCCCGCACCGAAACCGAAATCCGCGCCGACGCTTATCGCCCGCTGACCGGCAAGGAACCCAACCTCCTCGGCGCCTGGTCCTGCAACGAAGGCACCGGCAAACTCCTCCGCGACCTCTCCCCCGCCCGCAACCACGCCCGCCTAAATGGCAACGCCACCTTCTCCCCGCTCACGCCCCCGCTCACCTGGGAAACCCCACGCAACGCCCCGCTCACCGGCTGGCTCCCCGCCGCCGATTTCGAAGGCGACCAGCTCCGCTTCAACACCGTCACCGCCCCGCGTTCCGGCACACTCTTCATTGATCCCAACGGCCGCTTCACCTACACCCCGCGCGCCGGCTACACCGGCGCCGACACCTTCACCTACCGCGTCAACGACGGCCGCCTCAACTCCCCCGCCGCCCCCGTCACCCTGCGCGTCACCGGCATCCTCCAGCCCACGCCCCCCGCAAAAAAATCCAAGTGACACGAGCGAGTGAACGGTGCCGGGTGCGACTCCTCGCAGCCGACCGCCCAAGCTTGTAGGAGACGACGTGAGGAGGCTCTGACCTCGTCCACGAGCGGCGCGGGATCGGGCCAAGGCTGGGTGAGAGTCTCCTCACGTCGTCTCCTACAAGATTTCGAGCGACAGTGCGCGTTCCAACGCCGGCGACCGGGAATTCCGTTGACCCTCAGGGGCGTGGTCTTAGCCTTTCGGGATGGATCACTCGCCCGGATTTCTGAAAATTGTGAATGAAGCGCTGCCTCGCGTGAAAGAGGTCTCGGTGGCACAGGCGCGGGCGCGGCTGGCAGCGGGTGAGCGCGTGGTGTTGGTGGATGTGCGCGAGGATGGCGAGTGGCAGAAAGGCCATGCGGTCGAGGCGGTGCATCTGGGCAAGGGCGTGCTGGAGCGCGATCTGGAAAAGGCGCTGCCGGACGCGGGCACGGAGATCATCCTGTATTGTGGAGGCGGCTTCCGCTCGGTGTTGGCGTGCGATGTCGCGCAGCGGATGGGCTACCGAAATGTGTGGTCGTTGGCGGGCGGTTACAAAGCCATGGTGGCGGCGGGCTGGCCGGTGCAGGCGGGTTCCTGATTCTCAATCACTATTCTGTTGTTCCTATGAAACTATTATTGCTGGGCCTTTCTCTCTTCCTGTCGGTGGCCGCCGATCTCGGCGCGCAGGGTGTGCAATTAGTCGCGCCGGCCGCAAAGCCGGTCGTGCGGGCGCCGGGTGAAGTGGCCACGCTCGCGGGCGTGGAGGTGGTCGGCAACACCGGCCCCGGCAGCAATGTCGTGGTGATCGTGCGCGTCACGCTCGATGCGGGGGCGGCCATCTATTCGAGCGCGCCGCTGGACCGCACCGTGGTGCCGGCGGGGTTGTATCTCTCCGTGCCGCAGTCCATGCGGGTGCTGCCCATCGTCTATCCGGGGCCGAGGAAGCAGCCGATCGCCGGCACACCGCGCGAGCGCTTGGTGTACGAGGAATCGGTCGAGATCAAGATTCCCCTCACGATGAACAACTACGTGATGCTGCCGGCGACGATCCCCGGAGTTTTGAATTATCAGGCCGTCGGCAAAGGGCCGGCCATCCTCCCGCCGCGACAACTGAAGTTCACCGTCCCGCTCCCCAAACCGCCGCCGCCGCCCGCACCGGGGACGACGAAGCCGGGGACGCCGCCGAAAAAGTGAGGGGCGCAGGGGCGGCGGAAGCGGGTGGCAATGGGTGCTCGAAGGCAGAGCAGGACACCGCAGCGAGCAGAGGAGGGAGAGAATTGTGGAAGTCCGTTTTCGCGCATGGAGCCGCACGTCCGAATTGGCAGGAGAATTTTGGGCAAGGGAATGGAGGCCAAGGAATAAGCAGGAGAAACTCACCGCCTCCATTCCTTTGCCTCCATTCCCTTGCCCAAAATTCCCCTGCCGACTTCCCGGCGCCCCCTGCCGCCTCAGCCTCCCTGCCGTGCCTTGCGTCTGCGTCAGATGCCGAGATTCGCGAGCGTGCGGCAGACGGAATTAACCACGGCGACGAGGCGCGGATGCGACTCTTCCAGCCGCGTCACGGAGGCGGAGAGGCCGTCCAACGAATGTTTCAGCAGGGCCGGATCCCGGTGTTCGCGCGTCGCTTCGTGAGTCGAGACCTGGGTGAAGCCGGCGATGCTCTGCGCCGCGTCGGCATGGGTTTCCGACAAGCCGGCGATCTCGGCTTTGAGGGTGGCGACGAGCGCGATCAACTCCGCGCGGGCCTCGGGTTTTAGAGAACTGGGCTGCTGAAGCCGCACTTCAATTTTCGCAAGGGTGTCTCGAATCATAATAAAAGGTCTCAGTAAGGTGGTCGTTGAACTGTCGCTGCGTTCGCTCATCGCTGCGGTGAACAGAATACTCGTGCGGGTGCCGGAACGGAACGGCGATTTTTTTCGGAAAGGTCGCCGGCGCGCGGCGTTCACGCCGCTTCAGCGTTCGGACGTCGGAGCACGTTCGTGCGCGCCCAGAGCGCCCCACCCCGAAGCGGCATGAATCCGACTTTGGAATCTGACGGGGAGCGCACGAGGCCCGCGTGCCGGTTTGGGCGGCCCGCCCAAACCTTCGTGACCCACTTTGCCTGCTCTTCCCCGGGAAAAGGTTTGTGGAACGAAGTTTTCGGCGAGCCGCCGAAAACTGCACGCCAGCGGCGTGCGCTCCCCAGGCTGCCGTTCCCGGCATGAATGCCGCGCTCCTTGCCCATCCTCACCGCGCCGCTTCCAATTGCGCGAGGATGGTCTCGGGCGTGACACCGGCGACGGCGACAGTCTTGTGACGCGAAGTCTGGCCGCGCACGAGTTGGACCGCGCCGCGCGGACACCCGATGATTTCCGCAAGCCAGCGCACGAGGGCTTCGTTGGCGGCGGAATCGATGGGCGGCGCGGTGATTTTGATTTTCAATTCGTCACCCAGCGGCTCGCCGATCTCGTTCCGGCTCGCGCGCGGTTGGAGTTTGATGGCGAGCAGCGCGCCATCACCATGCGCACGGAGGAAGGCGGGCGGGCTCATGACGACAGTTGAGGTTGCGAGTGGCCGGAGGCGACGCGCGCAGCAGGGGCGCGGCGTTCACGCCGCTTCAGCGTGGAGCGCAAGCAGCGTGTCCGAACCGCCCGTTGCGAGCGCACGCTGAAGCGGCATGAATGCCGCGCTCCTCGCCTGCGCGCGGAGCCCACGGCGGCGTTCAGTCTCATGCCGCGCCGGGCGTCCAGATGCGCAGCGGCGTCTCAGTGACCACACGGCGCGCTTTGAGGCGCACGTAGGGCGGAATGAAACGGCTGCGGTGACCGAAGCTGCCGGGCCAGCCTTTTTCATCGTCGTGCCGCGGCTCGCGCAGGTCCTCGAGGACAAAGCCCGCGCGACAGAGGCCCCCGACGATGTCCTCCCAGCGGTGGAGAAATTCGAGCGTCTCGGATTCGCGCACGCGCGAGGGATTGGCCGGCGGCAACGGACCGGTGCGGTAATACGGCTCACGCACGAGATAGCCTTCGAGGATCGGGTTGATGTCCGCCTGCAAATTCATGGGCTGCTTGTGCTGGCTGACGTAGAGGCCGCCGGGCGGGAGCAGGCGCGCGACCTCGCGATAAACGAGGTGAATGTCCGGCACGTAACAGGTGCTCACGGGCTGCGAGACGATGTCGAAGCTGGCGTCGGCGAGCATCGGGAGATCTTCCATCGAAGCCTCGATGGTCGTGAGCGTCAGGCCGCGCTCGGCGGCGACCCGGCGGTCGAGCACGAGCATCTCGGGGCTGATGTCCACGACGGTGACGATGGCGCCGGCGGCGGCGAAGAGGACGCTTTGATAACCCCCGCCGCTGGCCAGGCAGAGGATGCGTTTGCCGCGCACGTCGGGGCCGAGCCAGCCGCGGCCATCCACGGCGCGCAGCGGATTTTCAAAGTCCTTGTCGGTGGCGGGATTGGTGTGGGCCTTCTTCAGCCGGACGCGGTCGTCCCAGGCTTTGCGGTTGTGTTCGAGGATTGGATTCATCTGACCGGCCAGTTGGTAAATCCCGGACTCCCAAATGGGAATTGGAAAACCACGGAGGCGCACGGATGGACACAAAAAAAACCACCCGGTGGCGTTTGCAAGCGGATGTGCGCTGGCTGGGGAGTACAAGGCCGTATCGATGCAGTGGACACCGATGCGAGAACCACAGAGACACGATGAACACGGAGCGGCGACCGGAGGAGCGCGGCTGTGTCCGCCGAGGACCAGCCGCAGCGGCCCCGGACCGTCGGGGGCACCCGTTGAAATCGGACACTTCCCGTGCGGCCAACCTCCTGCGGTTGGTGCTCCGAGCACACAGCCGCGCTCCGGGAAAAAGCCTCGCGGCGCGCGAGGATTTCGGAGCGCGGCATTTATGCCGCTTCAGCGTGAGCGGTGCGGGCAGGGCCGAACCCGCGACGACATTCGAACGGTGAAGCGGCGTAAACGCCGCGCTCCGCTGTGGTTGCGGCTGCGCCGCGCTGTACTACAACTCTGCAATGTCCTCGCGCGCCGCGAGGTTTCCGGAGCGCGGGCGTCCCGCCCGCAGCAGCTACGGACCTGCGAGGACGCAATAAATTTCCAACGCCCTGGCTCCGCTGCCGCCGCTGCGGCCGGGACGGCCGCGCTCCGTTGCTTGCGGCTCCGCCGCACTGTGTTCATCGCGTCTCTGTGGTCAAAAATGGTCCACCAGAATGCTTACAGCTACGGCAAGTAGCCCCGCGCCAGACCGCAAAAAGCCGTCACCTGCTCGCGCGCCCACTGTTCGTCGCGGCCCAGTTCGCGCGCGAGCAGGGCGGCGACGTGCGGTGCAATTTCCATGCTGGCGCGCGCATCGAGGATCAACATGCGGGTACGGCGCGAGAGGACATCTTCGACCGTGCGGGCCATTTCGTGGCGCGCGGCCCAGATGATTTCGAGCGGGCGCACGGCCATCCGCGGATGCAGCGGGCGGTCCCATTCCGGGTGGACGCGAAGGAGATCGGCCATCGCCGGCGCATCGATGCCATAGCACGAATCGGCTGCGGTGGCGTTGGCCGCAGCGCCCGCGCCGTGGAGCGGCAGCGTGGCGGTGCGCGAGGGGCGCGGCGGGAGGTTCGCCACGCGTTCGGCGGTGTTCACGGTGTCTTCGCCCATTTTCCGATAGGTCGTCCATTTGCCCCCGCTGATGCTCACGAGGCCCGACGACGACACGAGCAACGCGTGATCGCGCGGCAGGCGCGCCGTGGTTTGATCGGCCTTCACCAGCGGCCGCAAGCCGGCGAAGACGCTGAGAATGTCGCTCGCCGTGGGCGCGGGCGTGAAATGGCCGGCGGCGTGGGCGAGGAGAAAATCCACTTCCGCGGCGAACGGGCGCGGTTCGGCGTCGGTCTCCGTCACCGGCGTGTCCGTGGTGCCGAGCAGCACGCAGCCGTGCCACGGGATCGCGAAAAGCACGCGGCCATCCGCCGTGCGGGGAATGATGACGGCGGTGTCGCCGGGGAGAAATCGCCGCGGCAACACGAGGTGCGCGCCCTGGCTGGGCGCGAGCTTCGGAGACGCGGCGGGTTCGTCGAGCCGGCGGACGGCATCGCCGAAGACACCGGCGGCGTTGATGACGACCTTCGCCCGCAGCTCGAAGACATGCCCGGTTTCAACGTCGCGCGCGGTGACGCCGCAGACGCGGCCGTGGGATTTCACCAGGGCGGTGACGGCGACATGGTTCAGCGGAATCGCGCCCCAGTCGGCGGCGGTCTGCGCCAGCGCGAGGGCGAGGCGGGCGTCATCGAACTGGGCGTCCACGTACGCGATCCCGCCGCGCACGTGATCGGGGGCGAGCGTGGGCGCAAGCGCGAGGGTTTCGCGGGAGTTGAGAATGCGCGAGACGCCCAAGCTATAGTCACGGGACAGGTGGTCGTAGAGCTTCAGGCCCGCCGCGTAGAAGGCCGTCTCGCACCACCCGCTCGTCGGCAGGACAAATTTCAGCGGGCGCACGAGATGCGGCGCGTTTCGCAGGAGCCGGCCGCGTTCGGCGAGTGAATCGGCGACGAGGCGCAGGTTGCCCTGGCGCAGATAGCGCAGGCCGCCGTGGATGAGTTTGGTGCTGCGGCTCGAGGTGCCCTGCGCGAAATCACCGCGTTCAAGCAGGACCACGCAATGGCCGCGCGTCGCCGCTTCGACAGCGGTGCCGAGGCCGGTCGCTCCGCCGCCGATGATGACAACATCCCATTCGACCGCGGGGTCGGACGCCGTGCGAAGAAGGGCGGCGCGGTTCATTTGATCGAGGTGGCGACGGCGCGTGGCGCGTGATTTCGCCGACGGCAACAAAGCTCCGGCAATGGTCGGCGTGGAGCGGAGTCGGACACAAACCGAAGGCGGGGTCAACGAATCCGAAAATCTTGGATGGATTGGAAGCGGCCGTTGCGCTCCTGTCCCTTGTCGAAGTCGAGGTAACGAGACTCTCACCTCCTTTCACGAGAGGCCCGGCCAAGTCTTCCCACGCCGCGTCGCGAACTCGAACTCAGGTTCCGCACGTCTTGCCCATGTCAGCTCACCAGACTCCGCCCGCTCCTCGCGCAGAAAAGGTCAGAGTCTCCTCACGTCGTCTCCTACAAGCTCACTCGCGGGCGAGATCACCCTTGAACATTCGGATGCCCCACCTAGTTTCGCCCGATGATTGGAATCCCAGAACTTTTTCAGCGGGCGACTGGCCGGCGGGCCGTTTTTTTCTTCACCATGCTGCCCGCTCTCGTGGCATTCGCTCCCGCCGCCGAGGTTCCGGCCGCAGCCGAACCCAATGTGAAGCAATGGCGCGCGGCCGCCGACCGTGGCGACGCCGAGGCGCAGTTCCAAATGGGGCGTGCCTATGACCGCGGTCTCGGAGTCAAGACCAACGCCACCGAGGCCGTCCGCTGGTATCTCAAGGCCGCGGCGCAGGACCATCCCAAGGCGCAAAACAATCTGGGCGACATCTATGAAAATGGGCGCGGCGTGCCCAAGGACGCCGAGGCGGGTTTGCGCTGGTATCGGCGCGCGGCCGATCTCGGCGATCCCAAGGCGCAATACAATCTCGGCTTCCGTCACCTCAAGGGCTTGGGCACGGGCAAAGACGCCACCTCGGCGCTCTTCTGGTTTCGCAAAGCCGCCGAGCAGGGCTACATGGACGCCTTCATCCGCGTCGGCGGCATGTATCTGGAGGGCGACGGTGTGACGAAGAATGTTCCCGAAGCGCTGCGCTGGTTTCGCTCCGCGGCCGACTGGGGCGATGCCAAAGCGCAGTTCCAACTCGGCATGATGTACCACAGCGGCGTGGATGTGCCGAAGAATCCGGTCGAGGCCTGCAAATGGATGATGCTGGCCGCGCGCCAGGGCTACGAAGACGCCGACCACATCCTCGGCCAGCTCAACAGCACGCTGAAACCCGAGCAGTTCGCGGCCGGCCGCAAGCTCGCCGAAGCGTTCGTCTCCGGCAAAGACGCCGCGGCGCGGCGGCCCGCGAAAGAACCGTGAGCGGGAGTTGTGCTGCGGATGGGGCGTGGGAGAATGGCGAAGCTCGGCAGCGAGAACGGAGCAAAAGCTCAAAGCTCAAAGTTCAAAGCTCAAGGGAAGCACCAAGAATAAAGCTCCAGATGTTGCCTTCCCGCACACGAACCCACCTCGGGATTTACCACCGACTTCGGCCGGCCCATTGGAACTCTTGGCGCTTGCTCCTTCCCTTGAGCTTTAAGCTTTGAGCTTTGAGCTTTTTCGCGGTCATTTCCCGAACCACTTCGGCAGCAGGGTCGAGAGGATCGGCAGATAGGTGATGATGAACACGCCGACCACGCGCACCAGCAGCATCGGCACGATCGAGCGATACACCTCCGAGAGCGGTTTGTTGAAGCGGTAGGACGCGAGGAAAAGGTTCATCCCCACCGGCGGCGTGAGGTAGCCCAGCTCCAGATTGGCGAGGAACAAAATCCCGAGATGCACCGGATCAATCCCGAAGGCGCGCGCCATCGGCACCATCAGCGGCACCACCACGATGATCGCCGAGTACACATCCATGAGGCAGCCCACGGCGAAGAGGAAGAGATTCAGAACGAGCAGAAACACCAGTTTCGAATGGATGTTGACCGTCACCCACTCGATCGCGCGGGCGGCGATCTGCTCATCCACGAGGTAGTTCGTAAATCCCTGCGCCACGCCGAGAATCAACAGCACCCCGCCGACCACCAGCCCCGCCTCGGTGAACACGCGGCCGAAATCCTTGCGCAAATTCAGGTCGCGGTAAACGAACACCTCGACGCAGAACGCGTAGAGCGCCGTGAGCGCGGCGCTCTCCACCGGCGTCGCAAAGCCGCCCAGCAATCCGACCAGCGCCACCACCGGGATCAGCAGCTCCCACTTCGCCGCGCTGATCGCCGCCCACGCCGCCGCGCCGTCAAACCGCTCGCGCGGCCCGTCGTGCCGCGGCGCCAGTGTGACGCCCAGCCCGGCGGTCATCGCCACGAGCAGAACTCCCGGAATCAGTCCGCCCAGAAAAATCTGCTCCAACGACACGTCCTTCGCGATGATCGCGTAGAGAATCAACGGCAGGCACGGCGGAAACAGCAGCCCCAGCGCCCCGGCGCTCGTGAGGAAACCGAGGGCGTTGCGTTCGGAATATTTCGCCGCCAGCAACACCGGCATCAACAACCCGCCCAGCGCCAGAATCGTCACGCCCGACGCCCCGGTGAAGGTCGTGAAAAACGCGCACACCAGGCAGGTGACAATCGCCGGACCGCCGCGCATCCCCCCAAAGAGCGTCTCGAACACGCGCACAAACCGCTTCGACGCCCCGCCCTCGGCGAGCAGGTAACCCGCCAGCGTGAAGAGCGGAATGGCCGGCAGCGACGGGTTGGTGACGAGGTTGTAGTGATTGATGGCGATCGCCGAAATCGGCTGGCCAATGCCCCAGAACAAAATGACCGCCGCGCCGCCGAGCGTCACAAACACCGGTGCCCCGAGCACCGTCGCCACCAGCAAGCCCAGGAGCAGGGGCGTGACCAGTTGCTCGGGAGCAACCGGCGGATGCAGCACCAGCCACACAAGCAGGCCCGTCGCCAGCACCGCCGCTCCGCGCGTTTTCCACGATGCCCCCGCCCGCCACAGCAAATAAACCGCGACCAGCACAAACCCGACGGGCATGAGCATTTCCCCCATCCACACCGGCACGCCGTACGCGATGACGCTCTCCGACGTCCGCTCCGCGACCACCAACTGCACGCCGCCCACCGCGAGAAAAATGGTTACCACCACCGCGACCACGGAACTCACGAGTTGCGCTATCGCCAGCCAGCGCCCCTGGAGAAAGGCGCTCACCGCGGACATCGCCAGCAACCGGCCATCCCGCGCCGCCAGCACGCCACCGAGCATCCCGACCGCCAGCGTGAGGTGCTGCGTGATCGCTGCCGAGCCAGACAGCCCGCCCTTGAAAACCTTGCGCAGCACGATCTCGACCACCGGCAGGACCATCATCACGGCCATGCACGCGACGACGGTCCAGTTCTCGCCGGCCGTGGCCCAGGTGCGGAGCCGTCCGAGGAAACTGCGGTCTGTCGGCGCGACGCCGCTGGCGGCCGGCTCGCTCATTGCGCGGCCGCGCCGGGTTTCGCGCGGAACTCGGTGAGCAGGCGTTGCACCTCGTCGAACAGGTCCGCCGGCACGTTCTTGCCGCGGATTTTCGGATACACCGTCTCCGAAAATTTCCGCCACTCGCCGAGCTGGCCGGGCGTCAGCGTGGTGACTTTCAAGCCGCGCTTCTGCATCGCCACGATGGCTTCATCCGCCTCGAGGCGGCTGCGCTTGCGAATCTCATCTCCGGCCACCGCCGCCGCGGCGAGCATCGCCTTGCGCTGGCCCTCGGGCACCGTGTCCCAGGCCTTTTTGGTGATCACCGTCGCCCCCACCAGCGGGGTCCAGTTGAGGTCGAGCACATGCGACGCCGGGCCGTAAAACTGGCCGGTCAACGCCACCACCGGGATGGTCGGCACCACGTCGATCAGGCCGGTTTGCAGGCCGGTGAGCACGTCCGTCTGTTCCAACGCCACGGTGTCCACGCCGACAGCTTTCATCACCTCGATCGTCCGCGAGTCGCCGACCCACGCGAACATTTTCATTTTCACAAACTCGGCCGGCAGCGTGCCCGGCCGTTTGGAGAAAAATTTCACCCACCCGGCGTCCCCGAAAAACAACATGACAAAACCCTTCTCGAGCATCCGCTTCTCGATCATCGGGCGCAGCCGGTCCTGCACGTACTCAAACTCCGCGAACGAGTGATAGATCATCGGCATCGCCTGCAGGGCCGTGACCGAGTCATCGATCTGCGCCAGGCCCGAGCCAGAAATCAGCGCCGCCTGGATTTGTCCCACGCGCATCCGCCGCACCATGTCGGCCTCGCCGCCCATCGTGCCGTCCGTGTAGATCGTGAGCGTCACGCCGCCGGTGGAGGTCTGCTTCCACTTCTCGCCCATGCTCTGGAGGCTCTGGTGAAAGGAAGTGTCCTTCGGCGCCAGCGTCGCCAGCCGCAGCCGCACCGTGGCGGCCTGCGCCGAACCGCCGAGAACGCAGCCCGCGAGCAGCAGCAGAGCTACGAACCGCGACGGGTAGGGCGCGCCTGTCCTCAGCGCGCCGGCGGGGCATCCGTACAGTTCAGCGGCACGCTGAGGACAGGCGCGCCCTACCACCAGGTTCCAAGCAAAAAATCGGGATAAGAGTCGGTTCATAAAAAAATCGGGGCGCTAAATCGGCGGGTCAGGGAGCCTTTGCGACCGGCGGTTCCGCCGGCACGAAGAGATCATCGGCGCGGGACAACAACCACTTCGCCCGCCGCTGCATGATGAGATTTTCGAGCCGGTGCGCGGGCTGGGCGTCCACCTTCACCGCCAGCGCTTGCTCGAGGAGCCGCTTGAATTCCGCGGCGTTCTGGTTTTTCACCGACACATTTTCCGCCCACGCCACATGCGGTCCCGCCTGGTGCCCCTGGGCCAGCTCAAGCGCGCGCTCGTAATGCCGCCGCGCCCGTGCGACCGGATCCCCTGCCCCGCCCTGGCGCGCGAGTTCGTAACGGATCAGCACCTGATGAATCGCCCCCGCGCCAAACGCCTCGTCCAACTCGGCCACGCGATCAATCAACGCTTCCACCACGAGCTGGTCGGCGAGGATTTCGGGGGTGTCCTTCGAGATGCCGATCAGCGCGCCCCAACTGGCGGCCGTCCAATACGCCAGCGCCACGTCGGCCTTGCCGAGCTGCGCTGCGGCGGCCTTGGGAGTCGTGCGCAAGGTTTTCTCCCAGCCCGGATGCGCGACTTCGAGACCGCGGAGACCGTAATTTCTGGCGCGGGTGTAGAGCTTGCGCGCCCGCAGCCGCAACGCCGTGGCTGCCGCGAGATCTTTCTCCTCCATTTCATCCGCATCCTCCGCCACAAACGCGAACGTGTACTGCGTGAACCCGCTCGCCGCCGCCAGCAGCAATCCCGGATGCGTGGGCGTCTCGGCCAGCAGGCTCTCGATCAGTTTCAGACTGAACGGCACGGCGCTGCGCACCAGCTCCGGATCGTCGTCGCCGGCGAACGTCGTCCCGGAATTGGCCAGCGCATTGCCCAGTTGGTTGATGGCGTACTTGCGCACCGAGCAGCCCGTGCCGGCAACCACCAGGAGCAGCGCCGCCCCGACCACCCAGGGACCGACGCAGGCGCGCGAACGCCCGCGTGCGTGCTGCCAAAGTGGCGGCGTGAGGTCGTGGAATATTCCTTTCCAGATCATGTCGGGTGCAAAAGTAGCCGCTTTCTAATGCCCGCTGCGGGAGTAAGCAATCCGAAGTTTCCGGCGCCAAAAATCGCCGCTGTTTTCCGACGTTTTTCGGGAAATTCCGCGGCCGTGCGCCAGCTTGGCCGGACTTCCGAGGCATCGTCCCGGCCGCAGTCGGCGCGCGGCGTTCACGCCGCTTCCCAGGCCTCACGGCCCATCGCATCCGTACCCGCGCCGACGCACCACGCCGCAGCGGCATAAATGCCGCGCTCCGTGCATCCCCGCACCGCCCCACCCCGCACCGCCCTGCCCCACAAAAACACCGCCCCATGCCGTGCCGCACACCGACGATCGGGGGCGGGCTTGACCCGCGCGCGACAGCCCACCCACACTCCACCCATGTCTTTGGACAAACCTCGGATCGCCATCATCGGCGGCGGCATCGTCGGCCTGGCCACCGCGTACCAACTCGGCCGCCGGTTGCCGTCCGCCCGCATCACGGTTCTGGAAAAAGAGCCCGAGCCGGGCCGCCATCAGACCGGCAACAACAGCGGCGTGCTGCACTGCGGCCTCTATTACAAACCCGGTTCCACCAAGGCGCGCCTCGCCGTCGCCGGCATCCGCGCGATGACCGCGTTCTGCCAGCAACACGCCGTGCCCCACGAGATTTGCGGCAAACTGGTCGTCGCCGTGGACGCGGGCGAAGTGCCCCGCCTGCGCGCCCTGCACGAACGCGGCACCCGCAACGGCCTCTCGGGCCTGCGCTGGCTCAATGAATCCGAAATGCGCGAGATCGAACCTCACGTCGGCGGCGTCGCCGCGCTGCAAGTACCGCAGGAAGGGATCGTGGACTACGCCGCCGTCTGTGCGGCCTTGGTCAAAGAAATCCACGCCCAGGGCGGACGCGTGGCCACGAATGCCGGGGTGACATCCATCATTGCGGAGAACGGCGGCTGGCACCTCGACACCCCGGCCGGCGACCTCGCGGTGGATTACGTCGTCAACTGCGCGGGCCTGCACTGCGACCGGGTGAGCGAACTGGCCGGGGAAAAGCGCGAAGTGCGGATCGTTCCCTTCCGCGGCGAGTACTATCAAATCAAGCCCGCCCGCCAGCACCTGGTCCGCAACCTGATCTATCCCGTGCCCGATCCGCAGTTCCCGTTTCTCGGCGTCCACTTCACGCGGATGATGAAAGGCGGCGTCGAGGCCGGTCCGAACGCCGTGCTCGCCTTCGCGCGCGAGGGCTATCGCAAGACAGATTTCAACGCGCGCGACCTGTTCGATGCGCTGAGTTTCAGCGGCCTGTGGCGGTTCATGGGCCAACACCAGCGCATGTGCTGGGAGGAAATGAAACGCTCGTTCAGCAAACCGCTGTTCTGCGCCGCGCTCCAACGGCTCGTGCCGGAAATTCAGGAATCTGACCTCGAACCCGGCGGCGCCGGCGTGCGCGCCCAGGCCATGACCCCCGGCGGCGAATTGGTGCAGGATTTCTGCCTCGTCACGCGCCCGCGCGCCCTGCACATCCTCAACGCCCCCAGCCCCGCCGCCACCGCCTCCCTCGCCATCGGCGACGAGGTGGCGCGCCTGTTGATGACGACCTGAAGCGCACCGGGCGCCGGGGATGAAGCGCAATGCGCAATGTTCAAGGGAAGCACCGGAACAGGCGGAACAGGCGGAACGGCATACTGCCAGTTCCGCCAATTATCTCCCAGCCCGGGCATCGGCGGGTGATACCCCGGCCCGACCGCGCGATAAAATTCGGATTCGAGAGCGCGATGCGGTCGCCGGGTTCTGTCACGCCCACGAACTCGGCGATGAAGGCCTTGGGTTCAGCGCATGTTCGAGGACTTTCAACGCGCCGACGGCGGCGAAGTGCCCGTCGGGAAACGGCCGGCGGCGGCCGTCGTAAAGCTGGCACCGCTCGCTGAATTCCCGGGCGCGCTCGAAGTTGGGTATCGAGGCATCCACGCCGCACGCCTCCACGCCCGCCTGGGTCAAACGCCGCACCACCTTCCCCACGCCACAACCAACATCGAGCACCCGGCCGCCGGTGCGCTCCGGGCGCAGAGCGTCGGGGTGCTTGCGGCAGAAGTTGGGATCCCCGTCGCGGTGGAACTCCGCGTACGCCTCGCTGTGCCGGTAATACATCTCCTGATGGCTCAGGCACGCCTGCGTTTCGGCGGAGCCGGTTTCGGGGCGTCGGGGGAAGTCTGCGGTGCCGCTGGAACCGCGGGCGTCGGCGCGGGCGTCGGGCCGGACACGGCGGGCGCTGATCCCGCAGGGGCAAAGGCCAGAAACCCGAGCAACCCGAGGCCCGCCACCAGCGCCGCAAAGCTCACGTAAAGCGTGCCAATCGGCGGCTCGAAGCGGAACTCGATTTGGTGCGCGCCCGGCTCCAGTTGCACCCCGCGCATCAGATAATTGCACCGCAGCAGGGTCGCCGCCTTGCCGTCCACGAAGACTTTCCACGCCGGATGATGTTTGTCATTTAACAGGAGAACCGCGGGCACCTCAACCTTCGCCGTGAATTGAATGCGCTTGGGCTGGTAGCTCTTGAACTCCACCGTGCCGGCATTCGCGTTGGTCGCCATCTCCGGCTTCGGCGCGGGCAATTCCGCGGCCACGAGCACTTGGCGCGCGGGATCAAACGCCGGGTCGGCGAGTTGGCGCAGGGTGGCCTCGTCATTGGTCACCGAGAGCCAGTTCGCGTACAGCTTCACCCGCGGCAGCGCGCCCGTGAACTCGATCAGGCCGTAGGGCGCGTTGGGTTTCACCACGATCGCCAGGTCCTCGATCCGCGTCACCTTCGTCACGCCGGGCTTGGCCCCCAGCTCGAACGCCGCATGCACGCGGAAGCGCCGCTGCACCGGGTCCAGTTGCTGATTCAACGAGTCCGCCGCCCCCGCCGCCGTGAGCAAATACCGCGTGTTGGTCAACTGCCACAACCGCAGCATCGAGCCACCGAGCGCCGTTTGATAGGCCCGCATGTCCTCGGGCACGCGCGGCATCTGGACCACGTCGAGCGACTGGATGTTGTAAAACTGGTAGTGATGCTGGAGCCACTCGTTGGCGAGGGCGGGCAGGGTCTGGAACTGGTCAGGCAGCCGAAAGCGCGGTGTGACGACGCGCGCCTCATACGGTTTGGCGCGCAGAAAATCGATCACCGGATTGCTCGCGTACTTCTCCTGATAATCGTAGTAAATGATCCACGGCGCGTTTGCCCGCCCGAGATCCACCACCAGCAACAGGCCAAACAGCACCGCCGCCATTTTTGCCCGGCGTCCGCCGAAATACCCGCTCATGGCCAGCGCCACCAGCGCCGCCGTCAGCGCGAAGAACAGGAGGAACCAGCCCACCTCGTGCAGGCTGAACGTCACGATGCCCGGGGCCTGGTCCGGGCCGAAGCCCGTCTTCTTCAGATAACCCTCCACCTCCTGCCGCCCTGCCGCGTAAATCAGCCACGCCACCGCCGAACCCCCGAGCGCCGCCACCATTCCCCACACCCACCGCCGCTCAAACCCGCGGCACACCGCCCACCAATTCTTGAACTGCACCTCCGCCGAGAGCGCACTGTCGCGGACCGTCGTCACGTAGCGCAGCCAGAACGCCTGCAGGCCGTAGCCGAACAAAATCAGCAGCGCCATCTGGAACAGGTGCATGAACTTGATCGGATTGCGGATGGTCGAGAAATACGGCAGCGCATACAGCAACTGGTAAAACGGCGCGTGCCGCCCAAAGGCGAACAACACCGAGATCCCCGCCAAGGCCGTCCAGAACCAGATCATCCGCCGCTCGACGATTGAGAACGGACTCTGCGCGCCCCGCCCCGACTGCGCCACCGCCCACAACGCCAGCAGCACCACGAGCACCCCGGCGTATTCGCCCGCGCCCGAGTGCCGCATGAAGCGTGACTGGAGCGCGTCGTTCGACTGATTGCGCACCGCCTCGTTCGGATCCTGCGTCGCCCGGAGCAACGCCGGCACGCTCGGGTCCTGTCCGACGCCGCCCCAGTAATTGCCGCCGTGCGGCGTGTCCATCCGGTAACCAAACAGCCCCGGAATCAGCACGCGCAACAGTTCCTTTTTCGGCAGACTCCACTGTGTCGCAAAACCCCACCGCTCCGCCTTGCTCTTCTCATCCTGCTGCGTGCCCGCCACGCCCTTGATCTGCGTGCCGACCAGCGACGCGACCGTATGCACCGCAAGCACCCCGGCGCACAGCGCTACCACCATCACGCGCGCCACGGCTTTTCCCAACACCGCCGGCCCTGCGCCGCCGGCCACATTCAGCGTCACAAACACGGCGAAGGCCGCGACATAGAGACTGAAGATCGCCCCCACGTCGTACCCCTCGATCACCCCCATGCCGACCGCCAGCCCGGCTGCGACGGCTTTGAGCCACGGCCGTCCGCGGCCCATGCTCTGCAACGCCGCCGCAGCGAAAAACGCCATCGCTAGCACGATTGCGCGTGACCCCAGGCCCCAACATGAATGTGAAAACGTGTTCATGTTCAACGCCGCCGCCAGCCCGCCCAACGCGCACACCACCGGCGCGAAACCCAGTTCGCGGAACAGCAGCCACGCCGCCACCCCCAGCAATGCCAGGCAGATCGGCACGTAGATCTTTGAGAAACCGACCGGCCCCGCCGCTGACGCGAGCAGCGCGGTGAGGCTCGGGGACACGCTCTGGGCCTCGACTCCCACCCAGTTCAGGTCCTGCCAGTTGCCGGTCATCGCCCGCACCGGGTCGTTCGCCGTCGCATTGAGCGCGCCCAGCGGACCGTCATTGGAAAACAACGCGTCGTGCGGCACAAACGAGCGGACAAACAGCAAACCCAGCACCCCGAACAAAACCGCCAGAAACGGCCCGAACCTGCGATTGCAGGCCCCGGTTGGTGAGGCGGAGATTGGCGCCGATTTGCCCGCACCAGCGGGGCGCTCAGAAATAATATTGCTCATCGAAATGCGGCCGACGCTACCAGAAAGCCTCCCCCGCGCCAGCGCAGAACTTGGCCGGCTCCGGATATTTGGGCCGCCTCGAGCTGACCGGCGGGGCGGCATGCTTGTCCCCCAGCGCCGCGCCCAATCCCACTCCTCCCAAGTCTTTGGACCACCCTCGGATCGCAATCAATCGCGGCGTCGAGGCCGGTCCGAACGCCGTGCTCGCCTTCGCGCGCGAGGGCTATCGCAAAACGGATTTCAACCCGCGCGACTTGTTCGACGCGCTCACGTTCAGCGGCCTGTGGCGCTTCATGGGCAAACACCAGCGCATGTGCTGGGAGAAAATGAAGCGTTCGTTCAGCAAACAACTGTTCTGCGCCGCGCTGCAACGGCTCGTCCCCGAGATTCGCGAAGCCGACCTCGAACCCGGCGGTGCCGGCGTGCGCGCCCAGGCCATGCCCCCTGGCGGCGAGTTGGTGCAGGACTTCTGCCTCGTCACGCGCCCGCGCGCCCTGCACATCCTCAACGCCCCCAGCCCTGCCGCCACCGCCTCCCTCGCCATCGGCGACGAGGTGGCGCGCTTGTTGATGACAACGTGACGGGCGGTGGGAACAGCGACCGAGCCGCGAGCCGTGAACCGAGGAAAGAAGCACCAAACAGCCTCTTTCCAAATCTCCGCGCGGATTTGATGGCAACTCTAGCCACCTACCACCCGGTCGCTAATTCGGCGGGGCTAAAAACCCGGAGATTAAGCCTTGCAGCGCGTCTCAAAATGCCTACAAGAGCGGGGCAATGCACCCGACCGAGAAGCAATCCTCTTTGATCTGCGGAGTGTCCATTGGACGAATTCCTATCAGTAATTACGGACGGAATCCGCAGAAGCTATGAACTGGAAGTGGTTATACGATTTGATCGAAAGCTTTGGCTACGAACTGGAAGATTATCGTCGCGGCACCCCGGCAACTGACCTGGCAATCTGGCGGGCGGTGCGCGGCTACACGGTCACTTCCCCGTCACGAATATTCGGACTGCTCGGGGCAGTTGAATACCTGACCACCCACAAAGTTCCCGGTGCCGTGGTGGAGTGTGGAGTGTGGAAGGGCGGCAGCATGTTTGCCGCGCTGCGGAAGCTGGTTGAGCTGGGCGACACCAGCCGCCCCGCCTACTTCTTCGATCTGTTTGAGGCTTCAACGGAACAGGAGGTCAAGGAACGCGCCGCGGAAACTCGTTACCGACCGGAGTTGGTGACAACGATTAAGGGTGACGTACTGGCGACCCTGGACGCGATTGATACCGGCACGATTGCCCTGCTGCGGCTCGATACCAATACCTACGAGACGACCAAGCGTGAGTTGGAAGTGCTCTGGCCGCGACTAGCTCCGGGAGGAGTGTTGATTCTGGACGATTACGGACACTGGCCGTGCTTTAAGCGGGCGGTGGATGAATTCTTTACGGCGCAGGGAATTAAGCCGTGGCTGCACCGCATTGATTATACGGGGCGAATCGTTGTCAAAGCATGACTACGCTCAAAGTCTAGAGCGCCAGCGCAGTTACCGGGACGAAGCTCCAAGCCGAGACGACACAGTCACCCCGAGATACCGAAACCTTCGGATGCAAAGCCATGCGGCATCATCCGAACCTTTTTTGGAGCAGCTTGTATTCAGCCCCGCCACCACGTTCCTACCGCCCTTCGCTCCACGGTCGTCACCCGGTTCTGAGCTACTAACAACACTCTGACCCAGTCGGTCTCTGTTTCGCCGCCAGCCGTGGTTCCCCGCTTCACGTTACCAACACTGCCAACCATTTTCGCGCCAACCATCCCCGGCACTCCACCAGCCGCACCCGCTCCCACAGCGCTGGCAGCCTTATCCGTAACCATTCAGTCGAACCGAGTTTTCTGACCACAGAGACGCGACGAACACAGGGCGGCGGGGCCGCAACCAACGCGGCGCGCGTGGAGCGGCAAGGGTGGATGCAAAACTCTGACCGTCTCCGCAGTGAGGGAAGGAGTCGATGGGAATGCCCCACACCCGCACTGCAGTCGCCCAGCGTGGAGGGCGGGACAGAGCGGCTCGTGAGTGCGGCCGAGTCGGGCCGGGGAATTTGGGGCAAGGGAATGGGCAGGGATGAAATGACGGCGGGCTGAACTGGCCGCCTGTGCGACCGTAAAATCCTCGCGGCGCGCGAGAATTCTGAAGAGTTGTAGTACAAAGCGGCGGGGCGGCAACGGTGGATGCAAAACCCTGGCCGCCCCACGCGCGCCGCGTTGGTTGCGGCCCCGCCGCGCTGTGTTCATCGTATCTCTGCGGTCCATCTAAAGCGGCTCGACTGAATAGTTTCGGCGCCGGAGTACGAGCGCGACCGTCCCTCCGCTTTCGCCGCCAGGAGCTTGCTTCCCGGCCGCCGCTCGAACAAGGTCCACGCCGTACCCCGAATCAGCCTCGGATGCCACTTATGAAAACCTGTCGCTCGCACCCGCATCGCCCGCTTTTTTTTCTGTGTGGATTGCTCACGTTCGCCGCGGTTTGCACTCCCGGTCTTGCCGCCCAAGATGCGGCCGGCCTCGAGCGGCAGGTCCAGCAATTGTTCGAACAGCGCTGCTCCGAGTGTCACGGGCGCGATCTGCCTGCGACCAAGCGCAAGGGCAACAGACAGATGTTCTTCGACGCCCGGAGCAACCGCGCCGAACTGGACCGCGCCAAAGCCCTGGTGCTCGGCAATCCCGCAGACTCCGCCATCATCCAAAAAGTGCTCGAGACCTCCGAGGACGACCGCATGCCGCCCAAAGGCGCGCGCCTCACCCCCGCGCAGGTCGCCTTGCTTCGCCAGTGGATTGCCGGGGGCGCGGCGGACGCGGCCGGCGGTCCGCCGCCGGCCACAGCCATCAAGCGCGGGGACCTGTTCAAGGCCGTGCTCGCCGATTTGGAAGGTGCCGCGGCGGGCAGCCGGCGGCACTTGCGCTATCTCACGCTGCACAATCTTCGCAATGCCGGCGACGGCCCGGACGCCCTCCGCGCGTATCGCGTGGCCGTCAGCAAAACCCTGAACAGCCTCTCCTCGGAGCCGCGCATTGTCGTGCCGGTCGCGCTGGATCCCGAGCGGGTTTTGCTGCGCTTCGATGTGCGCGACTACGGGTGGGACGCGGCCAAATGGGACCTGCTCGCCGTGGCGTATCCCTACGTCATCGAGTCCGGAGTGCTGACCCGGGTTGAACGGGACATCCGGCAACTGACCGGCACGGTCGTCCCGATCATCCGGGCGGACTGGTTTGTGTTCGGTGCGACCCAGCCGCCGTTGTATGAGCAACTCCTCGCCACGGCGGGCCAGCCGGGCGGGTTGCCGGATGGCGATGCGAAGCTGGAGCAGCAACTGGGCATTGATGTTTTGCAGAACATCCGCAGCGGCCGGGTGCAGCGGGCCGCGTTCACGGATTCGGGCGTGTCCGATTCCAACCGCATGATCGAGCGCCACGCGCTCCCGCAGCAGGGCTATTATTGGAAAAGCTACGACTTCGCCAATGAACGCGGGGCGGGTGACTTGGTGCGGAATCCTCTCGGTCCGCCCGAGACAGGGTATAATCGCGCGTTCCGGCATGATGGTGGGGAAATCATCTGGAGCCTGCCGAACGGCCTGCAGGGGTATCTCCTCGCGACGGCCAGCGGCACGGTGATCCCGCGTGGTCCCACCGGCATCGTTAAGGATCCGGCCGGGCCGCAGGGCGCGGTGGTCAACGGTTTCTCATGTATGCGCTGCCACGCGGCGGGGATGCGTCCGCCCAAGGGCGGCGAGGTGAACATTGCCTCCACCCATAGCCGGACGCGCGGGGGACTGGAAGAAGCCGAGCAGTTGCTCTTCGACCGGTCGTATCGGAATGCGAGTGAAATCGCGCGCCTGCTGGCCGACGACGGTGAGCGCTTCAAGGCGGCGTCCCGGCAGGCCGGCGTGACCGAGGCGAGCTGGTTCACCCCGGACGACGAGCCGGTGTTCCGGCTCTACTCGCGTTTCCGCGCGGACATCACGGCGCGGACGCTGGCGTCGGAGTTGGACATGGACCCGGCGGACGTGGAGGCGCGGCTGAAGGAATACGACGGGGCGGGCGATCCGCAGATGAACTCGCTCATCCAGCGGCTGCCCAAAGGCACCAAACGCCAGAATTTCATCGCTGATTTTGCGCTGCTCTCCCAGGCCTTTGAGCGCGGCACTCCGCGGGCTTTCCGCCCGTTGCTCTTCGAGGAATTTCGCGAGACGACGGTCATCGGTGACGTGGCCGTGGCCGTGCTGACCGTCACGCCATTTAAGGGGCTGCGTGGGAACGAGTACAACAATTCCCTAGGGATGAAGTTCGTACCCGTGCCGGGGACCGACGTGCATTTCTGCATCTGGGAGACGCGCAAACAGGACTATGAGGCGTATGCCCGCGCAGTGCCGGGCGTGGATGGGTCGTGGCAGCACGTGATGACGCGGGGCCAGCCGGTGAGTTTTGCGCCGGATCATCCGGTGGTGGGTGTGGCCCGGGACGAGGCCAGGCGGTTCTGCGCGTGGCTGACCGAGAAGGAACAGCGGGAGGGGCGGATCCCGTCCGGCGCGCGCTACCGGCTGCCCACGGATTTGGAATGGAGCGCGGCGGTCGGGTTGCCCCGTGAGGCGGGGGCGACGCCGCGGGCGCGGGATGGCGGAATTCCGGGTGTCTATCCGTGGGGGACGGTGTTTCCGCCGCCGCCGGGTGCGGGCAACTTTTCTGACATCGCCGCACGGACCGCGTTCGGAATGAGCCGGCAGCCCATCACCGGCTATCGGGACGGGTTTGCCACCACCTCGCCGGTGGGGAGCTTCGCCGCCAACCAATTCGGACTGTTCGATCTGAGTGGCAACGTCTGGGAGTGGTCCGAGGATTGGTACGACGGCACGGGCGGCGATGCCGTGCTGCGGGGCGGGTCATGGAGCGACCATGAGCCGCACAAGCTGCTGTCCTCCTTTCGCGCCTACGGTGTGGCCAGCTTCCGCGGCGAGTTCATTGGGTTTCGGTGTGTGCTGGTGGGTATCGGGCGCGCCCGATAGCGCCGCGGCGGCGCCGTGAATTGCTCCGGGAAAACTTGTAGTTTCCAAACCGGCCTTCGCTCGTTAGAAGTCCGCCCCGCATGACGCACGCACAAACCTACCTGGAGCAGGTCCGCCAGATCGCCGCCGCGCTGGACGCCCCGCAGATCGAGCAGTTGGCCCACGAACTCGCCGCTCTGCGCGAGCGCGGTGGCCGGCTCTTTCTCCTCGGCGTCGGTGGCAGCGCGGCCAATTGCAGTCATGCGGTGAATGACTTTCGCAAACTCGCCGGCATCGAGACCTATAGCCCGTGCGACAACGTTGCCGAACTGACTGCGCGCACGAACGACGAGGGCTGGCCTACGGTCTTCGAGGGCTGGCTCAAAGTCAGCCGCGCCAACGAGCGCGACGCGGTGCTGGTCTTCTCCGTCGGCGGTGGCGACGCCGCGCGCAATGTCAGCCCCAACATCGTCCGCGGCCTCGACGAGGCGAAACGGCGCGGCCTGAAAATTTTCGGCATCGTGGGGCGCGACGGCGGTTACACCAAACAGGTGGGCGATGTGGTCGTCGTGATCCCCACCGTGGATGCCAGCGCGATCACGCCGCACGCGGAGGCTTTTCAGGCGGTCGTCTGGCATTGTCTCGTGACGCATCCGGCCGTGCTCTTGCAGGCGAACAAGTGGGAAGGTCTCGCGGCCACGAAACCCTGAGCGATGCGCCGCGCTGTTTTTCTCGACCGCGACGGAGTGCTCACCCGCTCCGAGGTGCGCGACGGCAAACCCTACGCGCCGCGGCGTTTGGAGGATCTGGAGTTGCTGCCCGGCGTGGCGGAAACCACCCAAGCCCTGCGCGACGCCGGCTGGCTAAGGGTCGTGGTGACGAACCAGCCCGACATCGCCACCGGCAAACTTGACCCCGCCGTGCTCGCCGCGATGCACGACCAACTCTGCGCCTGGCTCCCGCTGGACGACGTCCGCACCTGTCGCCACACGGACGCCGACGCCTGCGACTGTCGCAAACCCAAGCCCGGCCTGCTGCTCGCGGCGGCGCGTGAGCTCGGCATCGACCTGCGCGCCTCGTTCATGGTCGGCGACCGCTGGCGAGACGTCTCCGCCGGCAAGGCCGCGGGTTGCCGGACGATCTTCTTGGATTACGGCTACGCGGAAGCGCTGCGCGACGCGCCGGATTTCACCGTACACTCGCTCCCGGAAGCGGGCCGGATCATCCTCGGGCAATGAAACTGAGCCGCCACCCAAGGAGCGCGGCTGTGTCCGCCGAGGACCAGCCGCAGCGGCCCCGAAACCGCGCAGGCACCCGTTGGAATCAGCGGCGTCCCCTGCGGCCAACCTGCTGCGGCTGGTGCGCCGCGCACACAGCCGCGCTCCGCTCGGTTTGCGGCTTCGCCGCTCTGGGTTCATCGTATCTCCGTAGTCCTCTCGGCAGTTTCCACTGCATCGACAAAACTCAACAAACCTTCGGTCACCAAATTTCGACACACCTATGAAACCAATCCGTGATCTTCAGGTAAAAATCTTCGCCGACGGCGCGGACCTCAAAGGCATCGCCACCCTCGCAGCGAATCCGCTCATCAAGGGCTTCACCACCAACCCGACGCTCATGCGGAAGGCCGGCGTGACCGACTACCAGGCCTTCTCCCGCGAGGTGCTCGGAATCATCGGCGGACGGCCCGTGTCCTTCGAGGTCTTTTCCGACGACTTCGCGGAGATGGAAAAACAGGCCCGCGAGATCGCTTCGTGGGGCGCGAATGTCTATGTGAAAATTCCCGTGACCAATACGAAGCGCGAATTCGCCGGGCCGCTCATCCGCCGTCTCGCCCAAGCCGGCGTGCAGCTCAACGTCACCGCGCTCATGACCAACGACCAGGTGCGGGACGTCCTCGCCTGTCTCTCGCCGACCGTGGCCAGCTACGTCTCGGTCTTCGCCGGCCGCGTCGCCGACACCGGCTGCGATCCGCTGCCCGCGATGGCCGAGGCCGTCCGCCTGCTCAAGGCCAATCCCAAGGCCGAACTCATCTGGGCCAGCCCGCGCGAGCTGCTCAACATCTTCCACGCCGACAGCATCGGCTGCCACGTCATCACCGTGACCCACGACATCCTCGCGAAGCTGAGCCTCGTGGGCAAAGACCTCGCCGAGTACTCGCTCGACACCGTGAAGATGTTCTACAACGACGCGCAGGCCGCGGGCTTCCGGATCACGACGGGCTGAGACGGAACCGCACCGTAGAACTCGGAAATGCTCGGTGGCATTGGCCGCCAACGCCGGATCGGGCGCGGTGGCGGAAGCTCAAAGAATAAAGCTCAAAGCTCAAGGGAATGGACCAAGCATCAAGCACCATCGGGCACCGTTAGAAAAAGCCGTGTGGCCGGAGCAACGCCGCCTTCCAGCTGATCACGAGGTTCGACGTCCCCAAGACCCTTGGCGCTTGGTGTTTCCCTTGAGCTTCGAACTTTGAGCTTCCCCCCGCCCCGCCGCCGCCAGCCTCGAAACGCACATCTCCCCACGCACCAACCGGAAATATCACTCGACACGTCCCCCGATCTTCCTACCTTCCCGCACCTGTGAAAAAAATATTGGTCACCGGCGGTGCCGGCTACAAAGGTTGCGTCCTCGTTCCCAAGCTGCTGGCGGCCGGCCACGAGGTGGTTGTTTATGATTTGATGCTGTTCGGCTCGGCCGGCCTGACGCCGCATCCGCGGCTCACGGTGGTCGCCGGCGACATCCGCGACACCGCAAAATATGCAGCGGCCCTCAAGGGTTGCGACGCCGTCATCCACATGGCCGCCATCTCCAACGACCCGAGCTTCGACCTCGACCCGTCGTTGAGCCGCACGATGAACTACGAGTGCTTCGAGCCGCTCATGCAGGCGACCGCGGCGGCGGGCACCGTCGAGCGCTTCATCAACGTCTCCTCCAGCTCCGTGTATGGCGTGAGCGACGCGCCCGAGGTCACCGAGGAGCATCCCCTCGTCCCGCTCACGGACTACAATAAATACAAGGGCCTCTGCGAACCCATCGCCTTCAAATACCAGTCGTCGAAGCTGACCGTCGTCACCTTCCGCCCCGCGACCGTGTGCGGTTACTCGCCACGGATGCGCTTCGATCTCACGGTCAACATCCTCACCAACCACGCCTATCACCGCGGCGTCATCACCGTTTTCGGCGGCGACCAGCAGCGGCCGAACATCCACATCGAGGACGTGACCGACCTCTACGCCGCGGCGCTGACGATGCCGAAGGAGAAGCTCGCCGGACAAATCTTCAACGCTGGCTATCAAAACCAGACCGTCAACGAACTGGCTGAGATCACGAAGAAAATCGTCGGCGAGGAATTCCCCGAGCGCCCGCCCATCCGCATCGAACGCACCTCCACGAACGACCCGCGTTCCTACCGCATCACCTCCCGCAAGATCGAGCAGATCCTCGGCTGGCGGCCGAAGCGCACGATCGAAGACGCCGTGCGCGACCTCTGCCGCGCTTTCAAGGCCGGCAAATTCCCCGGCAACACGCTGACCGACGAGTCGTTCGTGAACGTGAAGAGCGTGAAGAAACTGGGGCTTAGGTAGCTCGACATTCCAATGTCGAGAGTCGAAGCGTTCCCAGCACTCCTTGGTCTCGACATTGGAGTGTCGAGCTACGCCTAACTCAACACCGCCTACCTGCTCATGCCCCACAAACCCATCGCCGTCGTCACCGGAGGCGCCGGCTTCATCGGCAGCCACATGGTGGACCTGCTCCTCGCTGAGGGCCACCGCGTCCACGTCATCGACAGCCTCGTCGGTGGCCGGCTCGAAAATCTCCAGCAGCACAAGGGCAATCCCGACCTCGTCGTCGAGGTCCGCGACATCCGCGACCTCACCGCCGCCGACCCGCTTTTTGCCGGCGCGAGCCACGTCATCCACTTCGGCGGCATCGGCGACATCGTGCCGTCCATCGAGCGCCCGGTGGATTATCTCAGCACGAATGTCATGGGCACCGTGAAGGTGCTCGAATGCGCCCGGCACGCGCAGGTGCGGAAGTTTGTCTATGCCGCGTCGTCCTCCTGCTACGGCCTCGCTGCCGTGCCCACGCGCGAGGACGCGCCGATCGCGTGCGAGCACCCCTACGCGTTGAGCAAATACATGGGCGAGGAAGCCGTGCTGCACTGGAGCCGCGCCTACAAGCTCCCGGTCAACTGCATCCGCATCTTCAACGCCTACGGCACGCGCTCGAAAACCTCCGGCGCTTACGGCGCGGTCTTCGGCGTATTCCTCGCGCAAAAGCTCGCGGGCAAACCCTTCACCGTGGTCGGCGACGGCACGCAACGGCGCGATTTTCTCTACGTGACCGACGTGGCGCGCGCCTTCTACCTCGCGGCGATGACCGACAAGGTGAACCACATCTGGAACCTCGGTGCCGGCAATCCGCAGCCTGTCAACCGCCTCGTCGAACTCCTCGGCGGCCCCGTCATCCACCTCCCAAAACGCCCCGGCGAACCCGACTGCACCTGGGCCGACATCGCGAAGATCACGCGCGACCTCGGCTGGAAACAACTCGTCCCCTTCGAGCAGGGCGTGGCAAATCTGCTCGCGAATATCGAGTACTGGCGGCAGGCCCCCGTGTGGGACCAGGCCTCCATCGCGCAGGCGACGAAGACGTGGTTTGCGTTTCTGGGTGGCGAGAAAAAGTGAGGCGGCCGGCGGTTCTGGATTCCCCCGGGGGAATTGATGCACGACGGTCAAGAAGTTAGGCTGGCACCATGAAATTCGCCTTCAATCCCAAGAAGAGCGCGCAAGCGGCGGCGGTCCTCCTGCAACGCAACGGCGGCGACATGGACAAATATTTGTTCATCAAAATGCTCTATCTGGCCGACCGGAAAGCCATCGAACGGTGGGAGGAACCGATCACCGGAGATTCCGCCGCCTCGATGCAACACGGGCCGGTTTTGAGCAACGTCTATGACCTCACGAAGGGGGATTGCCCCGGCGGGCGCACGGACTGGGAGCCGTTCATTTCGGACGCCGACGCGCAAACCAACCGGATTGTGCTCCGCGCTGATCCCGGCGTGGACGAGCTGTCGAAAGCTGAAATCGCCATCTTGGAGGCGGTTCACGCCCAATTCAAAGACTGCACCTGGAAGCAGATGCGCGAATTCACCCACACGCTGCCGGAATATGAAAATGTCGGCCGCGGCTCCAAACCGATCCGGACCGAGAGCATTCTCAAGGCCGTGGGCCGGACCGATGAAGAGGTGGCGGATGCCGCCAGAGGGCACTGGGAAATCTCCGTGGCGGACGCCCTGCTGACGAACCGGTGATGCCAACGCCGGGGACAGTTCTTCCGCTGCCACTGGACGGAGGAAGCCAGAGTCGCCGATGACTTCGACCTCCGCCGGCTCGACTATTTGCGATGAGTCGCTTTTCCGCCGGAGCAGGACCAAAAACGGGACGCCTCGCAGTTTCTTGCACGGCTCATCAGCACGCGGCCTGTATCTGTTTAGCGCCAAGGGCGCGGACTTATACCAGCCTGGGGCAACGCCCCAGGAAGCGAGCCATTTCCCATTTGAGCGCTGAAAGCGCGATCCATCGCCGGGGGCCGCATCGTCCTTCATCAGAAAGGTAGAACGGGCTTTCAGCCCTGAATTCGTTGGCTGGCATCTAACCTGGGGCGTTGCCCCAGGCTGGTATGGACCGCGCCGTTGGCGCTAAACACATACCTCGGCTTTAGCCCAATGTTGCTCGGGAATAGAATCGGGCAGCCGTTTCAACGGCTTCGCCGGATGTTCCAACGACGGCAGCCAGACCGAAAAACCGCTGAAGCGGTTGCGCCGCTTTCCCGCTCCAGACACCCGGCTGAAGCCGGGTGCTAATGAGATGGGGAATCGGCTGCAAGAAACTGAAATGCGCCACCACTTCGCCTCGCCTTTTGCCGCGCGGCCTCCAGTATCCGCGCCCAACGACTGACATTTTCCATCGCATGAGCACGCCCGAAAAACCAATCGACTACCGCCGCAAGATCATGACCCGCGAGCAGCTCCGCGCCGCCATCGGCCCGCGGCCGCGCAGCCACAGCGTCATCATGTGCCACGGCACCTTTGACCTCGTGCATCCGGGGCACATCCGCCACCTGATGTATGCGAAGAGCAAGGCTGACCGCCTCATCGCCAGCCTCACCAGCGATTCGCACATCAACAAGGCCAACTTCCGCCCGTTCGTCCCGCAGGATCTGCGCGCGATGAATCTCGCCGCCCTCGAGTGCGTGGACTACGTGATCGTGGACGACAACGCCACGCCGCTCGAAAACCTACGCTTCATCCAGCCCGACTTCTTCGCCAAGGGTTACGAGTACTCCGCCGAAGGCATCCACCCCCGGACGCAGGAGGAAATCGCCGTGATCGAAAGCTACGGCGGCGAAGTCGTCTTCACCCCCGGCGATCTCATCATGTCCTCCTCGGCGATCATCACCATGACGCCGCCCAACCTCGCCGTGGACAAGCTCCTCGCGCTGCTGGAATCCGAGGGCCTTGGCTTTGATGATCTCCGCACCGCCATCGAGAAGCTCCGTGGCGTGCGCGTCCACGTCGTCGGCGACACGATTGTGGACGGCTACACTTACTGCACGCTCATCGGCGGCACGGCCAAGACGCCGACGTTCAGTGTGAAATATGAGCGCGCCGAGGATTTCTCCGGCGGTGCGGCGGTGGTCGCGAAACACATGCGGGCCGCGGGCGCGGACGTGGTTTTCTCCACCGTGCTCGGCAACGACGCGCTCAAGGATTTCGTGGTGAACGACCTCACTTCGGTCGGCATCCGTGTCGAGGCCATCGTCGATCCGACCCGCCCCACGACGCACAAGAATTCCTTCATCACCAACGGCTACCGGATGCTCAAGGTGGACAAACTCGACAACCGCCCCATCTCCGAAAAAATCCTCGAACAGTTCAAACGCCAACTCGCCGCGCACCCGGTCGATGTCGCCGTGTTCAGCGATTTCCGCCACGGCCTCTTTAACAAACACACCATCCCGCCGCTCACCGCCGCCCTGCCCCCGGGCGTAATGCGCGTGGCCGACAGCCAGGTCTCCAACCGCTGGGGCAACATCCTCGAGTTTCAGGGCTTCGACCTCATCACGCCCAACGAACGCGAGGCGCGCTTCGCCCTCGGCGACCAGGACTCGACCGTGCGCCCGCTCGCGCAAGACCTGTATCTGAAGGCGCGCTGCAAGGTGCTCATCCTCAAACTCGGCGAGCGCGGCATCATCACCTACCGCGGACCGGGCAACGAGGTGCGTTCCTTTTTCACGATCGACAGCTTTGCGGACCGGGTTGTGGACGCCGTGGGCGCGGGCGACGCCCTGCTCGCCTACGCGACGCTCTCGCTGAAAACCAGCGGCTCGAATGTCATCGCGAGCATCCTCGGTTCCCTCGCCGCCGCCGTGGCCTGCGAGCACGACGGCAATCATCCCGTCGCGCCCGCCGAGGTTTTGAAAAAACTCGCCGCCGTCGAAAAGCGGTCCCGCTACGAATGAGGCTCGTCGTCATCGGCCTCGGCGTGCAGGGGCGCAAACGCCGCGCCCTCGCGGGCGACCACGTCGTGGCGGTGGTCGATCCCGTCGCCCCCGGCGTGGACTGCAAGGCCATCGAGGAAATCCCGCTCGACCGCTACGACGCCGCCTGCGTCTGCGTGCCCGACGGCGCCAAGCTCCCGATCCTCCGGCACCTCGTCGGCAACGGAAAACACGTCCTCGTCGAGAAACCGCTGGTCGGCCCCGCGGACGAGATTCGCGATCTGCTCGCCCTTGCGCGCCGCACCGGCGCGGCGGCTTACACCGCTTACAACCACCGCTTCGAGCCGCACATCGCGCGGCTCAAACAGGTGCTCGACACCGGCGCGCTCGGCCGGGTTTATCTCACGCGAATTTTCTACGGCAACGGCACCGCCCGCGACGTGCGCAACTCGCCGTGGCGCGACAAAGGCGCGGGCGTGCTGCCCGACCTCGGCTCGCACATGCTCGACATGGCGCACTTCCTCTTTGGCCCGCGCGCGGACAGCGGCCGCGTCTGGAGCGTGAACCGTTTTGAAAACCAGGCGCCCGATCACGTCACGTTCGGCTTCGGCGGCCCGGCGGTCTGGGAGATGGAAGCGACGCTGCTCTCGTGGCGGAACACCTTCACGCTCGACGTGTACGGCGAACTCGGCAGCGCGCACATCCACTGCCTCTGCAAATGGGGACCGAGCACGCTCACCATCCGCAAACGCATCTTCCCCAGCGGCCGCCCCGAAGAAACCGTCGCGACGATCGAACAGCCCGACCCGACGTGGAAACTGGAATACGACCACTTCCTCGCGCTCTGCCGCACTGGCGCGAGCAACTGGGAAAATGATCTGTGGATCGGGACGCAGCTTGACGCACTCGCCCGCAACGTGACCGCGCCATGATCGGCTTCGTCGGCCTCTCCCATCTCGGCATCGTTTACGGCCTCGCCACGGCGGCGAAAGGTTTTGCCGTCGTCGGCTTCGACCGCGAAGCCGCGCTGTGCGAACGCTTGGCGCAAGGACAATTCCCGGTCTCGGAACCGGGCCTCAACGAACTCTTCGCCGCGAACCAAACCCGCCTGACCTTCACCGCCGACGCCCGCGCGCTGGCCCAATGCCGCGTCGTCTTCTACTCGCTTGATGTTCCCACCAACGACGCCGGCCACAGCGATCTCGCACCACTGCGCGAACTGATCGCCCTCACCGCGCCGCACCTCGCGCCGGATACCACCGCCGTTATTCTCTGCCAGGTGCCGCCCGGCTTCACCCGCTCGCTGAAATCTTCGCTCACCGCCACTGGCCAGCGGCTCGGCGGGCAACTGCATTACCAAGTCGAGACCCTTGTGTTCGGCAACGCCGTCGCCCGCGCGCTCCAGCCTGAGCGCTACATCGTGGGCTGCGACGACCCACGCGCCGCGCTGCCCGCGGCCTATGCGCAATGGCTCGGCGCGTTCGGCTGCCCCGTGCTCCCGATGCGTTACGAAAGCGCCGAGCTGGCGAAAATCGCGATCAACTTTTTCCTCGTCTCCAGCGTCGCCACCACGAACACGCTCGCCGAAGTCTGCGAAGGCATCGGCGCCGATTGGTCTGAAATCGCACCCGCGCTCCGCCTCGACGCGCGCATCGGACCCAAGGCCTATCTCACGCCCGGCCTCGGCATCTCCGGCGGCAACCTCGAGCGCGACCTCGTCACCGTGCAGCACCTCGCCACCCCGGAGCGCGGGCGACCCGCCCGCGAGAATCCTCCCGCCACGAGCACGACCGCTACCACCGCCGCCCCGCTCGCCGACACCGGCATCATCACCGCCTGGCAACACAACAGCGCCCACCGCAAAGCCTGGCTCGCTCGCACCCTCCGCGCCGCCTTCGCCCGCCGCGCCCTTCCGCTCGACGGCGCGACCCTCGGCATCTGGGGCCTCGCCTACAAAGAAAACACCCACTCGACGAAAAACTCGCCCTCGCTCCAATTCATCGCCGTCCTGCCTGCGTGCCGCAAACAGGCCTACGACCCCGTGGTGAAAATCCCCGCCGACGCGTTCCCGCGCTTCACGCAATGCGCCACGCCGCTCGCCTGCTGCCGCGACGCGAGCGCGCTGGTGATCGCCACGCCATGGCCGGAATTCCGCGGCGCAAACCTCGAAGCCATCCGCGCCGCCATGCCCGGCCACATTCTCCTCGATCCCTTCGGCCTGCTCGACGGCGAGCGTGCCGCCGCGCTGGGCTTTGATTATTACCGCCTCGGCGCTCCCCCGCGCCTCGGAGCGCCGAACTCCAGTTCGGCACAAATCTGAACCGCGCCGATCGGGAGACCGGCGCTCCACTTCAAACCATGCTCACCCTGAACCAACTCCCTCCCACCAATCCCCCGCGCGTCGTCGTCATGGGTGCCGGCGGCTTCGTCGGTCGCGCCACGTGCGCCCGGCTCGCGGCAGACGCCGTCAACGTTGTCGCCCTCACCCGCAAGGAAGTGGACCTCCTCGTGCCGGACGCCGCCCCCAAACTCGCCGCGCATCTCACACCCGAGACCACGCTCATCGTCACCTCGGCCCTCGCGCCAGTGAAGAACACCGCCATGCTGCTCGACAACCTGCGCATGATGCAGGCCGTCGTCGCCGCCGTGAAATCCACGCCCGTCGCTCACCTCCTCTACATCAGCTCCGACGCCGTCTATGCCGACTCGCGCGCCCCGCTGACCGAGGCCTCGCCCGCCGAACCCGGCTCGCTCCACGGCGTCATGCACCTCGCCCGCGAAGTGATGCTGAAATGCGAACTGCCCGCCATCCCGCTCGCGATCGTGCGACCCACGCTCATCTTCGGCCCCGGCGATCCGCACAATGGCTACGGCCCAAACCGCTTCATGCGTCTCGCGCAGGCCGGCCAGGACATCACCCTCTTCGGCGAGGGCGAAGAACAGCGCGATCACATCTTCATCACCGACGTGGCGGAGATCATACGCCGCTGCGTGCGCCATCGCGCGACCGGCGTCGTGAACGCCGTGAGCGGCACCGTGACGACCTTCCGCTCCGTCGCCGAGCAGGCCGCCGCCCGCTTCGAGCCGCGCGTGAAAATCCTCGGCTCCCCGCGCACCGGCCCCATGCCCCACGATGGTTATCGCGCGTTCGATGCCGCGCTGTTGCGCCAGCTTTTCCCCGACTTCCAACCCGTGAGCCTCGCCGCCGGACTGGACCGGATGCGCTAAAAAAATTCCGACTTGCCGCTCGCCAATGGACCGCCCGCTTGAAAAACTGCCCCGCGTCGGCGCGGTGTTCCTGTTGCGCGATGACGGCGCGGCGCTCTTGCAGATGCGTGATGACAAGCCGGGATTGCGCCACGCGGCGATGCTCGTGCCACCGGGCGGCCATGCCGAGCCGGGCGAGGACATCGAAGCGTGCGCCCGGCGCGAGTTTCTGGAAGAGACCGAGTATGCGTGCGGCGAACTGCACCGGCTGTGTTCGTTCGTGGATGAAGTGTCGGGCTGGCCGCCGTATGAGCTGACGGTTTTCTGGGCACGTTACGACGGACGGCAAAAACATGCGTGCCACGAAGGCCAGTGGCTGGAATTCGTTCGGCGCGAGGACGCGGCGGCGCAGCAGTCGCCCGCGTATCTGACCGAACTGTGGGATCGCGCGTGGCGGGAATTTTTGGAAACGAAAACGATTTAACAAATGACTGCAACCAAACCCCAGTTTGATGCGGCGGCGTCCCGGACGCGCTGCTGGCAGATGCGCAAACGCATTCTGGAAATCTCCCAAAAAGTCTCCGCCCTCCACATCGCCGGCGCGTATTCGTGCCTCGAGATCGTGGACACGATCTACCACGGGCTGATGCGGCGCGATGCGGACGGCAACTCGCCCGACACGTTCATCCTCTCCAAAGGCCACGGCTCGATGGCGCAATACACCGTGCTGGAAAATCTCGGCGTCATCAAACCCGCCGACCTGAATCTCTACTGCCAGCCCGGCGGCAAGCTGGCGACGCATCCCGATTACGGCCTGCCGGGCATCGAAGCTTCGACCGGTTCGCTCGGCCACGGTCTGGGTCTCGGCATCGGCATGGCGCTGGCGGACAACATCCAGAAGCAGGACCGCACGATCTACGTCGTGCTGAGCGACGGCGAAATGGAGGAAGGTTCGGTTTGGGAAGCAATGCTGCTCGCGCCCAGCCTCGGGGTGAAAAACATCGTCGCCGTGGCGGATTTGAACGATTTCCAATCGCTCGGCCAGACCAGCAAGATTCTGCCGAACTTTTATCCGTTCGATGAAAAGGCCCGCGCGTTCGGTTGGGAAGCGGTGGAGATCGACGGCCACAATCCGCAGGCCGTGCATGACGCCATCGTGGCGCGCAAGGGCGACAAGCCGTTGATGGTCGGCGCGCGCACGATCAAGGGCAAAGGCGTGAGCTACATGGAGAACGTGCCGATCTGGCATTACCGCTCGCCCAACCCGCAGGAATATCAGCAAGCCATCGCCGAACTCGATCACGCGTACCACTCATGAGAGACACCTTTTCCCGCATCCTTTACCAGGTCGCCAAGGCCGACCCGAAAATCTGCATCGTCGTCGCGGACATCTCGCCCGCCGGCAGCATGAACCAGTATCGCCAGGAATTTCCCGACCGCTTCATGAACGTGGGCGTGGCGGAGCAGGCGATGATCGGTTTCTGCGCCGGCTTGGCCATGCGCGGCATGAAGCCCTACGCCTACACCATTGCCACGTTTGCGCTTTACCGGCCCTTCGAGCAAATCCGCGTGGACCTCTGCTACCAGAACCTGCCGGTGACCGTCGTCGGCATCGGCGGCGGCGTGGTGTATTCCGTTTTGGGCGGCACGCATCACGCGCAGGAGGACATCGCCATCATGAGCGCGCTGCCGAACATGAGCATCGTAGCGCCGTGCGACCCGCTCGAAGCCGAGGCGGCGACGTGGGTTTCCGCAAAACACCAAGGCCCTATGTATCTCCGCTTGGGCAAGGCCGGCGAACCCGTGCTGACGGCGAACGCGCCGGACAAGTTTGAATTCGGCAAAGCCCGCTGCATCAAGGCCGGCAGCGGCACGGCGGTTCTCTCGTATGGCATCATCACAAAGATGGCGCTCGAGCTCGTCGCCAAGATCGAGAAGGAACAAGGCGGACAGGTCGCGGCGTATTCCATCCACACTGTGAAGCCGCTGGACCAGGCAGGCATCGCGAAGATTTTGCAGCAATACGACCGAGTGATCGTGGTGGAGGAACACTCCTTGCAAGCCGGGCTGGCCATGCAGACCAGGGCGCTCGCCTTTGAATGCGGGGCCAGGTGCAAGCTGCACACGTTTTCGCTGCAGGATGAGTTCATCCATTTCTACGGCAGCCACGGCGACCTGCTCAAACAGCACGGGCTGCACCCGGAATTGATGTATCAAAAGATCTACGCGTAATCTTCATGGCCCACCTTGATCTCATCTCTTCGCTCCACAAGGCCACCAAGCGCGACTACCTCGCGCGTGTCGTCGAGCACGACAAGGCCGAGTGCGCCACCATCTCGAAACAGTTCGGCCAGGAATATTTCGACGGTGACCGCAAATACGGCTACGGCGGATTCCGCTACGACGGACGCTGGAAATCCTTCGCCGAGAAACTCATCGCCCACTACGGCCTCAAGCCCGGCATGCGCGTGCTGGACATCGGTTGCGCGAAAGGTTTCGTGCTCCATGAACTCAAGCAGTTGATCCCCGAACTGGAGGTCGCCGGCCTGGACATCTCGGAATACGCCATCGCCAACGGCATGGAATCCGTGAAGCCCTTCCTGCGCGTGGGCAACGCGATGACACTCCCCTACCCCGACCAACACTTCGACCTCGTGCTGTGCGTCAACACCCTGCACAACCTCTATCTCCCCGGTCTCTTCCAGGCACTGCGCGAGATCGTGCGCGTCGGCCGCGGCGGCAAATTCATCGTGATGGATTCGTACCGGAACGAGCGCGAGAAGGTGAACCTGATGTACTGGCAGCTCACCTGCGAGTGCATCTTCACCCCGGCCGAATGGGAGTGGATTTTCCAACAAACCGGCTACACCGGCGACTGGGACTTCGTCTGCTTCGAGTAAGCGTTGTCCCATGAGCGCCGACACGACCCGTCTGGCCATTCTCGGCGGCCCCAAGGCGCGGGCCACCCCGCTGCCAGGACGCTTCGCCTTCGGTGATCCCGAGTTCGCTGCCGTGCAGGAGGTTTTCGCCTACTACAAAGCCAAGGGAATCGACTTCGGCTATCAAGGGTATTTCGAGGAACGCTACTGTCAGAACTTTGTCAGCTATCTCGGCGTCGGTGGCTTCGCCGACGCGGTCGCGACCGGCACCGGAGCGCTGTATGTCGCGCTCGCCGCCCTGCAACTGCCCCGCGGCAGTCACGTCCTCGTGTCCCCGATCACCGACCCCGGCACGCTCAGCGCCATCATCCTGAACAATCTCACGCCGGTCCTGCTGGACTCGATGCCCGGGCAGTATAACTCCGGCCCGGAACAACTCCGCGCCCGCCTCACACCACAGACCCGCGCCCTCGTCTTGGTTCACTGCGCCGGCGTGGCCGCACCGGTGGACGACATGGTTGCCATCGCCCATGAACGCGGGGTGAAAGTACTCGAGGACTGCTCGCAATCGCACGGCGCAAAATGGAAAGGTCAGAAGGTCGGCACGTTCGGTGACATCGCGGCGTTCTCCACGATGTATCGGAAAAACCACGCGACCGGCGGCTGCGGCGGCGTCATTTTTTCCCGCGACGAAAATCTCTACCGCCTCGTCCGGGCGCACGCCGACCGCGGCAAACCCTTCTGGAGGGAAGGTTACAACGACAAAGACCCGAAGCAGTTTCTCTTCCCTGCGCTGAATTGGAATCTCGACGAACTCTCCGCCGCCATCGGCATCAGTGCGCTGCACAAGCTGGATGGCGTAAACCGTCGCCGCCGGGATTTTCTCCGTGCCTTCAGCGACGAATTACGAACTCACTCGGAACTCTGCACCCCCTCGCCCGTAACCGACAATGATGCGCCGTTCTTCTTCCCCATTTTTGTCGACGCCACCCGCCTCCAATGCACCGTCCGCGAGTTCGGTGAAGCCGTTGGCGCGGAGGGCGTGTCCGTAAACCCGCACTATGACTACGTCGTGAGCGAATGGGATTACTTGAAGCCACACTGCGCGGACGCCTTCGCCACGCCCAACGCCGTGGCCGTGCGCGATGGCTCGTTCAACCTGCTCTTCAACGAAAACTTCGGCCCGACCGAAGCCCGCGATCTCGCCGCCGCCATCGCGAAAGTGGAACATCACTACCGAAAAACATGACGGCCTGATCCAGGGAACTGACTGCAATCCTAAGTCGAAAAAGGACCTCACCCCGACACCAGCCGATCTGATCGAACCACCCTCCCGATCCTTAAGACAACAGTGGCAACCAAAAAAACAAGAAGGAAACCCGATCGGCGCGGACGAAAGCAGGTCGGAGCTTTTATGGCCACCGAGTTTGCGAATTCTCCATTCCTATCCGTGTCCATCCGTGTCCATCCGTGGTTAAACCAATCCCCCGGCTGATCTGACTTATCCCGACCTTATCCACCGCAAACCACCCCACCAGCACCAACTCACCCTATGGGAATAGACATCGAAACCGCCCGGTTCATGCTGGCCCGCCGCCGCCAAGGTGCCTCGTTTGCGCGTTCCGCCTGCCTCGGGCGGCAACACTTCTTTCTCGGTCACACAGAGACCCGCGGCCTGCTGCGGGAATTCGGACTGGACCCCGCGGCCACTCCCGAACTGTTTTCCCAAACCTACCCAGACTATGCCGATGCGTTTTGGAAACTACTCGGTGCCAAAGAAACGACAGTCTTTGATGCCAGCGATTTCGAGGGAGCCACCCGGGTTCACGACATGAACCAACCCATCGCCGACGAGCTGAAACAAGCCTTCGACGTGGTCTGTGACATCGGCACATTGGAGCATGTCTTCAATTTCCCAGTCGCCGTCCGCAATTGCATGGAGATGACCAAAGTGGGTGGTCACTGCTTCTGCGTGTCGCCAGCGAACAACGCCTTCGGTCACGGGTTTTATCAATTTAGTCCGGAACTCTACTTTCGCGTCTTCTCACCCGAGAACGGCTTCCAAATGGAACGCTGTGTGGCAGTCGAATACGGAGCCCGCACGCGCTGGTTTGAAGTAATTGATCCCAAAACGGCCGGGGCCCGCGTGACACTCATCAACACCTCCACGGTCACACTCCTGGTGTGGGCCAAGCGAATCCGGGCGGTCCCCCTGTTTCAAACTTCGCCGCAGCAAAGCGACTATTCGGCAACCTGGGCACGCAGCGCCGCCGCCGACCCAAAAAAGGAACCCGCCGCCCGCCCGACAACCCTGCAAAGCCTGCAACGGGCGGTGCTGGAATCCGTCCCTGGCTTCGCCCGCGTCCTGGATCGCCTGAGATATTCCCGCTTTAACCGGAACTTCTCCCTCGCCAATCGCCGCTCCTTTGTTGCCCTCTCCAAGAAGGATTAGTTGGCGCACCTTGACTACCCGGCTCGTGAGATAGAAGGAGGAGCTGCGGGCAGTCCTGGGCGGCATCATGAACTCGGCCGGCATCCACAGTCTGGAGATCGACGTGCGTGAAAAAGCCGTCGAAGCCGCCTCGGGACTGACCACCATCGAAGCCGAAAACGCCTTCGCCTTGTCAGTGGCGGAAACCAAGACGATCACGGCCACCATCATCGCCCGCGAGAAGGCTCAGGCGGTGAAGAAGAACGGCCTCTTGGAAATCGTTGAAACCAAGGAATCACTCAACAGCATCGGTGGTCTCGACTGCCTCAAGGACTGGCTGGTGCGCCGGAAAGACGCGTTCAGCCAGCGCGCCATCAGCTACGGTCTGCCAGCTCTGAAAGGTCTTTTGATCTTGGGACTCCCCGGCACTGGCAAAAGCCTCACCGCCAAAGCCACTGCCGCCGTCTTCAACGTCCCGCTCCTCAAACTCGACGCCGGCAAGCTCTATGGCGGTCTGGTCGGTCAATCGGAAGCAAACTTGCGTTCAGTCATCCAAACTGCGGAAACCATTGCGCCGTGCTGTCTGTGGATCGACGAACTGGAGAAGGGCTTTGCCGGTTCCAAGTCCAGCGGTTCAACTGACGGCGGAAACGGTGCCCGCGTCTTCGGCTCGTTCCTCAGTTGGATGCAGGAGAAGACCAAACCGGTGTTCGTCGTCGCCACCGCCAACGACGTCTCCCAGCTCCCGCCAGAGATGCTGCGCAAGGGCCGGTTCGATGAGCTGTTCTATGTGGACCTGCCGGACGACACCGAGCGGGAGGCGATCTGGCGTATCGTCATCCGCAAGCATCGCCGGGATCCCAACGAGTACGACCTCCGACAACTGAGCCGTGTCACCGAAGGGTTGACGGGCGCGGAGATCGAAGCCGTTTACTTGGAAGCCATGTTCGCGGCGTTTGAGCGATCCACGGAACCCACCGACCTCGACATCGCCAGTGTGCTCAACGGTTTTGTGCCGTTGTCGCGGTTGATGGCGGAGCAGATTGAGGGACTGAGGAAGTGGTCCTGTGGTCGTGCGCGTCCGGCTACCTCTGCATCACCGACTTCTGAGCGCAAGCTCCGGAAGCTGGAGGTGTAGTGGGAAAGGAATCCGGCTCGCGCTGGGTTCCTTTTTTTTAGCTGGTAGGAGGTCGATGCACGCTTCGCCCTGTTCTGGCAGCTTACGATGGAGAAGCTGTCCATGAGGTAGGCCACGATGGTGCGGGGTGCATCGGTTGGTTTCGGTGAAGACTTGGTAAATCTCGATGGTGGCGGCGTTGGCAGGTCGGCAGACTGGGTATGCCAGACGGGAAAACGGATCACCACGACTCCGACAGTTTTTCCACCACGTCCTTCCGTGCCAGCACGCGGGAGCAGAGTTCCCAACGGTTCTTGTCGGGGTCGATGGTTTCCTTGTAACGGAGTTCGAAGACGTCGCGGGCTTTTAGACGGAGATGGATATACTCATTCATCATCTCCTCTAACCGCTCCTCGCTGTCGATCCAGTCGTCCTCGATCGTGTCGGGCAGGCCGCCGAAGATGTCGAACTTGTCTTTCAGGCGGCGCGACAGGACGCCATAGACCTTCTCGTCCTGGGTGTCGTGATAGACGAGGTTGAGCATGTCCACGGTGCGCCGGGCCTGGCCGAAGCGTTTGATGCGGCCGAGCCGTTGCTCAAGCCGGGATGGATTCCACGGGAGGTCCACGTTGATGAGCGTGCCAAGCGTTTGCAGGTTCAAGCCTTCGCACGCGGCGTCCGTGGCAACGACGAGCCGCACGCTGCGTTTCTTGACCGCCTTTTTGATTTCGTCGCGGTCAATGGAGGCAAACGCATCCCCACGGAACATGCCGCTCTTGCCGGTGCCGGCATAGACGGCAACCGGCTCGCTGGGTAGGGTTTTTGCCAGTTCGGAGGCGATCCAGTGTGCGGTGTCGTAATACTGGCTGAAGACGATGCAGCCGTGTTCGAGCCACGATTTGCCCTCGGTCCGGTGCTCGGTGAGGAAGTAGCGGACGGCGGCGAGCTTGGGGTCGTTGGCCTCCGGACGGGACAATTCCTCGACGATGGTGCGGAGGTGTCCAGCTTCGGTGGGCGTGAGTGAACTGAGCGGCTCCAGCAGCAACTGCGCCTGTTCTTCATCTTCAAGCAAATCGCGGCGCAACATCTTCGTCGCCGTGCTGCGACCGGAAGCGAAGCTGGAGCAGATGCGCTGAAGGAGGAGCGACTTCATGAAGCCAGCGGCCTTGGTGCGCTTCAGCAAGGCGTCGGTAAAATCAACCGCGGCTTGGTAGGCCAAGTCGAATGGGTGATTCGTGAGCAAGCCGAGCCCGTCAAAATGCACGCCGGGGTAGGCAGTTGAAGGGGCGTCCGGGACGGGATGTACTTCAACCGCGACTCGTTCGAGCAAGCCGGCTTCTTCGAGTGTCTGGCGGCGACGCAAAACCGTGTGGCGGACGAAGGGGTTGTGCTGCTGATAGAAACCAGGCGACAAGGTCTGTAGGACCGATTGCTGGACTGAATAGTCGAGCGAGCCGAAGCCTTTGTCGGTGAAGAAGGCGTTCTCGGGAATGCCAAGCTGGAGCCGCAAGTTGGCGACCAGCGGTTCCTCGTCTCCAGGCGGGAGCGGGTTGCGCAGCCATTCCCACGCGTCGCGCTCGTCGAGCGGGATTTCGTCGCCCTTCACCACCGGCAAGGAGCGTTGCAAGTTCACCCATAGGCTCGTGGCTTCGCGACCCAAGACGAAATCAGCGCCAGCATTAAGGATGCGCATCAAATCCCAAAGCTCGTGGACGTTGGTCTGGATGGGAGTGGCGGTTCCGAGGAGGAGATTTCGGGTGCGCGGTCCGATGCGCAGCATGAAGTCGAGCAGGTTGTTCGACTCGTCCTTGTTCTCACCCAGCCCCCCGCGCCGCCGCGCTTTGTGGGCTTCATCCAAAACGACGGTGCCAAATCTGCATTCCAACAGCAGGCGTCGCTCGTCGGACGAGTGGACGATCAAGCCCGTGGAGACAATGGCGATGCGGAATGGGCAGCGGGTGATGTCCTCCGCGCCACGGGTCTTGATGGTGTGGCCATGGGGGTCCATCCAGACTTTCTGGCCGGACGACCAGACGGCGCTGGGAATGCCGAGGCGGTCGTGCAACTCGACCTGCCACTGGAACGTGAGCGTCGAAGGGCAGAGGATGAGAACTTTGCCGTCATCCAGCAGTGCGGAAATCATGGCGCTGGCGGCGAGGGAAAGCGTTTTGCCGACCCCGACTTCGTCGGCCAAAAGCAGGCGGGCCCTGCCGTAAGTTTCGCGGTGCTTGAGGAACAGCGTGATGAACGCCCGTTGCCACGGCTGAAGCTGTTCGCCACCGCGATAGATGGGCGTCTCGGCCAGGGCCGCGCCGGGCAGTTCACCGGACTGGACCTCGCTAAAGCGAATCTCGACGCGGTCGGCGACGCGCTTGATTTCCTCAATGATGGCGGCGGGCAACGGATAGGCATCTTTCCAGAGGGCGTCGAACTCCTCCTCGACCCAGAGAACTCCTTCGGGCGACGGGTCTTCCCAAAGGATTTTGTAATTCGTGGCGAAGGCGCTTTTGGTCTCGTTGATCGAGCCAAGGAAGCAGGTCTTGGTGCCGTCCGCCGCCTCGATGACTCCCGCCTTGCCGTGGAGGAAAACGTGGTCTTTGGGGACGACGCGGATTTCAATCCGACCGCTGGTGAGCAAGTCGTGGAGCCTCCGGTAACGGTCTCTGTGCAAGAGCGCCTCGACCTCGGCGGGGGCTTCATTCCAGCGCTCCTTGAGTGCTGTCTCCCGGACGTGTTTGGATACCACCACATCCGCCGCGTCGAGTTCACTGTTGCAGACAATCTGGACTCGCGGGATGCCAGCGATTTCCTCACCGACGAGTTCAAAGATGGAACTGCGGAAATAGCCGGCGATGCGGCGGTAGGACTTGGCTCTGGCCAGTTTCTTGGAAAGGAACGCGTGGTCGAGCCGCTGGCGGCGGGAGGAGAAGCGGTTGATGGCGATTGGGTTCAAGATGCTATGAGATCGTGAGAATCCATTGCACCAGTCTCAGCGCGCATTGCATCAGCCTCAGTGAGCAATGGTGCGATTTGAGGCTGATGCAATGGCCATCCTCGGGCGGCGGCTGGCGTGTTTATGCGCGGTCTATGCGCGCTGCGCATAAAAACGCGCATAGAAATGCGGTTATGCGATCCGTTATGCGCGGAGGAGCACCACCCCGATTCCGCCGGTTTTCCGGTTCGTATAGTCTTCACGGTCAACCCATTAGTGCCATGGGGTTTAACTCTTACCGGCCATTGCATCACCCTCAGGGTCAATTGCATCAGTCTCAAGTTTGCCTGATGCAATTTGGGGCTGATGCAATAAACGGGGGCCGGGGACATAAAGCGCGCCGCGTCCGCGCTTGGCTGGTTTGGCAAGCCAGCCGGCGGCGACCCATTCCTTCAGTGTCCGGGTGGCGGAGATGCGCGTCTGATGCAACTCGACTTGCAGATCCCGGTTCCGGAGATGACCCCGGCGATTGAGATCCGGCAGCAACTTCGCCAGCTCCCGAGGCATGTCACCGCGCATCTGAATCGGCTGCTGAACTCCGTAAATTCGGCTCCCCTTCCCGGCCGACCTCGCCGCGCCCTTTCGAATCAGATCCTTGATCAATGCCGAGGCGCCGTAGATGTCCGTCTCCAGAAGGGTTTGCACGTCGCGGCTGGTGAAGCGGTCTTCGTGGGCATGAGCGAAGGCGAGCACACGCTTTTGGTCCATGCTCAAGGCCAGTTCATCATACTGGTGTAGCCACTGAAGCGTCGCCGGGTCGTAAATCGGTTGGTTCCGCAGGGCGACCTGAAAGCTCATCCCACCGACGATGGACAGGCTCGGCGGGTAATAGCCGACACGGTCCATCTCGTCAAAGATGCGCGGGATTCCTTCACCCGCCTCCATCATGTAGCCAAGTTCGACCAGCGTCCGGACGATGAGGGGGTTGCGCGAAACATGGAGATGCTCGCGGCGATTAAGGGCGGCAATGGTGACCGGGGCCGGCGGCAACCCGGGGCTGCGAACTTCTAGGCGGTCATCGAACAACCAAACTTCTATGCTGGCACCTTGGATTCCGTAATCACGGTGGGCGACTGCGTTTACGATGGCCTCCTGCCACGCGAATGTCGGGTATTCCAGCTTCTCCGTGAAGAACAAGTCTTGGAGGTTTTGACGTTCTGGGATCTGCGGAGCAATCGCCTCATACGCCTTGCGGATGAGGACCGCGAGCGGGGCCTCGATGGGCAGGCGTTTCACCACGTTAAGCTCGGCTCCATGTTTTCGCTCAATGCCCTGCCACCGAACAAAATCTATGCCGCAACGGGGATGCCACCGGGCCGGTGCTTTGGCGAATAGCAGTAACGCCGCATTGGAAGGAACGCTGTGGCCGTTCCGACCCGCAATCAATCCGCGGTCGCGCAAAACGTCCTCGGCACTGCGACCGGCCCACGCGGCGGGTGCCAGCGACCGGATCAAGTCCAAGTCCAGATCAGCGAGGGTCGCTCCGGGCGGGAAGCTGCGTTCCCAAAGCCCCAGCGTCTTGGCAGCCTTGAGGGCGGCAATCTGGTCCGCCGCAAACGGGGCATTTTGATCGTTCACGCGCAGCAAGTATCGGCTGCCCGCCAACTGATGCACATCGGGGCTCCAGGAAACCTCGAAGTGGAACAGGCGATGACCGGCAGCAGTCTGCAGCTCGCGGAAGCGGACCGGCAGCGGCGGATTGACGTAGTTCTTGCTGCGCGGTGCGCCTAGAATCATTGGCAGGCGATCTTCAGGCTGGCAAACCCCGGTGACGGCCCCGTCGTCCTCAATGCCAACGACCAGTTCACCGCCGTCGGCATTGGCCATCGCCGCCAGCGTTTCAGCGACATCCATCGCAACGTCGGCAGCTTTGCGCGGCTTCGCCCTGCCCGGCTCGCCATGTTGGGCTGACTTCCGTTCAAAGAACTGCCCCTCCTTCGTGGTGGTCCAATGCAGAAGTTCCTCGGGGGTTGGTGATGGCAAGGTCGTGCTCAAGGGATTCCCACGTTTACCCCAGCCGCTGGTTCTTCACCATCTCGCGCAGGACGCGGGCGGCGCTGGCTTCTTCGGGGCGGAGGGTTTCGAGTTTTTTGGCGAGGTAGTCGGCGAGTTCGACGACGCGCTCGCGCTGGGTTTGGTTCGAGTAATAGTCCGGCACGTTGAGCGTGAGGTGGGCCATGGCATCGTTGCCGTCCACGTTCTTGGCCAGTTCCATGATGGCGAAGAGGACGCGCGGAGGACGGAGTGGTGGAGTTCCGAACCTTCGCTCAGCTCGTTTTTGCCGAACTCGACGGCGCTGCGGAGCCGGGCCTCGTTGGCCTTCTGGTTGCCCATGAGGGCGCGAAAATCGCGGACTTTGAAGGCCTTGGCGAAGTTCTGGTAGTTATCGAGGGTCTTGAGTCCCTTGGCTTCGAGATCGAGTAGCTTGAGATAGAAGCGTTCCGCGCCGGTGTATTCCTTCCAGTGGCGTTCGGGGATGCCTTGCGGAACGAGGCATTGGTTGGCGGTGTCCACGGCGAAGGCGATGAGTCCGTCCACGAAGGTCGTCTCGCCTTTCACGCGGGGGCGGATGGCCTCGGCGGTCATGTCGCGACCGTCAATGATGAGGTAGCGCGTGAGGACGCGAAGGGCGGCGGCGTAGCCGGCCATCTGGATGTCGGCGTCTTCAAAGACGTTCTCGTCGCGGTAAAGGCCTTTGGCGTCCTGGTTGAGGCCGGTGAGGTCGCGGATTTGCTTTTCGACCTCTTCCTGAATCTCCCACGCGAGATCGGAACTGCGCAGCTTTGCGCCGAGGGAGTTCACCCGGACAAAGATCTCCGTGACTTCATCGTAGGTGAGTTTTCGTTCCAGCACGTCCATTCGATAGACGTACTTTCGGACGCTGCGCAACCGGGCGAGCCGCTGGGTGTATCTCTGGAAGCGCGGATCATCGAACCCGGTGATTCCCGCGCGGGTCAGGAACGTCGCGTCACCGTCCGTTTTGAAGACCTCGGTGACCTTTACCCACTGCGGCAATTGTTCGAGCTTGTGGGTTCCCACGACAAAGGTCATCCGGTTGAAACGCTGTTGGAGTTCGTCGTCGGTTGAATCTGCCTCGTCTTCAATCAGGTCCTCGTCTTCGTCGCCGTCCTCTTCGTTGACTTCTGTGACGACAGCGAGCTGGTCGGGGTGGTCAAGGTTGAACAACAATTCCATCGGTCGCTTGCGCCCGCGCACAGTCACTGGTTCACCCCGAATAACCGCAGAAAGCGAGGTCAGGCGTTGCTGTCCGTCGAGCAACAGACGGGTGCTTTGGTAGGGGTTCCTTTGTTGTTCGACCGCAAATTCCTGCATCGGCACAGGCTCATCCGTCTCCCAGACCAGAATCGCGCCGGAGGGGTAGCCGCGATAAAGCGAGTCCAATAGGTCGCGGACACGGGTGGAGCGCCAGACGTAGCGGCGTTGCATTTCCGGCAAGCGCAACTCCCCGCGTTCGATCATGCCGACCAGTTCTTCAACGGAGGTTTCAGCTTTGGCCATTTGAAAAGCGTAGGGGTGTTTGTCGGCAGCGAACAGCGCCAAATTTTCGCGGGTTTCCCGGCGTGGATGGGAGGTTTGGGGAATTCAGCTCTTGAGCTGGCGGCTACAGCATTTCCTCTTCGGTTTTCTTCCGCGTGGCGCGCGGCGTCTTGGTGCCAGTTGCTTTCGCCTCTTCGGCAGCACGGGCGAGATTCAGCGCGAGCAGGCGGGAGAGGATTTCGGGACCGCTTCGCCAGCAAGTGCCCGCCCTCCACTTCCAGCCGTTAAAATTGCGAATGTGTCTGCCGCGAGCCAGAGCTTTTCAATTTTGGCGACCCTTGAACCGCTCGCGTGAGTGACGCGCATCTGAAATTGGCAGTTCACAGGTCGCATTCCGTCTCGTTGTCGATGTCAGTTAGAAGCCGGGCGAACCACGCAGCGAAATACCGGAAAAGGAACCAGAGAACGGACACTAGCGCGCTGCCGGGGCGAATGCCGCTGGTGCAAAAGCAGATCGGATTCACGACGCGCTTTTCCTTTCCAACGCGGCGGGTGCCGAATTCGCGCTTCGCCCACTCGCGCACATCGTCGAGATCGAAGCGGACGCGGCGCTTGCCGAGCTTTAGGTGCGGACAACCTTTTGCCAGCAGGTTGTCAACGCTGCGGTTGCAAATGCCAAGCAACTCGCCCACGTCGCGCTTGTCGCCGAACCTTTGGAGAGTGTCAGCCGGGTTTTGCGGCGTGCGGAGATTGAAGTGTTCGCCGGATTTTTGAACCGTCGGCGTTTCGGTTTGCGTTGAATTGCTTTTCACGTCGTGCAGCTTGCGCGAAGAAAAACGCAACGTCTTAAGAAGCTTTCAAGCGGGGGAAAACCTCCTTTTTCTAATTCCCGAAACGCGCAATAAACGCGCGGCGGAGCGACTTGCGAATGCCTTGTTCCCGTTGGGTTGCTCTTTGCGCTTCGGTGAAAGCTTCGCCTTTGCGATTCCGGTCGTTTCCCTTTTGCACGTTGCTCTCGCCCGCGGGGCGCAATTCTTGAATCGTCGTCACGTCGCAATTGGCGGCGGCGAGCAGCATCTTCCAACCAACCTTGAACCATGCGGGCGCAGTCGTCTTGGTGAGCGGTTTAAGGTCCACGGCCTCGGCAACCCATTCGGGCCATGCGGCAGGGTCACGCCAAACAGCCTCGGCGAGTGCCTGATTGGGTTGAATCACGCGAAGGGTCTGGCAAATCCACAGAGCATACTTGGAGACGATATGCCGATACTGTTGCCCTTTTCCTTTCGACGGCGTATCGAACCAACGATGACAGTCACGGACCTTTTCCACCGAGGCGGTGCCGACTTCGAGATTGTCAACGAGCGCAAGGATTCCTTCTACATTTCCTTTGCGCGGAGCGATCACCACGGCCCAACACGGAAGCTTGCGAGCGACGGAGCGGACTAGTGTAGTGTCTCTCAAAACTATACTCATAATTCTTTCGGCGCGGAATTTGCGGCGGCCCGCGCCCGCTGAATCTTGGCCAGGATTTCCTCCCCCGCGGCTTTCCAGACGTAGCGCTTGGGGCGGAGATTGCGTTCCCGCAGGTA
>CAMAUZ010000005.1 GCA_945861535.1 Akkermansia muciniphila | reverse complement strand
CCGGCATTTGAAGCCTGATTTTGCAGTGTCCGCGCCGCGCGCTTTTCCGCCACCGTCAAATGATGGTCGTTAATGCGCTCGCCGTGGAAGACGGCGAACCACGGCGCGCTCGCGGGGTCGGTGCCGCGGTCCTTTTTCCAGTGTACGTTTGGGTCTTTGCGGAGCACGCCCGCTGTCACGAAGGGCCGGATGTTCAGGCGCACACCGTCGTTCAGGTCGGGTTCCCAGCCGACAGGCTGTTGCGCCAGCGGCTTCCAGCGGACGAAAATGTCGTGGGGCGGTTCGCCTTCGGCGATGAGTTTCAGGCGGCGTTGCAGGTCGCGGGCGGCGGTGAGCCGGGCGTCGCTGCCACCCTCGCCGGATTGCACGCCGGATTCCTGCCGAGTGATCCAGTCGCCGAGGTAGGTGTAAATCAGCTTGTCCAGCAGCGCGCGGTCGAGTTTGTGATAATTCACCAGCGCGCTGAAACCGTCCTTGCGACCGTCCCACAAGTGCCAGATGAACGGACGCTGATGGAAAAGTTTTCCGTGCTGTTCAGCGAAGCCGTTGCGCAGCCAGTCCTCCAGGCTCTTGCCGGCGAAACCGGCTTCGCCCAGCAACGCGCCTTCGCGCGTCCCGTTCCACTCCGCGCCGAAGGCGGCGGCGAGCAAGGCGCGCAGGCGCTGGTCGGCGGGTTGTTCCTGACCGGCGGGCGGGATGCACACGATACCGTCTGCATCGGCGAGCGGTTCGAGTCCGTCTGGTTCGAGTGCGGGGCAATCGGGGAAACTGGAGCCGGTCAGGCGCGGCCAGCGGTAGCCGAGCAACCGGGCCACGGCGACTTGCAACGAATTCTCCGCGCCCTTGGGATGCCCGTTGAACAACCACTGAGTCGGGTCGTCCGAATGAGGCTTCGGCAAACCGTTCGGATATTTCTCGGCGGCGACTTGCTGCCAGTGGGCAAGATCGAACGGGACTTTGGCGATAGTCGAATTGGTGACAGCGACTTTTTGGTCCAACTCTCGAACATTCTCCGAGAACTCATCGCTTTGAACATATGCCCAAACCGCTCCTAAATGTTGTGGGTCAAACGGGACGATGGCATGAGCATTAGGGTCAAATTTCTCTCCCGTATAAAGGCTGACAGGTAAGTGCGCCATCGCGGACACCATGACGCCCATCTTGTCCCAAGCCGATTTCCCCCGGAAAGTGCCTTGCTCTTGACAGATTTCTTCCATCGCGCCGTGCCCGTCTTCCCAAAAGAGGATGTGCTGCCGGCCAGCGAATGACTGAGTGTCTCCGAACGAACTCTGAAAAAACTCCCAACCTTCCATCTTTCGAGGGTGTTCCCAGAAGACATTCCTAAACCGCTCAACGTCTGTGGGAGCAATTCCCTGCCAAGCATTGGCCGTCTCCCTCAAGAGGGTGACTTTGCCAAACGGAGTCAAACTCACTCGCGCGTCGGGGTTCTCAAGCTGGACCAGTTGAGGAACCGCTTGGATGCTGTTCGTGATTAGGGCCGCAGCCTTTCGTTCTGGGCTTGCCAAACCTCCAACATCAATTCCAGCGAACGTAGATGCCTTCGGAGCATTGAGCCGCGTTATGACGAGCAGAACTATATTAAAGTCCCACATAGGAGTCTGGAATGCCTTCGGCCCTAATCTCGAAACACAATTCCAACGATGCGACTCGATTGCCTTGGTTCTGAAGTCTGTGTAACGTCCGAGGAAAAGCCAGTTCTGTGGTGTGACCAGGGCAGTGGTTCCCCCGTCAGCACAGAATGCGAAAGATCGTTCAACAAAGCAGGTTGCGAGGTCAGCCTTGGCATCGGGGTGAACACGTTCGCAAAAGTCCTTGAGAATTTCGTCCTGTTTCGGACGCCCGAGGTAAGGCACGTTGGTGGCGACAAGCGTGAACTGGCCGGCGAGAATTTCCGCCGCCTTGGCTAGGCCGCGCGCCGTCACGGCCATTTCATGCGCGGCGTCGTCTTGGGTTTCCTGCGCCAGCGCCTTTTCCAGCAGCGGCTGGAGTTCATGGAACGCGGCCTCCAGCAAATCGCCCTCGCCGGCGCGCGGGTTGATGAGGCTGCCCAGCACCGCCGCCTTTTGGAACAGCCGGTAAAGCCGCTCCATGCCACTCCTGAGCTTTTGGCTGTCGTCGGCAATCGCCAGCCAGTCGGCTTCGCGGGTGTTCGGCGCAAGACCGGAGCAAGCCAGGTTCATAGCCGGCAGCTTGCAGTGGCCAACGCGCCGCCATGCGGCCAGCGCCAAGTTGAACGCGCCAATCTGCGTGCAGCGCGGGTCAATCTCCAAGCCGAACAGGTTGTCGCGGACGACCGCTGCCACTGCCGTCGCTTCGTCCAGCTTTTCATCGGCCAAGCGCAAGGCGACGAGACGCTCGAACATCGCCACCACGAAATGCCCGCTACCCATGCACGGGTCGAGACACTTGAGTTCCTTCGCGTTCTTCGGCCAGCCGTCGAATCTGCCAGCAGCGGGCCTCCACTTGGAGTCATCGCATTTGATGAGGCGGAGATATTTCCACGGGCAACCGGGCAGCGCAACGGCCTGGCGTAGTTCATCTTCGCTCTGGGCGCTTTCGGCCAGCTTGGGATTCGCGGCTAGGACTTTGCCGGCGTGCCACGCACCGAGCGTGTTATCCAAGAGGAAGTCCACCATGTAATCCTCGGTGAACAATTGCGTGACGGACGGCAGTTCATCTGCGCCGATTTTGCAACCGGACTCATTGACCATTTTCTTCCGCCGCGCCTGCCAGAATTGATAACACCAGCCGAGGCTGTCGCTCGCCACGAACACGTCGCGCGGCAAATCGTCAATCAGCTTGAACAGCGCGGAGCGATGTTCCGGCGGCAGCGCGACTTTGCCCGCCGGATCATCGGCACGGAAAATCGCGGGGAGCATCCGGGCGGCGAACTCGACGGCGAGCGTGCGCCCATCCGGCGCGGTGAACTCGCGTTGCGGCTGCATGAGGTCTTCCCGAATCAATTCCTCGCAGTCTCGCAGCGTCACGCTCGCGCCGCCGGGATGTTGCAACAACTGGTTCTCCGCGAGGAACCGCGTGAACAGCAGCCGATGCCAGGTGTCGTAAGCCACCTTCTCGATGAGATGCGCGATGGACGGCGCGGCCTCGTCTTTGGGAACCACATCGCCGAGTTGCCGCGCCTGCGCCCGCAAGGCCGTGCGCAATTTCTTGTCCGGTTCGCCCAAGTGCGGGAACGGTTTGGCGTGGGGAACGGCGAGCGCGTTCAACGCCGCCAGCGCCCCCGCTTCCGCCACGTCGCGGGCGTCTTGCGCGGCGTTTTCCAACAAGCGCCGGAGCGGTGCAGGCAGGGCGTTCATGCGTGCGAGAACATCAGAGTATGACCGGGCCGTCCTTCAATTTCTCGACGGCCCTGCTCCGCACCGTGCCGAGCCACGCATCCAGTTCCGCCTCGTCCTTGACGGTCGCGGACGGAAGCGACAGGCGCGTGGCCTTGGGTTCGAGCAGCTTCGCCGCCGCTTCCATCGCCTTCGCCGCGCGATGGGAAAGGGCTTCAATGGCAGTTTGCCGCGTGTCCAGTGGCGCGGCGTTCAGCGTGGCGAGAATTTCATCCTCGCTGCCAACCTGCACCTTGGCGGGCGCTTCCAATCCGTGCTCGCGAAGAAGGGAGGCGCGCTGCGAGTCATTGAGCTTCGCCCAAACGGCGCTGCCCTCGATGGTCTGACGGTGCTGCCGGTGCGCGTTGTCCAACTCCGTTTGATGCGCGTTCAGGGCGTCACGCAACGTGCCGGTCGATTTCTGACAGAGCGGCGTCACAGGATCGGGGCTGGACAGCAACGAACGATGGGCCGCGATGCCCGCCGCCTGATCCGCCACGTCCGCTTGCACCGGCAGATCTTTGGCGAATTGGAGCAGGCGTTGCAGCGTGTCCCAGCGCGGGCGGCGTTTGGCGATGTCCGCAGCGGCCTTCTGCCACGCCTCGATGTCCGCTTTGAGCCGCGCCTGTTCGCCGAGCAGGGCGAGCAATTGGGCGTTGCCCGATTGCAGCCCGAGGTCGCGCAAATGTTTCGTGTCGGGCCGCGCTGGCAATGGCTGGTCGCCACCGGCTTCCTTCGCCATCGCTTCGAGCTTTTCGAGGAAGCGCGGGGCAAAGGCGGATTCCTCGTTGGACGGCGCGTTGAGACCCGCCGCCTGGAACAAACCGCGCACGGCAATGCGCTGGTTGGCGGACAGGCTCGGAATCTCAACGCGGAAATCGGTCGCACCGATGCTGCTCTGCACGAGCGCGGAAGCGTTCACCGGATTGCCGTTGCCCGTGGCACGCAGATGACCGGCGGTGAGCAGCACCATGAGCGCGGCGTCAATCGCGTCCTGCGGCCAGCCAAAGGGGGCCGCACCAAACTGTTTGCGAATGTCGTTGCCGCGCCGCCCCGCGCCGATGAACGACTTGATGGCGGCACACACCGGATGCGCTTCGGCATTGCCATTGAAGCCCACAGCTTCGAGCGCGTTCGCCGCGCCCGAGCGGGCGCGGGTGAAAACCGTGCGCCAACCGGGATGGTCCGCCACGCTGAATTGCGGGAACAGGCGCACAAGGGAACTTTGCGCGGCTTCCTTCACCAGTTCGGCCAGCGACTGGCCGGAAGTTTCCGCGCCGCCGCCTTGAAAGACTCTGGCCTCGGCGAGCACCTCGCCAATGATTGCGGCAATGCCCTTCTCGCCCAGGTTCGCGTCGTGCAGTTTCGATTCGATGGACTTGCGGGCTTCCACTCCTTCAGCACTGGTCGGATTGCCGCGCGCGTGCAGCGTTTCTTCCGCCGCCATGCGGGAGGCGATGGCGGTTTTCAGATCGTTGGCGGACTTGCGCAGCAGGAAGACGAACAGGCGCGGGCTGCCGGTGCCTTCGGCCTGCGCCTCGCTCCGAATCGTCGCCTCGGCATCCGTCCATTCGTCGCGAATCCACACTTGCACGGACTCGCCCGCCGGCTGCGGGGCGGTCGTGCCGTAGTGAACCTGGAGTTTGCGCGGCGTCAGGCTGCTGCCCTGTTGCAACGTCACGGCGCGCAGGTGTTGCTCGACGGCTTCGCGCAGGCGGTCGGTGCGGAAACTGTCGAGATGACCGGTGTCATTCAACCGCTGTGTCAGGCGGCGCTTGAAGTCCTCATTCCAAGCGGAGCCTTCCCGGGTTTGCAGGAGGTATTCCGCGCCGACTTTCATCAAGTCGCCGGTCGCCACCATGCCGTCGAGCAAGGCCGGCACGCGCTGCAACAATTCGGTCCGATCATGGCCGAGATTTTCCACCAGCAAATCGACCAGGGCTTCGGGCGTGGCGCGAGCGCCGAGGTCGCCGGGGCCGGTGCGTTCCAGTTTGCCGAGGAGAAACACCATCGCGCACAGGCGCGAGCGCAGGAGGCCGTCCGGCGAACCATCGCGGTGCCGCCGGATGAGGGTGTCGAACTCGCGCGGCAGCGCCCCGGCGTTCAACATCTGCGGCGCAAGCTGGTCGTAAATAAAATCCGCGCCGACGATGCTGCCGAGGGGTTGCTGCGCCGTGGCGCGGGCGGCCTCGAAGACGGAGGTGAGCTGGTTGCGAAGTTGGGCGGCGGTGCCGGTGGTGTCCACCGCGCGCTGGACCTTTTCCCACAGGCGGCGGCGCACCGGCAGCAACGGGTAATCGGCCTCCAGCCAATTCTGATCTTCGGGAATCGGACCGAGGCGGGTGCCTTTCAATTGGCGGTCAATCTCGCCCTGATTCTTCGCCAAGCATTGCCGCAATTCGCCCAGCTTGTCGGCGCGTTTGGCAAGCACCACTTTGCGCACGACGTTTTCCACGTCGGCATCGGAGAGCGAAACAGAGACGGGGAAGCGGGCGATGAGGCGTTGCAAAATGGCCGTTTCGGTCAACGCCTGCTGGCCGGTGCCCACGAGGAGCAAGCGGCCCTGGAAGGCCGAACAAAACTTCTCCGCCATCTCCTGAATATCCATCGCCCGTTGCACGTTCGTCGTCCCGATAAATTGTTGAACTTCATCCAGCACAATGAGCGTCAGCGGCATCTCGCCTCTCTTGGCGAAAATCTCGCGCACGGTCGCCACCGCGTCGCCAATCGTCACGTCGGACTTGACCGGGAACTGCTGACGCAGGACGGCCATCACGTCCTTGGGCTGACCGAAGGAGGCATCTTGCGCGAGGATGGCTTGCGCGAGCGCGGTCGAGGCGAACGGATTCTTGATCTCCTGCTCGAAGCTCTTGCCTTGCGCCGTGAGCGCGGCGACCACGCTGGCTTCCCAACCTTTTTGTCGCAGCCAGAGAACCATTTTCGCCAGCGAATAGTGTTCTGGCAAGCCGACAGAGCGGAACACGAGTTGCAATAGCGCGAGGCGCGTGCTGTCCATCGAACCGCTGCCGAGCGTCCCCGCCACGGCGCACAGTCCGCCGACGCGATTTCCCTGCGTCCCCAGCTCGACAAACAGGTCCCGGATTTCCAGGGGCAAATGCGCGAGACTGCGGGCCGTGGCGCCATCGGGCTGGAATTTGTGATCCATCCACAGGTAACGCAGCATCTTCGCGAGGTGCGATTTGCCGCTGCCGAAGAAGCCGCTGATCCACGCGGCCTTTTGTTCCGGCTGCGAAAGTTGGGCAAGAAACGAGCGGAGGATGCGTTCCAGACCGCGCGCGTATTCCCCATCGCAAACGAAGCTCTCCAACTCGAAACGCAGTGTGCTGACTTCTTCCGCCGAGGCCAGTTCCCCGATTTTCGTGACGCCGTTGTTGAGCAACGCCGTTTGCGTCGGGTCTTTCTGGTAAATCTCGCGGTTGATCATAGTTTGATGAAACTTTCTTCGCAGGTAATGGGCGTCGCGAGGTAGTTAAAACCCTCGCTCGCGTCCAGAAACCGATAGAAGTTTTTGTCATACTCGCCAGGAAAGAAAACGAGAAGTCGGCCACGCACATCCTTGGACACTTCCTTCACGATGGCCGACATTCCTACAAAGCTGTAAAGCCCAGCCAAGCCGTGCAACGCCACGACGGAGTTGTTGTCGGCTTTGGAATGCACCAATGCAGCAGCCACTTTATCCGCGACCGATTTGGTTAAGTCCGACATACCGAGTGCAACGATTTCAGGGTCACGGAGACAGTCTTGAAAATGTTCGTAACCTGCCAGCCAGTCAGGAAGGGAATCAGTCAAATCGACCAGCAACCACCCATGCCCTGCTGCCTTGGTGGCAAGGTCAAAAGCGGAGAGTTGGACGCGCAGCCGGCGTTCTTCCGCAGGAGGATAGACAGCGAACCAGATGCGTTGTAGCCCGTCGAGGTTGTTGGCCCACGGCAGTTCGACGTAGCGCGTGTAATTTTTCAGCAGTCGGTCAATTTGTCCCATGCTTTTAGCCCCTTGGAGTCTTCAGTAATTCGGGGAACGTGAGTTGCACGACTGAGCCAGCGCGGAAAAAGTTTAGCAAGCCCAGCCGATGCGCCGCCGCAACCTGCCCCACCGCATTGCCGGGCGGCACATCAAGCAACCGCAACCACTGGCTCGCCAGCAGGTATTCGCCCCGTTCACCCGCGAGATACGCCAGGAACAAGGCCAGCGTCACCGTCCACGGCGTCGGCCGAACTGCCACGCGGATCTTGTGCAGCCTCCCGGAGAGATGGCCGGATTGTTCCCATGTGGAAGCGATATGCCGCGCCGTCGCCGCCTGAATCTTCGGGCCGAAATGCCCCGGCATGGCCCGCGCGAGGGCGTCATCGAACTGGCTCGTCAGCACTTCCGTGCCCGGCTGCGAGTTGAGAATGACCGACGCGGAAATCCGCAGCAGCGGGTCGCGGGCGAGCGCCACGAGCAGCGCCAGCAGCGGACGCCCGGCGGGGTCGTGCGGCCAGTAGGTTCGGAGAATGCGAAACACCGTGGTTCCCGCATCAAGTGCATAAAGCTCGCGCAGCCGCCGCAAAGTCTCCCGCCGCGTGGACTCGGTTTTCTTGTTCAGGAGATTCTCCTCAACCATCACGCGGCGAAAATCCGCCAGCGTCGTTTCGGGCGGGGTCCGCGCCAGCAGGACGGAGAGGTCATCCAACATCATCGTCCGGCTGGAGTGCGGCCCGTTCGTGCCGAACTTGAAACCAGCGGCAACCGCGTCGGGGGAACTCGTAAGCCCGGTGACGCTGACCGGCGCAGCCACGTCAGCCGCGGCGTCATTCTCAATTTGCGGCACCCCAGGCAAAGCGGGTGCGATGCTTGTCTCGTTTTCCATTAGACTCGTTACGAACACCTTCTAGGGATGCTGCGCAGCTTTCTGGAAAGCGACCAGCAGATAAGCCATTCGCGCAACAACGATGCAAAGCGAGCCAAAGTGCGAAATCAAGGCTCCACGAGGTAGTGGGCGAGGAGGTCGGGGTCGGTGGGGCCGAAGGAGTCGAGGAGGAGGAGGGCGGTTTTGGTGGCGGCCAAGGTGGTCGGGGCGGCGGTGGTGAGGAATTTCCAGTCGGCGGGGAAGGCGAGGGTGCGGTCGGTGTCGTCGGCGGTGAGGCGGAGGGCGAGGGATTTGCCGGTGTCGAGGTTGGTGGCGGTGAGGGCGAGGTCGCCGGTGAGGGTGAGGCGGCGGCGGGCGGGGCCGTTGAAGTCAAGGTTGACTGTGGCGGCGTAGTCGAGGGTTTCGTGCTGCCACTGGACGCGGCGGGAGAGGAGGCCGGCGGGAGCGTTCAGGGTGCTGTCGAAGCGTGCAGGCTGGGTGACGATGAGGCCGGGGTTGTAGGCGTCGCCGCCGGTGATTTCGAGCGTGGATTCGAGGGTTTGGACGACGTAGGGGTTGCCGGGCGAAAGCTTCACGAAGCCCTCGATGGGCTTGCCGCCGGGCGTCACGCCGTCGTGGACGACGAGGACTTTCTTGCTGACGTCGAAGGTGATTTCACCGTCCGCGCCGGTGAAGGTGGCGTGTTGCGCGGTGGTGCCGCGGCGGAGTCGCACTTGTTTGGGCATAGGTTCTCGGGGTCAGAGTTTGATGATGAAGACCACGGGCGGGACAAAGCGGTCGTGCAGGTCGGGCGTGCCGTTGCTGCCGTCGCAGAGCGCCCAGCCGGGCGGAAGGTCGGGCGTCGGGCCGCTCCACATCGTGATGATCCCTGCCAGGCCGAACGAGCCCACGAGGCGCGCGGGGTTGCGCACCACGGTTTGAGCGCCGTCGATGGTGAGGGGTTGGGCGAGGGGTTCGCGCATATCACGTCAGGCCCAGCCAGTCTTCAGCGTCGGTGGCGGTGCCCAGGTCGCCCCAGTCGGCCGAGGCGGTGGTGGCAGTGAGGACGCCCCAGTCGTCGTTGATCGAGCGGACGGTGTGCAGGGTCCAGAGCAGCCCGGCGGCATCGAGGCGGGCCGAGAGCACGTCGCGGCGCTGCCCGCTCAACGTCTCGACGAGGTAATCCCCGTTACCGGGTGAAATGATGAGCGCGAGGTCGGCGGCGCGCACGAGCACCTTCTCGTCGCCGGGTTGGATGACCACGGTGCCCAGCTCGCCGGAGCGGTAATCGGTGATGAACGCCTTCACGTTGGCCGTTTGCTGCGCGTTGCCCGACTGCTCAAGGGCGCTGGCCCCGGCGGGCCGCACGAACTCGGCGTCGCGCACGAGTTCACCGGCGACGCCGAACAGGAAGTCCAGGCCGGCCTTGACCGCTTTGTTGAGGTTCACCGCCATGGTTCAGGTGCGCACGAGCCGGGCCATGCCGGGGCCGCGCGCGAGGGGTTCACCGAACTTGGCGAGCCACGTTTGCACGAGGGCGGGGATCACGGGCTGGCGGCTGGCGGAGTCAAACTCCAGGTGCATGGAGCCGCTGATGTCGAGGGAGCGCAGGCCCTCGCCGCCGGGGTCGCCGGTGCGGTCCTGCTTGAGAAGCTCGCGCGCCAGCTCGCAGGTGGCGTGGACGACGAGGACGGGAACCTTGGTTTCATCCAGCACGGCGGCGCGGACGCGCAGGAGGCCCGCCACGGGCACCGAGTCGGTGTCCGGGTCGGGACAGCCGCGGCGCGGCCATTGCAGGGCTTGGATGGAACGGCGTTTGACGCCCCGGAACTGGAGCAGGGAACCGAGCAGGCGCGTGGCCATGACGAGCGCCTTCTCCTTGTTCTGCGTGGTCGCGCCGGTCCACGCGGACGCATACAGATGACCGTCGTGGTAGGCGTCGCCGTCGGCGGCGTTGGCGAACGCATTGGCGTCCACCTTGCCGGTGCCATCTTCCTTGATGAGGACGAGGGCCATGAGAATCAGGAGGCCGTTGCCGAGGCCCGCACGACGACACGCCGACGGCGCAGGACCGGGCCGCGTCGCACCAACACGGCCCGGCCAAACTCAGGTGCGCCCGAGGCGCGCACCGCTTTCCTTGGGGGCAATGCTGGCCGCTGTTTTGGTCGCAGTTCCATGGCTCTTGCTGGTTTTGGGCAACGACTCCACCACCAACGCCACCGGCGGCACGGGCGCGCCGTGCGGCGCTGGCGCGTGCGGCTCGACGGCGAGCAGCGGACGGCGCGGGCGGCGGATGATCGGCAGCAAGCCGTTCAGGTCCGGGCGTTCCGCTCCGGGAGCAGCGCGGCGGGCTGGTAGCCCGCCGGGCCGGGCCGGTGGCCCGGACCACCCCGTTGAGGTTGCTTTGCCCATGCGCTCAGTTGTTGTGGGTGACGGCCACGATGCGGACGTTTTTGTTCTCCCACACGCGCGTCCAGTTGGCCGCGAGTTCCAGTTCCGCGTTGGTCGGTGAATCACCGGCCACGGTCGCCGAGTTGAACTTTACGCCGCGCGGGTGCAGCACGTAGCGGCGGCGGTTGATGAGCACCGTGTCGCTGTCCAGCGGCACGCGCGCCAGCTCGACGCCTTCGGTGCCGAAGCCGCCTTGCAGCGGCTGGGCATCCAGCGCGCACGAACCCTTGGCGAACGCGCCCTGCCCGAACAGGTAGCTCGTGTACACCGTGCCGTCGGTCGTGCCGGCGCGCGTCGGCAGGTTGTCATCGACGACGACGCGCCGGCCTTGAAAGGTCCGCAGCATCGCCTTGCCCTCGCTGTCGGGGATGAAGTCGATCAGGTCGAGCTTGCGCAACGTGGCTTCCGTGGCCGAGTGCATTGCCACGGCGGTCAGGCGGTCGGCGCGGTCGCCGAGCTTCGCACAGGCGTCCACGAAGGTCGCACCGTTGAGGCGCGTAGCCGCGCTTTGACCGGCCACGGTTTCGGAATGAATGGCGAGCAAGTTGCCAGACAGCGAACCGGCGGCGAACATGCCCTTGAGGCTCGACACGAGCAGCCCCTGGTCGGTGCGCGCCCAATACTCGCCGACCAGATCGACGATGGCCTGCATCGGGTCGTCGCCCGCGATGACTTTGGCGAGGTGGTTCACCGACCAGACCTGCGCGTCGTTGTGCAGCCGCGCCACGTCCTGTTCGGACGTGATCTTGTTCACGGTGAGGGTGCCCGAGTCGCTGAGGAGCTGCCGCGTGGCGGTCAGATCCCGCCAAAACGGCATCTTAATTTCACGCCCGCCCGCGGACGCGAGCGCGTCGAACTCAGGGGCGGATTCAATGATGCCGCATTGCCCGAAGGCGGACAATTCGGCGGTGCGCTCAATGGCGTATTTCTCGAACTCAAGGGGGACGATGATGTCGGCGACGGCAGTTTTGGCCATAAACTAGGGTTCCGGTTTTGACCCGTCAGGCCGATGCGCGGAGGCGGTCGGCGAGTTTGGGGTCGGTTCGTTGCAACCGCATTTGCTCGGTCAGATTCCAGTCCGGCCCGCGCCGGAAAGGGTTTCTGCCCGAACGTTGACCGACCCCACCGGAGCCGTTGCCGACGGCCCCGCCGCCGGCGTTGGATTCAAACAAATGGGGTGCCTCGGCCACCTGCCGTGTCACCCACTCGTCGAAAGTCAAAGGAGTCACGCCGTCCGCGCCGCAGACGGGCGTCTGGCCGTCCGCCTCGACGGCGGCAACCTGCCCCCCGACGACCTTGAACACGGCGCGGGAACGCGCCTTGATGTCGGGGATGGCCGAGGGCCGCAGGCCGAGCTTGGTCGCCGTCTCGACGACGTGGCGTTCGAGTTCCTTTTCCAGCAGTTGCGCGCTCAGGGTTGCGGCCTGCTGCTCGGAGTGGTGCAGACGCTTCTCCAGTTCAGCCAGCGCGGTCTTGGTGCGTTTCTCGACGAGCTTCTCGACCTCGCCATCCTTCACCAGCTTCTGCTCTTCGAGCTTCGCCTTCTCGGCGAGCAACTGCTTCACCGCGTCGGGATCAATCCCTTCATACCTCGCGGTGAGGCTGTCGAGTTGGCGCTTGAGCGCGACGTTGTTCGTGCGGAACTCGTCCACCTTGGACTTCTCCACCGCGCCCTCGGCGTCCAACACGAACGCGCCGTCGCGCTCGACATAGAGGCCGAGGTGTTCGGCGGGAACTTCTTCCTTCGCGGCGTATTTGAATTTCAGTGGCATGGTCGCAACGCTCCGCAGAGCGTGCGTCCATGAACGTGTGAACTGGGCGAATCGTCAAGGCCAGAAACGGGCAAAACCATTGATTTTATCGGTCGGAATGCTGTTTTGACGCAAGTTTGCGAAGGGAGGTGAAAGGGGTTTTGAGCGGGGGTTGGGACACGAGATTTTTTGTCCGTTCCGGTTCGATCGGTTGTGATCAGCCGCGTCCCGATGCTCCATTTAGAAGTGTGCCGGCGATATGGGAGAGGTGCGAGCGCCGGGCCATTGCCCACAATCAAAAACTGGCCGCTATACTCGCCGATTAGATGACTGTGTCAGCGGCGTTTGCCTCACCATTTAACCCCGCTGCGATGAGTGCCGTATCAAGCGTGCCATCGGAAAATAGAATCGTAAGCCAATCATGCAGTATTTGATACATCGCCTCAATCTGATCACTGTCTCTCTCCCGGGTCCCGATAACATCAGCGAGGCATTTTTGAACTATAAGCAGCGAATACGGACATCCATTACCTTCTTGTCTCCAGATCAAGGCACTGTCGGAGGTTTCTTTTAAATGAGGTAACTTTTTCAAAAGAATCGCTCGAACCGGCGCCATCTCATCAGACTCCAACCGATCCTTGTGCGACGCGATGCGAAGCATCAGGTCGATGCCCTTCGAAGGTTTTGTGAGGGCAACTTCATAGCCTTGAGTCGTGTCAACGAGGAAACCGAAATCCACACCCGGAAGCCAGCCCGCTGTCGAAAATGTTAGGTTGGTGACACCCCATTTTCCGTAATTAATCCCCGGAATTGATCCGTAACGCCTTGGAATGATATTCCAGTTCATCTGCGCTAACCGCTCCGCTGCGCGACGGAGGCTCCGCGTTGCCCTTGCAGCTTCAGGCAGGGCAATCAGCCCAGCGGACGAGATGGGTTCCCCAGGGTTTAGCGCGTGGGTTTTCATAAATTCAAGAAATTGGCGGAATATTTCGTCCTTGTGTTTGACGATCTCCAAAGTCCGGTAAACATCTTCCCATAAAAAACATGCGTCTAGCGGCGCTTTCTCCGGTCCAAAGGTGATGTTTCTCGCAATCCGCCGCTGCTCTAAATTCGATCCAATAAACACAATTCGCGCATGAGCGTTTTTCTCTTTGGCGACTTTGTAGTAGTCGATAAGTTGTCCAGAGTCACACGGCGCGCGCCATTTATGTTCGCAATATATCTTTTCCGAGGTGTCATCCGAAAGCGTGGCTTCGATCAGCATATCGGGGAAAACATTTTTCCCGTCCCGCAACTTCTCTCGCTTACGAGTAGTAATATTGCATTGTCTAACGGTTACCTTGCGTTTGAGCACTTCCGATAGCCATTCGTCACACGCAGATTTAGAGGTCTTCAACACGTAAGCGAAGGCTTCGCTGAGAAAGTTCTCCTCGGGGGTGTGACTGCCTCGTGGACGGAAGTCAAACAGAGCGGTGAAAAGATTAGGGGTTGGGTCGTTCACGGGTCAATCGGGTGCTGTGATATTGATCGAAGTTTATGTGTTGAGCCTAATTCGTCCGGTAAAATAATCAGTCTGGTTGATGTTCATCCATTTGTTTCAACCCCCTTTTTTCAATTAACCGTTTCAAACCACTTTCCATCACGTCTAATTGTCTTTCGATTTCGAGATGCTGGGAGCGCAAGTTCCCCGGCAAGATAACTTCAAGCTCCGGGTCATGGTAACTCTTGAAACGACTGAGAGCTTCGCGTGCCGTGTTACATGCCGCAAGCAGTTCACCCGACCGCGCAAACAGCGGGCCAAGGATGGCCTGCTGGGTGTTGGCGGACTCGATAGGGATAAGCTGGTAAAACTCAACCGCCAACCGCCATTGCGCGGTTCGGACACAGTAGTCGCCGAGACAGGCGAGAAGCAAACCTCGGGTGTACGGGTGTTCAGCGTTGGACGCGGCGGTTACAAGGGTTGGAAAATGCTTCGCCAAGGACTTCTCATCATTCATTGCGCTCCAAATGTCCCACGCCCACGCCAGTTCAAACAAACCGTTTGGACCATTGAAGCGCTTGGGCACGAATTGGTGGGCGGTTGCGTAATCACCCGCCGAATGGTAGAATGAAAGCACCCAATATCTCACGCTTCGTTGGGCTTTTCCGCTCAACCGATTGTAGGCTCGCGCGACAACCTTCCGCCGTGGCTTCAAGCGTGAATCCATCGTCAAGAGAGTTTCCACCGCAGCGGCAAACTGAGCGCCATTGATCGCAGGTTTTCCGAGAATCCGATTTGCCAAGCCGAGGGCATCCTTTTCCATCCCCATTGCGGTGCAACCTTCCAGTTCAGTCAGGATGGGGTCACTGAATTCCTTCTTGGGCTTCGGGCGGTTCAAGGAGAAACGCTGTCTCTGCGGATTCATTGTCCGCAATTGTCCGCCTCTATCTCCGCCTGTCAAGCCTCTTCACAAAACCGTGGTGTGCCGGGTTGCCAGCGGATCACCGTTTGAACCCGTGTGCGCTTCCGTAGAATTTCCCAGTGACGGTTCCCGCCGAATCAACTCCACCTCCTGCTCATTCGTCCGTGCGGGAGGGAGGATTTCACCGGTGCGGAGGTTGTGCAGGAGGGTGTCGCGGCTGATGGCGCCGGCCTGCCACGCGGCGACGAGGGACTGGATTTCGTGCGACGTGAGCATCGCCGAATCGAAGTCGGTGTTGAGTTCGTAGCGGAGGTGGGCGGCGGTGATGGCTTGCGGGGTCGCTTCGGTCGAGTGCCACCAATAGACCCAGCGCAGGACGCTGTTCAGCGAGGCGGTGACGGAGGCGGAAATGCCCGCGATGATGCTGCTCTCGCCCACTTGGCGGATGGTGAGGGCTTCGGCGCTTTCGGACACGCGGCGCTGGCTTTCCAGCAGGCGCGAGCCGAGCACGGCGAGGAGGCGTTCCGCGCGGTCGAGGGCACGTTCAAAGGTCGAGAGGCCCTCGCCCTTGAACTCCAGGAAGACGCCGTCGCGCCGGGGATGTCCGTAACCCATGCGGTCGTGGACCCGATGCGGAGCTGCGAGTTCTTGTCGAACCCGGTGACGAAGGCGGTGGGGAGGGCGGTGAAGTGCATCCCGTGTTTGTAATCAATGTTCAGGCGGTAGTGATCGAGGTTGGCAGCCACGAGGTCTTCGATGGGGGATTTGCCCACATCGGGGCGCGAGTTTTCCTCGCCATGAAACACAAACGGGATGCTGGTGAGCGGTTTGCCGAGGCGCAGGGGCGTGACGGTGGAGACGAGCTGCCATTCCTTTTGCTTCTTTCCCTTGGCGGCGGATTGGAGCTGCCAGAGTTCGACTTGGTAAGTGTGCGTGACTTTCTGCGTCGCGGGGTCGGTGGCGGGGACGAGCTGGAGGACGCGCAATTGAGGAATGTCCTCCGCCAGAAAGGGGTCCCCCGTTTTCGACACCCCCGGTGCATTTTCTGAAACCACCACCAGACTCAACTTGACCTGTCCCTCGAGGCGGGACTCGCGCCAGTTCAGAATCGACTCGGCGGAGTAGCGGGAGAGGTAGGCACGGTGCTCGGGGGCATCGCGCCAGTCCACGAGCGTCCCACCGCGACCGACGGACACGACCTCGGTAACGAGGTGTTTGGCGTAACTGTCGAGGGTGGTGCCGAGGAGGTCCACGTCGTTGACGAAGGTTTGTAACACGGGGTGCAGGACCGACGACGGGTCGGGGAGTTGCAACACGGTCGGACGACGGAAGATCATGCCCACGAAACCGGACACGGTGCGGGCGGTGGCGTTGTAGAAGAACCCCCGTTCGACGTAGGCGAGGAACTCGTCGTCACTCTGCGAATCGAGGCGGGCAACATACTTCTCGCCACCGCGCTTGATGGCGCGGTCGCCCGCCAACACGTCCCGGATGCGCAACCAGGCAGCGAGATTTTCGTCGTAATCGGAATGCGTTGAATTCACTGGCATGGACGACCCCGTAGAGCAACGCCCGCACGGTGTCAAACCCGCGCAGACCAAAATCACCGGACCCCACGCACGACCGCGAATCCACGCGCACGGAGGCACCAACGACCGAGAAATAGTTGTCGGTCATCGAAGGGACGAACCTCCTCTCCCGGCCCTCTCCTCCCGCGGCGGGAGGCGAGAGAGACGGAGGTTGCGGACGTGACGGCACCCACACGAACCACGCCCCACGAATCACGCCCACGAACCACCCCAGACCCAACCAATCCCACGAGCAACCCGCAACTCCACCAGCGCACCTCGCAGGAACCACGACCACACAACGCCCACGACAACCACGCCCTCCACAACCACGCCCCTCGCGCGAACCACGCCCCACGAAGGTCAGTTCGCGTTGCTCGACACAACGTCAGTTCGCGCTCCGTTCCTCCGCGCTCAACGGCCACGAACGCGCCCCGCGAACCGTCTCCCCCATTTAACGCTCACTCCCGCGCGCGGACGCCGGACGCTCATGCCCGGCGTGCGCTAAGCGCGCACTAGCCGGGCACCGGGCCGCCATCATGGGTTATTGAACGGCCCGTGTCGGCGGCCCTTTCGCTACAGCGCGCGCGGATAACGCGTCACCACGTTCCACACGCTCGTTGCAACTCAACATCGTAGGTTGGTGGACGTCTCTAGCGCGCGCTGTCCGGCGGGAACTGCTCACCGCTAACGCGGCTCGCGGAACGGACCGGAGCTCGCGCTGCGCGCTCGCCGGAGACAGACAGTCGCGTGTCTGCCGCCTGCTCTCAGACCAGCGGCCAACGGCGGACCGGTCGTCAGCAAAGCGTTCCGACCGGCCCACCGCCGCAGACGGCAGAGGGGCTTACGCAGGGCCGGGCAGGACCCGCGAGCGTGCGCTCGCACGGCGCTACCGCTGGGCGTGCCACCGGCACCGCGCACCATCGCGGGACCTGCCCTGGCCCGGTGCGCCGGACTCCGGCGCGGGCCATGCCTCCACTCCATTGCGCGCCCGCTACGGCACCGCGCCTTCGCGAACGCTGCATTGCATTCCAGCCCGTCCCGCTTCGGAGACCGGCGGAGGACCGCTCCGCGAGCACGGCCCGGCGCCGGCCTCGCTCCGCTGCCACCCATGCCACGCGGCGAATGCGACCGACGCACCCGCCGCCGACCGGGGACCCGGACACGCGGGCGGCGGCAGACGGCGGCCCCCTCTCGCTCCGGCTACGATGCTCGTTCCTGCGCGTCTGGGCCTGCGCGGAGGGACCGCCGACTGCCGCCGCAGGGGGCCTGACTCCGGCGTTTCCGTTCGCTCCCTTGCGCTCCACTGCGCCGCCGCCCGCGACCTCGCAGGCTCGCCCGCAGCGGACGGCTTTCGTTCCGCTTCAGTGCGCTACCGGAAGCCACCGGAGACAGGCAGGGGACAGTTTTGACTCGCTGCGCTCGCCCGCTCCGCGGCGCGTGAACCATGGGGACATCGAACCGCGACCCCGCTGGCTTCAGCTTCGCTCCGTTCGGCGGCTGGCACGACGGAACGGCTCCGCCCACGGTGCTCATGCTTGCGCGCCTGTGGCTCCGCCTTGCGCCATTTCCCAGCCACAAGAGCGGTTATGTTCACTCCCGCCCCCGCACCGGCACCCGCTCGCGCAGGACCCCCGGTGCCGGGTCCCCGCCGCTTCCTCCCTCCCCAACCTGCCCCTCCAGCGGCCCGGTGGAGTGAGACATAACCGCGCCTTGTGGCCGGGAAATCGGCTCGCCTGTCACGGTCCCTGCTAGCCCGCCCTCGCGCCCGGCGGGGCAGGGACCGCGCCAGGCTCGCCGGCATCCGTCCCGCCAGCCGCCTGCCACTGCGCTACCGGGAGACAGCAGAGCGGGGTCGCTTCCCCACGCCCCCACCCCTCCCAGTGCTCGCCCCTCCCATCCCCTAGGGGCTGCGCTCCGCAAGGGTGCAGCGGGTTTTCAGGCTCTTTTTGCTCGGCGCTGAGGGCCGTCCCGTTCCCATCGCCCTTCTGGTTCACGCCGGGAATCGGGGCGTCCGTTGCGGGTCCCCTCTAAAGACTACTCCCCGCCGGAAGCCCCGAGGCGCTCACCTTAATCGAAGGGCGATGGGAACGGGACGGCACTCACCAAAAAAAAGCCATGAAAACTACCTCACAACACACCGGATCAACGCCAAGGCTCCGAGACCAGTCCAGCACTCACCAAGCAAACCCCGCCGCATCGGGCAGCCGACCCGTTGCCACCCCGATTGATTTCGCCCGCCGCCGGGCGAACCGCAGCTTGCACACGCAGCAGTTGCTCGCGCTCCTACGCACCGAAGCCCCGCGCTTTTACGACCTCGCCGAGGTCGTCGGCAGTTGGGTTTGGATTCAGTTCACCGAGAAGCAGCCCGCCGCGATTACTGCGGCGCTGGCCGAGCTTGGCTTTCATTGGAACCCCAAGCGCCAAGCGTGGCAGCACCCTTGCGGCGCTGTCACCACCGGTTCGCCCCACGACCCGCGCGCCAAGTATGGCTCGCAGCACCCCGCCGACCTTCAACCCGCTTGAGCGGAAATCACACCATGAGACGCCCCCGCCACCGCTTGCACATACCGCAGCACGAATTCGGCTTCACCGCCGCCACGTTCAACCTGTTTCAGGAATCCACGCTCGACGGCGAGCGCGTCGCCCGTGAACTCGCCGAGGCGGAGGACGCCCGGCGACGCGCGCGCGCGGCGCAGGCGGGGCTGTTTTCACTCACCACCCATTCAGCACAGACAACCAACCATTGAAGCTATGAGCACTCCTTTCCGCCTCCGTGCGGGCGACGTGATCGCCTACGACGGCCAGACCTGCCGCGTTTTACGCGTGACCGACTCCAGCGCCGTCGTGGCCGTCACCCGGCCGCCGCGCGACTTCACCACGCTTGGCGGCGTGCGCGTTCACCTGCAACCCAAACCCGCGCTGGTCCGCATTTCGCCCAATTCCGAACTCCCCATCCTCAACCGTTAAAACTATGAGCACCCACAACACCAACACCGACGACGCCGACCCATTCGGCCCCGTCATTTACAGTTACACCCGCGCGCAGGCAGTTGCCGACGGCGGGCAGGTTGAAGTCACCCGCACCGCGCGCGAGGCGGGCATCACGTTTCCCGTGTTTCTCACGCGGGGCGTGTTTGATGCCTACGTGAGCGTCCCGCCCGGTGTCACCGGCCAGGATGAAGCCGGACGCCTGTGGGATATTGTCTGGATGTTGCGCTACGCGATCCTGCGCGCCCGCTCGGGCGTGCGGCGCTTGCCGGTCGCGCTCTATGTCCGCAACTCCGACACCGCGCGCCCGCGCCTCATCAAGCTGGTCGCCGAGTGCGGCCCGCTGGACATGGACGACCCGCAGCCCGCGATCACGGTGATGCTGCCGGACGAGGATTGAACGGACCACGGCTGGCCCCGGCGAGTGGCTGGGGCTGGCCGCTCTTTTCGCAGGTCTTTGGCTCGCGCCGCGCTGGGCCTCACGCCGGCCCAGACCCGCGCCAGCGGGCCAGCCCTCTGGACTCCTTTCCCGCTGCGCTGGCCGAAACGCTGCGCGCCCTTTCCGCAACCACGGAAAGGAAACAGGCTCGCACGGCTCGCAGGGCACCATTCACAACGCGCGGGAAGACTTTGCTCCGCTCGGCACGCGGCCCGCCGTCACGGGCGTTGCGAAGGCAGGCACCGCCCGCGCCGTCATGCAGCGTGCGGCTCGCGGAGCGGTGTTGATTGCAGGCGCGCAAAACGAGACAGGCAGACCCCGAAGCTTCGCCTCACACACCCGTCAGCTTCCGCAGCGCCAGCCCGCGCGTCTTCGTCGCGACCAGATACCGCAGCGCATCCGCCGCGTCATCGCCGCCGATGCCGTCTTCGTCAGCGTCCACTTTCAGCACGTCCTCGGGCCGGTTCGGATCGTGTTGCAGCACCGGCAGACATTCCAGCAACCGCGCGCAACGGCGATGAATGAAGAGCGTCGGACGCACGCCGCCGTCCACGTCGCCGAGCCGTTGCAAAATTTCCGCCCAGCCGTTGATCCGGTCGGTGTTTGCCACGCGCAACGTGATCCCGAGCTTGGCGTATTGCGCCGCCACTGTTGAGCCGTCGCTCTGTCGGCTGAACACATCCGCGCCCGCCACGAACCGTTTCAAATCCACGACCGCCAGCGGGCGCTTGTTCGCGCCGACGCCGATGGCGTGCCGCCCCAGCATCGCCTTGATGCCCGCCGCGTGCCGCTGCGGCAGCCACAGCCGCTCCGCGTGCTCATCGACGACGAACACATTCCCATCGCCATCCGTGCAGCCCAGCAGCGCGACCGTGTAATGCGTGAACCCGTAGTCCAGTGCGCAAAACCATTCCCTCGCCCGCGTGTCATCGAACTCCTCCACCACCTGCGCCTCGCGCCGAAAGGTCGTGAAGAACTGCCCCGCCGCAATATCCCAATCGCCATCGAACCACGCCCGCTTTTGCCAGCCCGTCAGGTTGGCGAGGACGCGCGTGTATTCCGGGTTGTTGAAATGGTTGTCGCCGACCTTGGCCGGCACAAACCGCGTCTCGCGCTCCACGCCCTTGAGATGCGGCACGATGAAACGGACCCGATACCACGCGTGCCCGATGCCGCCCGGATTCGTCGTCGAGTAGATGCGCGGACGCCAGTGCGCTTTGCTTGTGCGCGAACACGTCGAGATGTCCTGATGCTTGCGGCTCGACAGCGTCGTGGCCTCCTCGATCCCGATCACGTCGTATTCCAGCCCGAGATACGCGTCGATGTCCTTCTCGCTCTGGAAATGCCCCGCGATGATGCGTGAACCATTGGCGAACTTGAGCACCCCGCGATAAGCGGAAAACTCATGCGGCAACGCGCCGAACAACCGCCGCCGCAAGTCCTCAAAGTTCTCCAAATTGGCCCGCCCAACCTTGCGCAGCAGCAGGCACTTCAAGCCCGGCATTCGCTGGCAATCATCAGCGCCCATTTGCGCCAGCAGCCAATGCGACTTGCCACCACCGCGCGCCCCGCCATACCCGACCGCTGTCGGCCCGTCCGGGTGGTCACACAACCGCGCCGCCGCGCTCGCCGCGAGCTGCCGCGGCTGCAACACCACCCCCGCGCGAACCAACCGCTCCACCTGCTCCCGCGGACACCCCGCCACCCGCGCCGCCGCCGCATAGCGCTCAAGTGCTGTCATAATGCGCTCCCTTCGCATTCGCCCTTGCCGCCCTGGGTAGGGAGTCCGGGTGAGATACTTTCACTCGCCGCCCCTTCAATCTGCCTTTGTGCCGCCTCTCCCTCTCCGCCCTGGGGAGAGGGTTGGGGTGAGGTGCTTTCCGCCTTTTCCCCCTCCTGCCTCCTGCCTCCTGTCTCCTGCCTTCCCTCTCCCCCAATCTCCGCCACCGCCTCCACATCCACCACCGCCCCATAAACCTTCTCCAGCGCCGCGCTCAACTCGACGCGGATCGGCCCGCCATCCTCACCCGTCAATTCCGTCTTGTCCGTCGCCATGCCCGACGCCAACCGTCCCAGCTTGCTTGCCACCTCGAGCATCCGCGCAATGTCCGCGAGGTTGGCATAAACCTTCTCGCGCTCCATGAACGCCTTCAGCCCGCGCTTCGCCGCCGCAATGCACTGCTCGTGCATTTCCCACTCCGTTTCGCGCAAAGTCTGCTGCCGCCCCAGCCATTCCGCCGAAGCCCCGCGCACCAGCGCCTCGCTGGCTTCGCGCTCAACCATGGCCAGATGCGCGGCATGAGCCTTGGCGCGGGCCGCCCAGTCAAAGCGCCGCGACCAGCGCTCCATCAAGCCCGCACTCTTGCGCAACCTTTCCCCCACCACCCGGATCGACCGCTCCGGCCCCAGGCTGAGATACAACGAGAACGCCGCAAACGCCTTCGCGCTCTCCTTCGGTTGCTGTTCAAACGGTAGCCCCATGTTCAGTTCCTTTCCCCTTCCCACACCACCAGACAGACACACACACACGCCCTATTACATAGGGGCGTGTGTGTGTCTCTCTGGTCTGACGCGCACGACCGACACACACGGCTGGAAAGCCCGTTCGAGTCTCTGTGTGGGTGTCTCATGGCGTCAGTTCAGCCGGTGGTTGTGGAGTGCGGGACAAGAGGATGCGCGGGTTTGTTCCAGGCCGTTTCTCTTTCCACTCGTGGAGCGTGCCGTCGTCGAGCAACTCTGCGATGAGCGGATTGATTTTGTTCAGCGCGATACCGGCATCGTTCGCCTTGCCCCGGAGCGCGTCCTTGGAAATCGGTTTGCCCGTCGGGACGTGGGGCATGATGTCTTCTTTCGATGGAACCCGCTTGGCCTTAGCCGGCTCCAGCATGTCCGATTCGTCCGCCTCGCGCCAGCAGATCACCCCCGACTCTTTTGCGTGCGCGATGAGCTTGAAGTAAGCCTTCGTCTCACCGTCCGACTCCTTCCAACCCAGCCGCCCGCCGCGCTTGCCCGCCCGCAGTTCAAACACCGATTGCGAGCCGACACTCCGCAACGCCAGAACCGCCCGCGCCCAATTCGCCCACTCCGCAGAGCCGCTGCCGAGGTAGGCGAAATCACCTGCGCTCCAGTCCGGCTTCTCCTTGCCCGAAGCAGGCTTGTTCGTGTGATGCACGACAATCGCGGCGCAGTTGAACTCCCGCAGGAGCGGATTGAGCAGGTTGCGGAGAAACTCGCCCACGTCCTTTTGCAAACCAACCTCGCCGCCGAGATACGCCAGCGCCGGGTCTATCCACAACAAGTCCGGCTTGTGCTGCTCCAGGAGCGGGCGCACTGCGCCAGCAAAAAACGCCATGCCGGTGCGCGTGTCCTCGCGGGCAACGATGATGTTCTCCATCGCCAACTGCCGTTCCTCTGCGGTCAGGTTCAGACCGGCCAACACACCATCACGCATCTCGGCCAGGTCGCCCTCGTCGTTCTCCGCCTGAATGAGGAGGGACTTGAGCCGTTACGCCGGTTTAATCCCAAAGAACGCCCGGCCAATCGCCCAATAAATCATCGCCTGCATAGACAGAGAACTCTTTCCGATGCCCGTCGGCCCCACCAGCAGCAGCCCGGCACCGCGGCAAAGATACCGATGCAGAAGCAATTCATTCGGGTCATCCCTGTCGTGGCGGACCAGCGCGGACAACGGCTTGCCCTCTGGAGGCGGAAACTGAGGTTGCGCGGGAGCTTCCCCAAGCTCTTGCGCGGCTTGGTTGAGGTCGAAGCTCATTCGAGAATCCTTCGCTGTTCAGGTTGAGGATTCAGATAGAGCAACCGTTGCACGCCATCGCCGAGCGCGCCGATCACCCGGCTTGCTCCCGGCAGCCGGGACAGCCGCGAGGGGTTCTTGTTCTTCCCGTCCACGCCGAACTTGCCGACCAATTCGAGCAGGCCCGACACCATGCGCCGATAGTCGGCGTCATCGCGCGCGTCCACCCTCACCCATGCGTGATACGAACGCCCGCCGCTGCTCAGAATCGCCGCCAACGGCAGCGGCAGCCGGGCGAACAAGGGCAACTGCAATTCCGGCGGCAGCGTGTCCGACTCCAGGAGCGCGAAACGAAACGCCGACACGTTCGCATCGGCGATGCCGCGCCCATCCACCGGATTCATGCGGAGCCACGCCCCGGCCTCGCTCGAATCCGTGCCGCCGTGCTGAAAGCGCGCAACCAAAGCATCGCGTTCCAAGGTCACGCCCCGGCCCTTCGGCCTCGCCTTGATCTGCCCGTCGAGATTGGCGGCGGTGACGAACTCCGTGACGAAATTGATTTGCTCCTGTGGTTGATACAGCGCGCCTACGATCACCGCGCCGTCATAACGTGCCTCGCCTTCGATCCGAATCGGACTGGCCTCGACAAGCTCCGGCTCGGCGCAGCGGAACCCTTTCAGGAACCGTTCCGCCGTTGCCGCCGGATCAAGTATCACCCGACGCGGGGCGGACTGCGCCACGGTGCGGGGATGCCCTCGTCCACCAGGACCGAGCAAGTGTCCGCGCGGTTGCTGGTGCGTCGCGCTGCCAGCGGACTTAATCTTGTGTCGCAACTCGCGTTCCGACCACGGCGGCTGACAGCACTGGTTCCACTCCTGTAGCAGCATCATCGCATCCGCGTCGCCCAGCGCGAAGTCATGCACCAGCACCGCCGCGACATGAAAGGCGGCGTTATGCCCGCCCTGCCCGCTGATGGCCGGCGGACACTTCGCGACGTAACGCCGTGCGCGCTCGATGATGGTCGGCATCGCTCGTCCTTGTCAGGGGTGGACGAGAGTTACGCCCGGCGACGACACACCCGGCAATTGGTGTCGAGATGCCTTTCCACGTCACTCCATTTGAACGAAACGCTCCGGCCCATCTTATAGTAGGGCAGAATTCCGCGCTTCATCCAGTTGTCGATCGTGCGAATAGTCTTTCGCAGTCGTTCGGCAACTTCAGGTTTCGTGAGGTATTCCTCTGCCGGTTTTTGCCCCGGCAGTGTCAGTTTTGAAGTAATGTCAGTCATACGCGACGAAGTGTTGCACCGTCTCGCGCACGCTGGTAGCAGGCCAAAATAGAGACTCATTTTCTGCCACGGCGCAGAAAATCCCTTCCTATTTCTGACGTGTCAAAAAATCCCCGCCTATTTCTGCCACCCCTCGGTATAATGAATCGGCCAGTGACCGGGCGGTGGTTGGAGCAGAGTTTGAAACTCTTGAATGGCCGTCTCACACGCCCGATTCCAAGCCGTCCGGTCACTGTAGCTCATTCCCTTCGGCTTCAATCTCAACGGCGCGACAAGCTCCTGCGCTTCATTGAGTGTCCGGCAATGGTAACGCAACCGCAAAGCACCGAGGGCATTTAACCGATCTCGCACGATGTTGCGTCCCCTCCTGACCTTGGGCTTTCTCGCCCCTCCCGGGTGATGCTTAACCAGCCAAGCTCGAAACGATTCGATCAGCCGCGCGTGCGAATAGCTTTTGAAAATCTGGAAGAAACCCGAAAATACTATCCGGTCTTCCAACCTGACCACCTCGTTTGGGAAGAGCTTGCTGCCAGTTTTCTCCGCCCAATCCCGCAATGTCACCTGGCCCAGGGCGGGATCGTTATCTGACAACGCCATTACAAGTGCCGGAAAACTCTCCAGCATCGACGCTTCCACGTCGTCCTCCGAACGCTTGGGAAAGTCCTTCAACCCATCACGATCCGCCCTTGGCAGTTTTTGCCAGGGTAACTCGGGACAGTGTTTCCGGCCGGCAAGCTTGGTTGCGATAGTCGCCTCCAAGACGCACACGGAGTGTTCCTTCACCGTCGTGTGCCACACATTCCAATTTATGGGTTGCCCGGCTTTCAACTCCTTTCCATGGACCTTGTCCTTGAAGAGCGGTTTCAACCTATTGATCTCTCCCACCAAGCCTTTCGACTCCCGCAAGTATTCGTAATAACGACAGGCCTCCAACTCGCTGTCCGGCACCTCGCTGAAATCATACTCGGCGAGATCAATTGCAGGTCGGGCCGGGATTGCTCCATTTGGGTCGTTGCTCATGCCCGTTGTTACCACCCCGCCCGGTGGTAACTCAAGCCGCCGCCAACTGCGGCATCGCTGTCACGTTGTCCGGCACCACCGGCACCAGCGAAAACCACTTCGCCGCGTCCGCCGGTCGCACCAGCTCCCGGTAATTCGAGAACACCATCCGCGGCGAGTTGCCCGCTTCCAATGCGACTTGCGCCACGTTTTGAACGGCGGCGACGCGGTAGCTGATGAACGAATGCCGCAGCGCGTTGTGCTTCCAAACGAAGCTGCCCGGCGTCGCTTCCTGCTGCCATTTCTCCTGCACCGCCTCCGCCAGCCAGAGCAGTTGCTTGGACATGCTCGCGTAGGGGCAAACCTTGCCGCGCAATTGCCGGTGCGGCGCCAGCCACTTCGCCAGATTCTCCGTGATCGGCACCAGCCGCCGGCTCGCCGTCTTCGCCTTCGCCGCCTTCACTTCGATGAAGCCGTCCTCGAGCCGGACCTCCGACCAGTCCAAGCGCGCAATCTCCGCGTGCCGCAGACCCGCAAACGCCCCAATCGTCAGGAACGGAATCAGCGCCGGTTCCGCCTGCTCCAGCACCCGCGCCAGTTCCTCCGGCGTGAAAATCTCAATCGCGCTGTCATCCTCCTTGGCCACCGCCACCATATCCACTTGCGCCGCGCCCTTGACCACATACCCGCGCGTCTCCGCGAAGTAGAACAAGGTCGCAATCGCGCGCCGGTAATTGTTGCGCGACCGCCCGGACAATTCGAGCGACCGCAGAAAGTCGTCAATCTCGCCCATCGTCACCATCGCCATCGGCATCTTGAACACCTGCCCGAATCGTCCCAGACGCCCGCGCAAATCTTTCAGATACACCGCGCTCATCCCGTCCGCCTGCTTGGCCTTGAGCAATTCCTGCACGACCTCCGGCACGAGTTTGCGGGGCAGCTTGTGCGGATTCTGCTTGGCGAAAAAGCGCGCCGCTTCCAACAACGATCCGCCGTCCAGCACCTTGACCGCCTCCGCGAACTGGAGCGCCGCCATTTCCAAAGGCACCCCCGTCGGCTTGAGCGCCTCGACCGCGCGGACGTAAGCCAGCCGGTCCGTGCTCGTCAGCGTGAGCACATCCAGTTCGCCCGCGGAAAGCTTGTTCGCCACCGTCTCCGCATCCGTCACCGCCAGCGCCAAATCCGCAAACATCCGCCGCTGCCGCTTGTCGCCCACGTAATGAACGACCGTATAAGCATCGAACCCCTTGGTCGGCGTCCGATAGATTTTGACCTTGGTGTGCCCCCGCTTGATGACCATTGGAAACTTCGCTTTTGACATGGGGTGATTCTGTCAGGAATCTGTCAGGACTTCCAGACATTTCTTCCAAACCCCAATAAAAAGTGGTGGAGGCGGCGGGAGTTGAACCCGCGTCCTTGGCAATCAAACCAGAAGCGACTACATGCTTAGTCAGGAGCGAGTTTCAGCCGCCGGATAACGTCCTGACTCGAATCCGTAGGCTTAGTCTGCATGAGATTGTTTCGGCACACCGCGCGCAGTCTCCGCGTTTTGCCTAACCTGCTGTTGCGTTCATCCAGTTTAGCAGGTGTCTGCCGGTGAACGTCGCAGCCTTAGGCCGCGAGGGCTAATTCTTCGTTAGCGATTACAATTTGGTTCGATTTTTTACGAGGCCAACGAACCGTCCTCGGCATGCCGCCGCTGATATGGCTACCTAGTCGAAACCAGTACGCCCCCAGCAGGACGGGCGGACCGTCGCGTCCTTTGTCGCCGCCGTCAAGGTTCCGCGTCGTGAATCGCAATTCTGGCGGCGGGGCGGTCTTTTGCCGGGCTGACTTCAGGGGACTTCGACGTTTTTCAACTCGGACGCATGGCGAATTGCGTGGGCGGAAGCGGCAGGCGGCGGCAGCGGGAAGGCAGTCAAACGGGCGCGCTACGCGTCCCTACCGAGGGATTATTTCAAATCGTTTAGCAGATCGTCGAAGCCTTTGTCTTTGCCCTTTTTGGCGGTGGGGTCGGTTTGGCTGGTGGCGGGGTCGGCGTGGAAGCGGAGGTGGCCCCAGAGGTTGGGGTGGAGGCGGGCTTCGCTGGGGGCGTCGGCGACGACGGTGGTGGCTTGGTTGGACCAGTAGATGCGGCGCAGGACTTCGTTGCCGTCGCGGCCGCTGGCGAGGATGCCCCAGTCGAATTTGAGGCGGAGGTTGGGGCGGATGACGAGGCCGAGGGCTTTTAACGGAATGGCGGCTTCGACGAGGTAGCCGCGGTCTTCAAACATGCGGGCGTGGGCGAGGCGCACGCCGGCGAGGCGGGTGACGCGGTCGAAGGAAACTTCGGCGACGGGGGAGACGGCGCGCCAGACTTTGTCCGCGGGCGTGCCGGGGACGGTGGATTGGTAGAGGACGGCGGCGGGTTCGTCGCCCATGAGGGTGAGGAGGAGGCGCTGGTCGCCGGCTACGGGGGCCTGGCGGTCCTCGGGCGCGGCGGGGTCGAGGGCGATTTGCAAATCGACGGATGCGCCGGTTTTGAAGAGGCGGTCCCATTGTGTGCCGGTGTTGCGGAACGGTCCCTGGCCGCGGACTTCGTAGGCGACGTAGAGGTGCTGGTCGTCGTGGCCGATGCGGAATTTGATGTCGTCGATTTCGGCGCTGACGAAGGGCCAGTCGCTGAGGTTGCCGTCGATTTTCGGCGGCACGAATCTGCGGCATGCCGTCGAGCGGCAGCTTCACCGGCTCGTGGTCGCCGAACTGGTCCCGCGCACGCTCGAACTGGCGCAGCAGCACCAGCTCCGCGTGACGCGCGTGACCGTGCGCAATCAGCGCTCGCGCTGGGGATCGTGCTCGGCGCGCGGGACCATCTCGCTCAACTGGCGGCTCATCCAGACGCCGCTGTTCGTCCGCGACTACATCATCCTCCACGAGCTGATGCACCTGCGGGAGATGAACCACTCGGCCCGCTACTGGCGCTGCGTCGAGGAGGTCTGTCCCGACTACCGCACCGCCGAAGCGTGGCTGAAGGCGAATCACGGCCTGCTCCGCTGAGTGCGAGCGCGACCTGCCCGCCTTTGTAGGAGTCGAGGTGACGAGACTCTGACCTCTTCTGCGCGAGCAGCGGACTGAGTCTCGCGGGCTGACATGGACGAAGCGTGTGGGATCGGAACTTGGTTGCAAGACGCGGCTTGGGGTGTTGTTGGGCGGGCCGTTCGTGGAAGGAGGTTAGGGCCTGTCAGGAAATAAGTGTCGCATTTTATGCGACCAAGGTGTAAGTGGCAGCCCATGCACGACACCACGCAAATCGAGCAACGTTTCAAACAACTCTCCCCGCATTTGGATGAACGTCACCGGCGGCTGTGGGCAGCCGCCGAGGCGGCGGCTTTGGGGCATGGCGGCGCGGTGGCCGTGGAACGGAGCACGGGAGTCTCGCGCCGCGCCATCGCTGTGGGCGCGCGCGAACTCCGGCAACGGCGCACACGCAAGAGCCAGTCCACGCTCGTGCGCATCCGGCGCCGCGGCGGTGGCCGCAAAAAGTCCGTCGACAAAGACCCGCGCCTGCTCCCCGAGTTGCGCACCCTGGTGGAGCCCGCCACCCGCGGCGACCCGGAGAACCCGTTGCGCTGGACTTCCAAGAGCGTGCGGCACCTCGCCGCTGAACTCCAAGCGCGCGGACTGCGTGCGAGTCACCAGCTCGTGGCCGAACTCCTCGCCAGCGAAGGCTACAGCTTGCAAGCCAACGTCAAAACGCGCGAAGGCGGCACCCATCCGGATCGCGATGCCCAGTTTGCGCACATCAACAAGCGCATCCGGGCGGCGCAGGCCGCCGGCCAGCCGGTCATCTCCGTGGACACCAAGAAGAAGGAGTTGGTGGGCGACTTCAAGAACAGCGGGCGCGAATGGCATCCTAAAGGCCAGCCCGAAGCCGTGCGCGTGCATGACTTCCTCATCCCCGCGCTGGGCCGCGCCACCCCCTACGGCGTCTATGATCTGGCGCACAATCGCGGCTGGGTGAGCGTCGGCACCGATCATGACACCGCCGCGTTTGCCGTGAGCACCATCCGCCACTGGTGGACAGGCATGGGCGCGGCGCTCTATCCCAAAGCCACACACCTGCTCATCACCGCCGATGGCGGCGGCAGCAACGGCTCGCGCAACCGGCTCTGGAAACGGGAACTGCAAGCCTTTGCCGGGGCCAGCGGCCTGCGGATCGACGTCTGCCATCTGCCGCCCGGCACGAGCAAGTGGAACAAAATCGAGCACCGACTCTTCTCCTTCATCAGCCAGAACTGGCGCGGCAAGCCGCTGCGCAGCCATGAAGTCATCGTGCAACTCATCGCCGCCACGCGGAATCGCAAAGGCCTGCGGGTGCATGCCGAACTCGACCCCGCCAGCTATCCGGCAGGAACCAAGATCAGCGACGAGGAAATGGCCAAGCTGCGCCTCGAACCCGCTAAGTTTCACGGCGAATGGAATTACTCGCTGCTGCCAAAATAGCCGCCCAAAATGCGACACTTATTTCCTGACATTCCCTTAGAGTCTCGTTACCTCGACTCCTACAAGGATTGGAAGCGTGTGCGCCTCACCCGCGAGTTTGGCTCGCGGGAGCCGACGCGAGGAGAACCCGAGCGCCGAGACAGCGCAGCATGCGGCCAACGTACTCTGTGGGCGGCGGGTAGCGCGGTGCCGCGGGTCCCCCGGGAATGGGGCAGGGGCGATCTGGCAAAGGAATGGAGGCAAAGGAATGGGGACGAGGAAACTTTTGGTTTTCATTCCTTTGCCTCCATTCCTTTGCCAAAGCCGTTTCGGGGATTGGGGTTCAGATTCAGGTCGGCCAAGACGCGTTCGCCGGAACGCTGCCTCCGCCGACATGCAGAGAACCCGAGCGCACGCCTGCTTTCTTGTAGGAGACGACGTGAGGAGAACTCGAGCGCCGAAACCGTGCAGCATGGGGCCATCGTACCCGAAAATGGAGGGGGGTGCTTTGGCAGACGGATCGGGCGGTGGGCGGGGGTGTCCGCCACCTCACGTCGGCGGCTGCTGGGGCGGTTACTTCGCCAGCAGCTTGTCCCGCCAGCGGCGCACGCTGGTCAGGCCGAGGCGTTCGCCGGTGAATTCGAGCTGCGTCACACGCCCGGTCCCCATGTGGTGATCGTCCGCCAGCGTCACGAAGTCCGCGGCGTCGCGCCAGAGTTCCTTGAGCGTGAATTACCGGCAGTCCGCCAGCTTCACCACCAGCGTCGCGTAGAGGTCGTCGAGGAAGCCCTTCACCGCGTAGCTCAAGAAGACCGACGGATGCTCTAGCCGTAATCTCTGGCGGCTCCGGTTAGACCTTGTGAAGCTTGAACCAGTCCGCCGCATTGGATTCCGTTGGCCAGCATGGCCCCAACGATCAGTGCATCTTGACCCAAAGATGGCGTAATTCACAGTCGTCGAGCCGGCCGGCTCGGCGATGGCGGGAAGCAAGTGTGCGTAGTCCTGCGCTTGAATCGCTCTTCAGAAGCTGGACGACATCGGAATCACTCCACAAGGAGTTGGCCTCCACCGCAAGCGCCCGAATCCAGCCGTTCACCTGTTCCAGCCAATGGTCGAAGGACTGTTCCTGCACATAGGCGATCATCGCGGCAAACTTATGAGTGGCTCCGTGATAGCCAAACTTGAAACGTTGGATACCGCCCGTGGTACCCGGTTCGGTGATGACATATTCGCGTTCGTCCCGCCCCGTTTCCTTCGGCGTGGGCAGGCGCTTGCATTCAATCGGAAAGAGAGGGTCGAACATAGTGTGACGCCGACCTTCGATGGTAATTGTCGCCGCACGGGGCTTCACGGTTAGATCGATCTTCCTACCACCATGAGTTTCGTCCCCCGTTTCGGTTTGGAACTGAATATGGCTCCATACATCCGAGTGGTAGGTGGCGGAGTTGAGACAACTGCACAAGTGCTCTGTTAGCGCAGTTTCACTTTGCTTGCCGGGCCGTTCCGGATGGTCGCGCCAGCGAGGTAGTTCCTGCGCGATGAACTCCAAAAGTTCCAACTTCGCTGTCGCTGGCAGGTGTAGGACCCGGTCGAGCCGGCCTGCTTGAACGTCGTTGGAACTATCGGCCAGCATTTTGGAAGTTAGAATCCTTGCTCGGCCAAATCCGCCAACGTCTCATCGGCATCCCGCAGAGCGATGGAACGCAGCCAGTAGCGCAGGCGGTCGGGCTTGAGCAAATAAATGCATGCCCCATCGTAGAGCCGGGCGATGCGGGTGACGTTGAGGCCACCGCCTCGCCTCTCCCGCAGCAGGGCGTCAAGCTTGCCTTTCAACTCTTCAGCTTCGTCCCAGTCCACTTCTCCTTTGCCGAAGACGTAAGGCTGACAAATCACTCCCGGCAAGACGAGCGGAGCCAATGCACGCAATTTGTTCTTTTTGTAAACTCCGTTGATTCGCGCGGTGAAGATCGCGTTGAAAGCGGGCAGTGCTGGGTCGCCGCGTTCTTTCATCGCGGCCGAGTCTTCGCCGAGGCGGATGAGATCGCGGTAGTAGTCAACGATGTCAGCGACGAGTACATGTTCGTGAGGGGAAAGTCTGAGGGTTCCATCGATTGGATATGGCAATGCGCGAATGTCCTGTGCAGCACATGATGTGGCCTTGCGCACAAAAAGGCGCGAGCTCGTTGCTGCCACCAGCGCCTTCAAGACCTGCTTTGATTCCGATAGCCACCTTGCAGCAGCTTCGATTTCGGACCTTGGCCGTGAGGTTCCAGAGACGCCAAAAATTTCGCATTGGAACGCGAGGAAATGTTTGGTCCAAATGTCGTGATGAAGATCCATCTGCAAACGGATCAAGAGCAGGGGAGGTTTATACAAATCGGGAACGCGTGGCCGCTCAATGAGCCGTTCCTCAACTAAAGGGAAAACATTGGTGACTATCCCGCTCTCGGTGAGGTCGGTCTCCCTGAGGCAAGGCTTACCCCACAAGAATCGGCCTGATTCAGCGACGCCATGTGAACCAAAAAAGAAACCAGGACATGCCATCGAATCAGATTCAGATGCCCACTGGCCAAGAGTCCGCACCTTTCTCATCCGATCAACAAATGCCAAGACGCGTCCCCCGCCAACCAAGTTCGCTCGCCAGACACGATCATTCCTGAGCACCAGCTCCCGTGGCAGCCAGTGCATGTCATAGTAATCAATGTCGAAACCCTGCTCGGCATCGGTGCGGCCGCTGCGGCGGAAGGTGGCGTGGAGAATCTGCCGTTTCGGCGGGGCCGGCTGCGCTTCGGCGACGACGACCACGACCTTGGTGTCCGCGCCACCTTTCTGGAAGAGGCCGCGAACAGAAATGAAATCGAGAATCTCCCGGACATCCCAACGCTCGATAAACTTCCGTCGGAATCCGAGCGACTGCTGGTTGTAGAGGAAGTTGTACTGCTGGAGCATCGAGAGCACGCCACCAGGGGCCAGCATCTCCATGGATTCGTGAAGAAAGAGATAGGCAACTTGCTTGTCGGGCAGTTCCCCGTGCGCTTCGTGGTAACGGTCATAGGCACGCATCGCGCCCTCGGTGCCGAGTTTGGAGGCGAAAGGTGGATTGCCAACAATGACACCGATCCTTTCCTTAACTGTCCCCGCCTCGCGCGCGGCAAAGAAGCAGCTTTGGTGCAGGGTTTTTTCCTGCAAGCGCGGGAAGAGTTTCACGCTGGCACGAATCTCCATTGGCTCCAGCGCATCGCACAGCGCCAGGCAGAGGCTGAACGCGGTGAGTTCGACCGCCCCTTCGTCCAGGTCCACGCCACGCAAACGGCTCGTGAGCAGCTTCTTGAGCGTGGTCTGATTCGGACGCTTCCACTCATTGCGAGAACGCCAGTGCAAGACCAGCCGCTTGTAGGCCTCGACGAGGAAAATGCCGGAACCGCAGGCCCCATCCAGAATCACCTCGTCGTTCTTCTCCAAGCGGTCCAGCCGCTCCCAGCTCAAGACTTCACCCAGCATCAGGCGGACGACAAGGTGGGGAGTATAGACCGACACCGCCGCGTCGTTGACGAAGAGTTGATAGATGTGGCTGATGAGTTCCACCGGCAGGTCCGCAAACGAATAGCGCTTCCAGAGGGTAAGCTGGCCCCCCGCCTCCTGGCGGCCTTCCACGAGTTGGGCGAAGCTCGCGAGTTGCTGGCTGGCTAGCAGAGCTGCGCGTTCTTCCGCCTTGAGCGTGAACACATGCCTATTGAAGCGCTCCTCCAAGTTATCCAGCAGCCTGACAAGCGCTGGCCCGTCGGCGAGGACTTGAAAGAACTGATCCGCCTCAGGCAGGTAACGTTTGAAAAAGCCGTCCTCGAAAACCTTTCTGGCTTCGAGATACGCAATGAGCACAGACAGGATGAGCAGTTTTCGCTTTAGCAGCTTGGGCAAGCTGGTTTTCGTCACCAAGTCTTCATGGAGCTTCTTAACCGCGTAAATGAGAGTCTTCTGTGCGGCCTGCCTGCTGGAGAGGAGTAGTTTGCAGGCTTTCGGATCATCCCAGAGCGTCCCCGTGCGAAGCCGGTGTTCATCCCACCATGGATCGTTGGCGATCTGACCGGCGGCTCGCAATGTCTTGAATGGTTTGAAGACCTTCTCGCCTTTTTTTTCAAAGTCCGGGCGATGCGCGCAGCGGAATAGCTGAACCAGACCGGCGGTGACGCGATACACGAGCGGAACTCCTCCCCAACTCCACAACTTCCGATGCAACTCGGGGAACTCGGGGTCTATGGCCGGCCCGTCGGAGCGGTAGATGAACGCCTGTGCCACCGGCGGTTTACCGTCGCGGGGCGCTTCGAAGAATACGGCCTGGGCACCGTAATCTGCGGCCTTCTCAAGAACCGCGACTTCTTCGGGAGTGTGATCGGCTTTGACGAAGCCCTGAACTGGCACGAGGCCATCCACCGCAGCGCCGTCGGCACCACCGAGATTCAACAGCCATTGTCCAGGATTGCTCATGCGCTAAGTCGCGCGGAATCAAACTAGACCGGTGCCTGCATGTCCAACCAAGATGCAGATGGGAGCCGCTGCTTGTGGCCTCTCGATTAAGGTGTGCCGAGAGAGTTTCATGGGGTTCGGCGAAAATGCGGACGCTGGTCGGGGAAAAGTCACGGACGCGCGCAACGCGTCCCTACCGGGCGCTATTTCAGCTCGTTCAGCAGGTCATCGAAGCCCTTGTCTTTGCTCTTTTTGGCGGTCGGATCGGCTTGGCTGGAGGCGGGGGCGGCGTGGAAGCGGAGGTGGCCCCAGAGGTTGGGGTGGAGGCGGGCTTCGCTGGGGGCGTCGGCGACGACGGTGGTGGCTTGGTTGGACCAATAAATACGGCGCAGGACTTCGTTGCCGTCGCGGCCGCTGGCGAGGATGCCCCAGTCGAATTTGAGGCGGAGGTTGGGGCGGATGGTGAGGCCGAGGGCTTTCAAGGGGATGGCGGCTTCGACGAGGTAGCCGCGATCTTCGAACATGCGGGCGTGGGCGAGGCGGACGCCGGTGAGGCGGGTGACGCGGTCGAAGGTAACTTCGGCGACGGGCGACACGGCGCGCCAGACTTTGTCCGCAGGCGTGCCGGGGACGGTGGATTGGTAGAGGACGGCGGCGGGTTCGTCGCCCATGACGGTGAGGAGGAGGCGTTGGTCGCCGGCTACGGGGGCCTGGCGGTCCTCGGGCGCGGCGGGGTCGAGGGCGAGCTGGAGATCGACGGACGCGCCGGTTTTGAAGAGGCGGTCCCATTGTGTGCCGGTGTTGCGGAACGGTCCCTGGCCGCGGACTTCGTAGGCGACGTAAAGGTGCTGGTCGTCGTGGCCGATGCGGAATTTCACGTCGTCGATTTCGGCGCTGACGAAGGGCCAGTCAGCGAGGTTGCCGTCGATTTTCGGCGGGGTCTCGAAGCGGTAGGAATCGAGCACGGGGGCGCGCTGATAGACGAGGCGTTGTTCGTGCTGGCGTTCCCAGTCCTGGGCTTTTTGGAGGTCGGCGGCGGTGATCGTGAGCTCGCCGCCGAAGCGCTTGAAGCGGTCGAGGCCGGTGACTTCGAGGACGCTGGCGTGGTTGTGTCCGGCGACGACGTAATATTTGTTGTCGGCGCGACTGCGGGTGAACCAGCCCCAGAAATGTTCCTGGCCCGCGGTGGCGTCGTCGAGGCGCATCCCGCGCGGGCGCTCGGGCATGCTCCAGGCCTGCGCGGCGGGCGTGCGGAGGTCGCGGAAAATCTGTCCGGCGAAGAGGCCGTCGGCGGTCCAGATGTTCCACGCGCCGTAGTTGGCGTGGACGACGACGAACTCGCCGAGATCGCCGGCGGGCGCGGTGTCGTGGCCGACCCACGCGAATTGCGAGACGACCTGGTCGGGCCGCCAGGGCTTGGTGTTTTGCTGCACGCCCGGGCCTTCGCTGGCGTAGCTCCAGAGCTGGTCGCCGGTGGGCGTGAACAGGCCCTCGCCGTGCCGGTCGCCGCCGAGGCGATGGTAGTTGCCGTTGTCGAGGCGGATGAAGGCGCGGCCTTTGCCCGCGAGGGCGGCGACGTTTTGCTCTTCATAAACGGGCGTGCCGTTCGGGAGAAATTCCTTCACGACCCAGCGCACGCGGCCGGCCTGCACGCTGAGATCGGATTGGAAGGGCGTGACGCCGTTCATGTCGGCGGGCTTGGGCGTGAGGACGATTTCGTCGGCTTGCACCGCGCCGTCGCCGTTGCGGTCGGTGAAGATGAATTTGAAATTCGCGAGCACGGGCGTGCCGAGTTGCGCGAGGAGCTGGCGGTCGGCGAAAGGCTCGAAGCCGTTGGCCTGGCCGACGGCGGCGACGAATTTCAAGCGGTCGCCGGTGTGGAGATAGACCGCGCCGTAGGATTGCTCGGGGCCGTGGACGTGGAAGCTGGTGACGAGATAATCGCGGCCCTGCACGCGGATGGGGATGTCGCCGGCGCGCGTGGTGCCGGTCCAGGTGAGATTTTTCAACCGGGTTTTGCCGGTGGTCCAGTCGAGTTCGAATTCGAGCGGTCCGTAGAAGAGGCGGCGTTTGTCCCACGGATCGAGCGCGCCGCCGCTGCCGTACGCGGTGGGGCCGAAGAAGTCCTTCAGATGCTTGCCGGCGGTGGTCCACTGGCTGATGCGCTTGGGCCAGTAGGTCCAATCGACGGCCCACAGATGGCCGGCGCTGTCGGCGGCGAGGGCGGTGATGTGGTTGAGGCGCTGCGGATCCCACGGGCCGGGTTGGTAGCCGCCGGGCGTGCCGATGGTGCGAAGGAATTTGCCATCGGGCGCATAGACGTGGATGTGGCGGCGCTCGGGGGAAACATCGAAGACGTAGAGATTGCCCTGCACGTCGGCGGTGATGGCGGTCGGCTTGAGAAGATCGGTGGCGAGCGTGGTGTGCGGGCCGCCGGTGAGATCGAGGCGGAGGAGTTTTTCGCCGGCGGTGGCGAAGAGTTCGCCGCGCGGATTGAAGGCGAGGAGGTTGCCGGGGGACCATTCGTGGCCGGGTTCGCCGACACCGGTGAGGGGAAGTTCCTGGATGATTTTGCCGGACTTGGCCTCGAGGACTTCGATGCGCTCGTTCATCAGCGGATCGACGGGGGCGTCGCCGCCAAGATGCCGCAGCGGGGCGACGCCGTAGAGACGGCACCGCGTCGGCTCGATGATTTGCGCGCCGTGATCGGCGCGGAAGCCGTATTCGTCGCGCACGAGGAATTGCTCGACGACGCGGACGCGGAGGGCGCGGGTGCGGACCTCGCGGCCGAAATCGACGTAGCTGTCGAAGTAGCGCGCGTTGCCGTTGTGGCTGGGGAACCCGCTGTGGTGATAGTGCCGGGCCTGGGTGAATTCGCCGACCTTTTCCCAGCCGTCCGCGGCGGCGAGCGGCGGCGTGGGACTCGCGCCGGTGTAGGCCTCGAGGACGGCGCGCTTGGCGTGCATCTGCTGGATGGCGATGCCGCGGAGGGGCTGCGGCTCGCGCCATTCCATGAGGTAAATGCCGGGGTCGGCCTCGCTGACGGGCGCGGTGCGTTGCGCGTCCCAGACGCCGTCGGCATCGAGCTTGCCGGAGCTGACGCGGATTTTTTCCGTGACGGGCACGCGGGCAAAACGGCGCGCGAGCAGCTTCATGCCTTCGATCGCGCCGAACCAGAGGTCGTCTTTCGAGGTGCGCTTTTTGCCGGTCGTGGGTGAGTCGAGATCGACGGTGGGTGCGGTTTTGCCGGCGTCATCGAGATCGGCGATGAGGTCGTCGGCACCGCGTTGGAACGTGATTCGGAGGGCGCGGGTCTTCGTGTTCTCCGGCGCGGACCAGACGGCCCAGACGTTGGTGTCGGTGGTGCTGAAGGGGAGCCATTGCTTGGCATCGTCGGCGTTGGGCGGATAGGGCGCGCCGGGTTTGAGGAGGCTGAGTTTCACTAGCCACGGCTGGTTTTGCGGATAGGGGAACACGACGCTGCCGAGCGCGACGGGTTGATGAAACGCGAGGACGACGTGCTGCTGGCGGGCCGCGCCGCGGGTGGACTCGATGAAGGTGAGGCCGTTGCCAGGGCCGTAGCCGGGCGGATTATTGCCGAGGCGGAAGAGGCGGAGGAAATCGTCGCGCGGGTCGGGGACGACTTCGTAGGCGAAGCGTTCCTTGCGTTTGGCGAGATAGCCGGGGACGCAATTCTGGATGTCCACATCGGCGGGCGCGGCGGCGTTGACGAGCCAGTTCTCAGGCGCGCGGATGGCCATGTACACCTTGCCATCGCGGGCGGCGAGGCCCTGGAGGCCGCGGTTGCGCGTGTTGGTAGGCGGGAGCAGCGCGACGGTGCGGACGGCCTTGGTCGCGACGTCGATGCCCCAGATGCCCTCGGTGCGGGCGTCGAGGCCGCGCTGGCGGGCGAAGTTGTTGGCGGGCGCGGCGCTGAAAACGGTCTGGCCGTCGCTCGCGAGCCACCACGCGCCGGTGAAGGCCTCGAAGGAATGGTAGCCCCAGAGTTTTTTTCCATCGGTGTCGGTCTCGATCAACGACACGCCGCTCTCGGCGACGGGCGCGCCGAGAAAAACTTTGTCACCGGCGACGCACGCGGCGCGCGGGGGCGAGTGATCGGCGAGCCAGCCGTGCGGGCCGTTCGCGCCGGAGAGCCACGGGGCGCGGTCGGGGAAGTGATCGCCGACGTTCGGGTAGGCGGTCATTTCGTAGCGCAGTTCGAGGGGCGGATGCGTGATGGCTTTCCAGCGATACGTGCCGGGGGAAACGTAGCGGCCCTGTTCGTCCTTGAGGTCCCAGTGCTCGGCGAGCGGGCCGGCGGGGCGCTCGATGTTGGCGATGAGATTGCGGACGCGATGGCCGTCCGCGGAGTCCACGACGAGGGTGACTTTGCCGGGCGTGGCGAGGGAGTAGTCGATGGCGGTGGGGGGAAAGAGCGTAGATTTTTTGACGACGCGAAGCTCGTCGGGCGCAGGCTCATCTCCGAGGTCGATGAAGGCCTGGAGGCAGTCGAGGGAGGCGAGCTGGGGATCGCGGCCGGCCTTGGTGATTTCGATTTTAAGACCGCGTGTGGTGAGCGGGGCGAAAGTGATCCAGCGGCCGGGCGCGGCGTTTTGGATGGTGGCGGGGAGGGCCTTCCATTCGTCGCGCGTGCCGGCGGCGGGATTGATCGAGTCGGGGCCTTGGAAGGTGAAGAGCTTGATGCGCTCGAAGGTTTGGGCGTCATCGGCGAGGAGGCCGACGAGGCGTGGGGTTTCGCGGTTGGATTCGGCGACGGCCCCGGCGGCGCTGGTTTTCCGCCAGGAGAGGATGAACCAGGCGGGCTCGAGGTCGGAGATGGGCGGGCGCGGGTTGACGCCCTTTTGATCTTTGCCCGAGTTGCGCCAGCCGCGGCCGCCGTGGTCGCGGGTCACGAGGGAGGCCGGCGTAAACTCGCCGTCCGCATTGGCAATGGCGCGGGGCGTGACGGAGAACAGGCGCGCGGCGAGCGGGCGGAGGAAATCGAGGCGGGTCTGGTCGGAGGCGCGCGGGACGGTGCAGAGAATGGCGCGGGTTTCGAGGGCGGACGGGAGCGGCGTGCAGCGCGGGGAGTTCTGGCCCGTCGGCGTTTCGAGCGCGAGCCAGTGGGCGTCGTTGTTGGGATCACCGGGGAAGGGCGCGTCGGCTTTGAGCACGCGCAACTGGCCGACGCCGCCGAGGAGCGAGCCGATGGGCACAGGCTTTTTCAGCGCGATGCGAAAATGCACGGTGCCGGGCGCGCGGGGATTGACGGAGGGCGGGGCCTGCCAGCGCGGACCGTCGTTCGTGAAACCGAGGGCGCGGTGAAGCGTCTCGGCGGGAACGGGAGCCGACTGCTGATCGCGGAACGCCGCGCTGGCGGCGAGGTCGAGCGCGTCGGGCTTGAACGCGGGGTCGAACGGCGCGGCGTCGAGCGTGAGGGCGGTGAGGAGGACGAGGAGAAGGAGGGACAGGGGGACGGAGCGACGGAGGGAAGGGGAGATGGCGCAAGCCGGTGCGACGGGGTGTTTCACAGGCCGCAATCGACGCGGGCCAAGGCAGATCGTTCAACCATTCATGGCGACAATGGCCCAGGCCGCGACTGAAGTGCTGGAGGCGGACGGGCTTCGCGGGAAACGGATCGAAACCACTGACCGGCCCCACCTCGTTGCGTTTGGCGAAGCACGGACCTGGCCACCCGTCATCTCCCCGCCTCGTCCTGTGGCAGCCATTGCACGGCGTCGGCGATGACGACGTGCTTGGGGTCGGTGCCGTCGGTGGTGATGCGCACCCAACCGCTGCGGCCGGCGGTGAAGCGGAAGGTGCCCAGGGTGCGGAAGAGGCGCTGGTGCGGGGCGGGGTCCTGCTGGTTGATGCGGAGCGTGGTCTCGCCGTCGGCGTGATGAATGGTGACGGGCGCGTTGGTCGCGCGGCGGACGTTGTAGCAGTGCGCCAGGCGCACTTCGTAACGGCCGTCGCGGGGCAGCGTGGGGGTGAAGGTCGCGGACTTTTTGCCTTTGTCCGCCTTCTGATCGTGGAGGTAGCCGAGGCCCACGTACGGCGGCGTGTGCGTGGAGTACTGCCATTTGCCGACCAGCGTGGCGGCGGTGTCATCGACGACAATGCCGGGCAGCGACGCGGGATCAGGGATGATGAAAGGGACGAGCGCAGGATTGTCCACGTCGCCGGGCGGGTGGGTGTTGGGGACGGCGTCGGGATGCGGCTTGAGCCTCGCAGACTCAGACGCACCGGGTGCTCCGGGCGCGGCAAGCACAGCGGCGAGTGCGACGAAGGAACTGAGAACGAGGAGCGGGAGCCAGACGGGTTTCATGGTCTCAGAGCGCTGATGGCACACGCCGGTGCGGGCTTATTTCTTCAACGCCTCTGCGACGAACTCGAACAGCGCCTTGGTGGCGGGATCGTCGGGCAGACCAAGGTTTTCGTTGATGCGCGAGTGGTTGGTTTCCCTGGCCCCGAAAGCTTTCGCGGGGATGCCGGCTGCTTTCAGCACGCTCTCGAGGCGGCGGGCCTGCATCGTGTTGTCGGGATGTTCGGCGACGTGCAGGATCAGAAATGGCGGGATGCCTTTGCCCTTGGCCACGTGCGTGACGGCGGAGTAGTCGCGGTGCAGCGCGGGGTCGTTGCCGAATTTCACGCGGTGTCCCAGCTTGGGCATGGGGAATCCGTGGACGCGCAGGCGCGTCTCGGCGGTCTCGATCATAGCGGGCACGTCATAGGTGTCGCCATCCACGGGCACGCAGCCTTTGAGGACGGAGAACGGCACGCCCTCGGCCTTGAGATAGCGGTCGTCGATGCAGATGAGCGCGGCGAGTTGCGCGCCCGCGGAATGGCCCATGACGAGGATGCGTTTCGGGTCGCCGCCAAACTCGGCGACGTGCTCGTGCGTCCAGCGCAGGCCTTTGGCGATGTCGCGGAAGATGGTGACCATGTCCACTTCGGGCAGGAGCCGGTAGCCGGTGGAGACGAAGACAAAGCCCTTCTCCACGAAGGCCTGCGGCTTGAGCTGGATGGCGGTGCGGTCGCCGCCCTGCCAGCCACCGCCGTGAATCCAGAAGACCACGGGCAGATTCTTCGCGCCGGTGGGCGCATAGACATCGACCATCTGGCGTGACGTGGCGGGCGTGGCGTAGGGGATGTTCGCGGCGGTGGCTTTGATGGTCGGCGTGTCGGCGGCCCGGGCGGCGGCGCACAGGAGGCCGAGCGTGGTGAGGAGGGTGAGGAGCGTTTTCATGGAGTGAGTTGCAGCGGCGCGTGGCGGGTGGTTTTGCGAACGGCGGTTTTGCGAAACGAACGGACTGAATCCCGCGAGCATGTCGTGGCGGGGCGGAATGGTCATCTGTTTTTCCGTCGCCGCGCTGGCGGTGCGGGCAACGCGGGTTCTCCTGCCGGCTCGGGGCGCTTGAGCGGCGACGGCGGCGACGGCGCGGCGGCCTGCTTGTTGCGCGGTGGGGTGGCGGTTGAGGGCATTCAAGCAGTCGCGTGCGCAGTCAACGCGCGGCGGCCCGCTTCGACACGGCAGAGAAGCTACCCTTTAGTCCGCATACGCGGCTACCTTTCGGGAAGTCTGGGCGGGCCTTGGTGGAGACTGAGCCAAGTTCTTAGCGTCCCTACCGGACTCCTTCTTTGATGCCGCTTTGGAACTGGCGATCAAGCTCCCGGAGGTGGTGTTGCTTCTCTGCCGGTCGTTGATCAATCGGATCAATTCATTGGATTCGCCCTGACTCTCGTGAACAGAGTCAGGACTGGTCGCTGTTCGGCATTTCGGAAGAACACCCCATTGTGTTATTTCCGAACCGGGCAGGGAGTGGTCTAGGTGCCGGTCAACTGGCGACGACGTTGACCAGTTTGCCGGGGACGACGATCACTTTTCGCACGGTCTTGCCAGTGATGAACTCCTGCACGGCGGTGCTGGCCAGGGCCAGTTTTTCCATCTCCTCGCGGCCAAGACCGACGGGCACGCTGGCCTTGCCGCGCAGTTTGCCATTCACCTGAAAGACAATCTCCACCTCGGCTTCCACCAGGATGGATGGATCGTAAGCCGGCCAAACACCATGGGTAAGCAAGCCGGCGGGCACAGCCTGCGGGAAGGCTTCGCGCACGCGCTGGGCCAGCTCTTCGGATAGATGCGGCGCGAAGGGGTTGAGCACGGTCAGCAACCCGACAACGGTACTTACCGGTCGCACCTCACTTTGAGTGAGTGTGTTGGTGAGCACCATCATCTGGCTGATGGCGGTGTTGAAACTGAGTTTCTCGATGTCCTCACCGCACTTTTTGATGGTCTCGTGGAGCGCCTTGGTCAGCGCCTGGTCGGCGGGCACGTCCTTGAGTTGGGAGGATAGTCTCCACTCGATTTCGTCGGGCCGTTCCATGACGAGACGCCAGACACGACCGAGGAAGCGATACACACCTTCCACGCCCTTCATGCTCCAGGGTTTCACCTGTTCCAACGGCCCCATGAACATTTCGTAGAGGCGCAGGGCGTCGGCACCGTATTCCCGGACCACGTCATCGGGGTTGACGACGTTGCCGCGGGACTTGGACATTTTCTGGCCGTCTTCGCCGAGGATAAGTCCCTGGTTCACCAATTTCTGAAAAGGTTCCGGGGTGGAGACATGACCAAGGTCAAACAGAACCTTGTGCCAGAAGCGGGCATACAGCAGGTGGAGCACGGCGTGCTCGGTGCCACCGACATACAAGTCAACCCCGCCGGGTTTTCCGCCGCCCATCCAATAGCGCTCAGCGTCGGTGCCGACAAAGCGGTCGCCGTTGTGGGCGTCGCAATAGCGAAGGTAATACCAGCAGGAACCGGCCCATTGGGGCATGGTGTTGAGTTCGCGGGTCGCGGTGGCGGTATAGCGCACCCAGTCAGTGGCTTTGGCCAAGGGTGGCTCGGGCGTGCCGGTGGGTTTGAAGTCAGCGAGATCGGGCGGGATGAGCGGCAGTTCTGCTTCGGGAATGGCGTGGTGATGGTCACCTTCCCATACGATAGGGAAAGGTTCCCCCCAGTAGCGTTGGCGGCTGAAGAGCCAGTCGCGCATCTTGTAGTTGATCTTACCCTTGCCGAGTCCCTTCTCCACGAGCCAGGCAGTGATGCTCTGCTTGGCCGCAGGCGTGAACTGACCATTGAGAAAGGCTGAGTTCACCGCAATGCCATCACCCGTGAAGCCTTGCCAGTCCTTCCCTTCCGGGGGTTGCACCACCTGGGTGACAGTCAGGCCAAACTTCTGGGCGAACTCGTAATCACGAGCATCGTGGGCCGGCACCGCCATGATGGCGCCCGTGCCGTAAGTCACGAGGACGTAATCAGCGATCCAGATGGGAATGCGCTCGTCGTTGACGGGATTGATGGCGTAGGCACCGGTGAAGACACCGGACTTATCCTTGGCCAGTTCGGTGCGTTCCAGATCTGACTTGCTGGCCACGGACTTGCGATAGGTCTCTACGGCGTCGCGCTGGTCGGCGGCGGTGAGCCGGTCCACCAAGGGATGTTCCGGGGCCAATACCATGTAGGTCGCACCGAACAGAGTGTCGGGCCGGGTGGTGAACACGGTCAGGGTTTCGGCAAAGCCAGAGATACGGAAGGTAACTTCGGCACCGTCGCTGCGACCAATCCAGTTGCGCTGGAGCAGCTTGATGCTTTCCGGCCAGTCGAGGCCGTCGAGTTCATCGATGAGACGCTGGGCATAGCTGGTGATCCGTAGCATCCACTGGGGCAGGCGACGACGCTCCACCGGAAAGCCGCCGACCTCGCTTTTGCCATCCACCACTTCTTCATTGGCGAGAACGGTACCGAGTTGCGGGCACCAGTTCACGGGGGCTTCGGAAACATAGGCGAGACGACGCGCATCAATCTCAGCACGACTCAGACCCTGGGCTTCGAGCTCGGTTACCGGGCGGGCTTTGCCGGTTTTTTCATCGCAGTAGGATTGATACAACTGCAGGAAAATCCATTGGGTCCACTTGAAGTAATGCGGGTCGGTGGTGTTGACCTCACGGTCCCAGTCGTAGGCGAAACCGAGGCGCTTCAACTGACCGCGGAAGCTGTTCACGTTCTTCTCGGTGGTCACGCGCGGATGCTGGCCGGTGGTGATGGCGTATTGTTCCGCCGGCAGGCCGAAGGCATCCCAGCCCATGGGATGCAGGACGTTGAAGCCCTGCATGCGCTTGTAGCGGGCAATGATGTCCGTGGCCGTGTAACCCTCGGGATGTCCGACATGCAGGCCGCTGCCGCTGGGGTAGGGGAACATATCCAGCACGAAGAACTTGGGTTTGGTGGCATCGAAGTCGGGCTCCCCGGGATTTGGGGTGCGAAACGCCTTCCGCTCATCCCACGACTTCTGCCAGCGGGGTTCAATTTCATCGAACGGGAACTGCTTGGATCGGGGGGCGCTGGTGGGTTCCGGCGGAGCGGATGAGGGTGGTGTCATGGTAGGTCGGTTGCTGGATTGATAAGCCGCTTGCAAAGCCCGGAAGATGGCATCGTTGGTTCTATATTTTTCCGCCTTAGATATTCCTACTCCCCAAATGAGTTCGCCATTCTGGAGCCGGATGCGAACACACGCCGATTTCTCCTGCTTGGCCATGTAAACAGACCGCGAGACTGAGGCCGACTCGGCCTTGGTGAATTCCACGATTTCAGAGGTTACCGGAGCCGACGTCCCGGTGGTTAGCTCGACGATTTCAGCCGTAACTCCAACGACTTGGGACAGCGCATCGCTAAACGCTTGGATTGTATCCGTGCCTTCTCCCCGCACGCTTTTGCCATCCAAGGTCTCGATCGAGCATGAGAACGATCCGGCGGCGTTGGGTTTGATCTCGGTTTCATTTTGTCGGACCCGCAGCATCCGATGCTTGAGTATGTAGTCGGCGCATTGCTCGGCGTTCCATTTCTTTGCCTCGTACGGAAGCGGGCGATCAATCAGCGTGTATTCTGCCAGGAAGGTGCGTTCCAAGGCAGTCAACGTGATGGGGCGGTCTTGATTGGGCTGGAGGTGGCGAACCCGGCGCGAAAATTCGAAGCGCAGATCGGCCGGCAGCACCAGCCCGCTCTTGTGTTCGACGGCACACCATGGATAGCCACGGTTCATGGCATTGATCAGCGCGCGCCCAAAAGCCTGTTCGTGGTTGGGATCGGTTCCGACACCCCAGACCCGCTGCTCGCGGCCGAAACTAAGTTCTACGAACGCGATATTACCAATCCCACTGGCAGTGCTGGATACTTCGTCGGCATGACTGTGAAGCTGCCACCACAATCCTACCGGAGTGACCAGATGATTGAGCGCCGCCGTGGCCGCCTGGATCCAGGTCTGGCCCGTCCCGGAAACCGGGATCGGATAGCCCAGCTCCAAGACATCAAAATTAACCCGGAAGCCCGCCCCTTCTTTGAGCGCGGTCATCTTGACGAACTGCCAGGGCCAGTTGGCCTGCAAATATTCGCCATTAAATACTTCCTTGATCTCTCCCGGAGACACTTCGCGGCCCAGACGGTCGATGACCGACGAGGCAATGGTGCCGAACTCCCGTTGAAAGTCCTTGGGCAGGGGCACGCCGAGTTCCTGCTCCAACAGATAGGCCACGCCGCCCTTGCCGGACTGGCTGTTCACGCGAATGACCTCGCGGTATTCGCGGCCGATGTCACACGGATCAATCGTGAGATACGGCACGTCCCAGAATTCGCGCCCACCCTTGTCCCGCTCGGCCAGACCTTTTTTGATGGCGTCCTGATGGGAGCCGCTGAAGGCGGTGAAGACCAGTTCGCCCGCGTAAGGATGGCGCGGGGGAACTGTCATGCGGGTGCAGCGCTCATAGATCTCGCGGATGCCGTTGAGGTCGCTGAAGTCGAGCTGCGGGTCAATGCCGTGCATGTAGAGGTTCAGCGCGACGGTGACGAGGTCGAGGTTGCCGGTGCGCTCACCATTGCCAAAGAGCGTGCCCTCGACGCGGTCCGCGCCGGCCAGCAAACCCAGCTCGGTGGCGGCGGTGCCGGTGTTGCGGTCGTTGTGGGTGTGCAGACTGATGATGAGTGAGTCGCGGTTTTTGAGGTGGGTACACATCCACTCGATTTGGTCCGCATACACATTGGGCATCGCGACCTGGACCGTGTCGGGCAGGTTCAGGATCATCTTCCGCTGCGGCGTGGGCTGCCACACATCCATCACGGCCTCGGAGACTTCCTTGGCAAATTCCACCTCGGTCGCCGAGAAGCTCTCCGGCGAATACTGGAGCGTCACGTCCGTGCCGGCGAGCCGGTGCAGCCGGGCCTGAATCAGTTTCGCCCCGTGGACGGCGATGGCCTTGATTTCGTCCTTTGACTTCCCGAACACGACGCGGCGCTGCGCGGGCGAGGTCGAGTTATACATGTGGATGATGACGCGCTTGGCGCCGACGAGGGACTGGAAGGTTTTTTCAATCAAGTCCTCGCGCGCCTGCACGAGCACTTGAATGGTCACGTCATCCGGGATGCGGTGCTCCTCGATGAGCCGGCGGTTGAAGGCGAACTCGGTGTTCGACGCGGACGGAAACCCGACTTCGATCTGCTTGAAACCGCACTTCACGAGCGCCTGAAACAGTTCGAGCTTCTGCGCGATGTTCATGGGGACGGCGAGCGCCTGGTTGCCGTCGCGCAGGTCCACGCTGCACCAGATGGGCGCGGCGGTGAGCACCCGGCCGGGCCACTGGCGGCCGGGGAGATGCACGGGCGGGTGCGGCCGGTATTTGGTCGCGGGATGCTTTAACATGGGGGGCGCGGGTTAAGGGGCGACCACGAAAAGCGGCAGCCGGGCACGGACCGGTTCACGCCCGAGGCGCGGCGCACTCCGGCTGGCTGGATGTCTCTTCGCGTTCACTGGTGGTTCAAAATAAAAACCCCACTGCCGTTGCTGGCGGTGGGGTTCGGAAAGCTGCCTTTCGATCAGAACCCAACTGCCGCGCCGCCCGTAAGCAGCACGTTCCGGTCAAGCAGTCGCAGGTTCCGATTCATTGCGGCGTGTAGTTAGTCGTTCGGGCCAGTTGGGTCAAATTCATTCGCGCGCGGAGCGGCGTCCGCGCGCGGCACTGGTAGCGCAGGCGTCCTCGCCTGCGAGTTCGGGCGGCGTCTCGCCGCCCGCCCGCGCGCCCGGAGCGCGGCTGTGTCGCAGCGACCAGCCGCAGCACGAACCTACCGCGCGAGGGCATTGCGATGACCATAGCCGTCACTCCCCACGTCGCCGCTGCGGCTGATCCCGCGCCGCGCGGGACACAGCCGCGCTCCGCCCGTGCGCCGTACCGCAGACTTCCAAGTCTGCTGTATCGCGGGTTTCCAAACCCGCGGGCCGTCCGGTCACCGGAAACGCCTCGCGACGACCCACGCGCCACCAACTGCGGTACCCCTGCCGATTTGGAAATCGGCGATACAGCAGGTTTGGAAACCTGCGCTACCGGGGCAGTGTGCGGCTGCGCCCCGGCACCGTCGCGCCCCGAATTCAGCATTGTCTTTGCCCGCCCAACCCGCCAACGCTGCGGCACTTTAATTATGCAAAAACACCTCCTCAAATCCTCCCTGCTCGTTGCCGCACTCCTCTGCGGCGCGGCCGCGATCACGCTCGCCGCGGACAAAAAGCCCGCCGACAAAAAACCCGCGCCCAAGCCCCGCGCCTCCAGCACCAAATGGGACAACATGGACCTCGGCGCCTTCTATTCCGGCGGTCTGAACGTCCCTGCCGGCAACGGTAATCCCTCGTGGCGCCCCGCGCTCAAGGGCCTCTCCATCCGCGTCGGTGACAAGGACGAGGCCACGGTCTGCTTCGACACCGAGCGCCTGCGTCTCGCGCTGGCGTGGACCGGCGGCTTTATCAAACTCGCCACCGGCCGCGAAGGTCTCGAAGGGGTTGCCCAACCCGTCGGCGACGTCGCTTTCTCCGCCAGCGTGCTCCCCGGGTGGGCGGACAAGGACGGCAAATTCGTCGAGCCGAAGCCGCCCTCGAAGGAAGGCAACGACCTCGTCTCCTTCGGCCCGCTGCCCCGCGCTTGGGCCAAGTGGCGCGGCCTCTATGTCAATGGCAAGCGCACCGTTCTCTCCTACACCGTCGGCACCGCGAACGTGCTGGAACTGCCCGGCTTCGATTCCGCCAGCGGCACCTTCACCCGCTCCTTCGATATTACCGGCGCGTCCGGCCCGCTCACGCTGCTCGTCGCCGACCACAAACTGCCCGCCGAAAAATCCCTCGTCGTCCGCGTGCTCGGCACCGTGAAGCACCGCACCGAAACCACCGCCGAAGGCCGCACGCTCCTCCACTTCTCCGAGCTTCCCGCGACCGCGAAATTTCAGGTCGCCATCTGGGCCGGCGACAAAACCGCCGCCGATCAGGCCGCCAAAGCCACCCTCGCCCCCGCGCCCGACCTCGCCGCGCTCACCAAGGGCGGATCCGCCCGCTGGACGCCCGTCCTCGAAACCAAAGGCGTCCTCGGCACCAACGCCGGCCCTTATGTCGTGGACACGATCACGCAGCCCGACCTCGACGGAAATCCGTGGAAATCTTGGATGCGTTCGAGCGGCTTCGACTTCTTCAAGGCCGGCACCACCGCCGCGCTCTGCTCCGTCAGCGGCGACGTGTGGATCGTCTCCGGCATCGACGACAAGCTGGAGCGCCTCAAATGGAAACGCTTTGCCACCGGCCTCTTCCAGCCCCTCGGCCTGAAGATCGTCGATGAAAAAGTGTACGTCCTCGGCCGCGACCAGATCACCCGCCTGCACGACCTCAACAACGACGGCGAGGCCGACTTCTACGAAAATTTCAACAACGACGTCGCCATCTCTTCGCACTACCACGAGTTCTGTCTCGATCTCCACACCGATTCGCAGGGCAACTTTTACTTCGCCAAGGGTGGCAATCTCGGCGGCTGGAAACACCAGCACCACGGCGCGTTCCTCCGCGTTTCCAAGGACGGCAGCAAGCTCGACGTCGTCGCCTACGGTCTCCGTGCGCCCAACGGCGCATCCGTCGGACCGAACGACCAGTTCACCGTCAGCGACAACGAGGGCAACTGGGTGCCCAGTTCGCGCGTCAGCCTCGTGAAGCCCGGCGGCTTCTACGGCCACGTCCACACCGCGCACACCGTCACGCCGCCGACCAACCACGACGCGCCCATCTTCTGGCTCCCGCACACCTACGACCTCGACAACTCCAGCGGCGGCCAGGTCTGGGTCACCAGCGACAAATGGGGGCCGTTCAAGGGCGACATGCTCCACACCTCCTACGGCGCGTGCGCGCTGTTCAAGATCGGCATGGAAGAAGTCAACGGCCAGGTCCAGGGCGGCGCGGTCAAGCTCCCGCTCAAGTTCGAGTCCGGCATCATGCGCGGCCGCTTCAACGACCGCGACGGCCAGCTCTACCTGTGCGGCCTCGTCGTGTGGCAGTCCCGAGGCCCGCGCACCGGCGCCTTCCATCGCGTCCGCTACACCGGCCAGCCCGTCCACCTGCCGCGCGACCTCCATGTGAAACCCAACGGCCTCGAAATAACTTTCACCGGTGAACTCGAAACCTCCGCCGCCAGCGACCTGCAAAACTACAGCGTCGAGCAATGGAACTACCGCTGGACCTCCAGCTACGGCTCCAAGGAATACTCCGTGGCCAACCCCGACAAAATCGGCCACGACCCCGTTGCGGTGAAATCCGTCCGCGTCCTCGCCGACAAGAAAACCGTGTTCCTCGAAATCCCCGCGATCCAACCCGTCAACCAGATGCGCGTGCGCTTCACCCTCAAAGCCGCCGATGGCACGCCCATCAACACGGAGATTCACAACACCATCAACAAGGTGCCGGGGAAATAACCCCAAGCCTCGCGTCAGTTCTTCCGCCCCGCCGGCCCGTGCTGGCGGGGCTTTTGTTTACTGGCTCCCTCCAGTGCGTAGCCGCCGAGGTGACGAGGCGGAGCGTTGGGTAGTCGGGGCCGTCCGCCTCCTCACGTCGGCGGCTACGGAGTTCACGTCGCCGGGGCGCGTGCGGCCCCGGCGGAAAGCGAATCCGTTCCTGAGACCAGCCAGCCCTTCAACCCTTCCCCCCCTTAAGCCGCAGTCTCCTCAATCCCCCGCTTCCAAATCGTCACCTTCGCCTTCATCTCCTCGATCAAAAACTGGCACGCCGCGAACGCCTCGCCCCGATGCGGCGCGATCACCTCCACCCACAGCGACGCCTCGTTCACCTGCACGAATCCGATGCGATGCACCACCCGCACCGACTCGACCGGCCACCGCTGCTTCATCGCCGCGAAGATCAAATGAAACTGATGCTCGGCCATCGCGCGAAACGCCTCGTAGTCGATCCCTTTCAGCGCGCGCTCGCCCTCCATCTCCCGCACGACGCCGGCGAAATAAACGGCCGCGCCCATGCCTTGGCTCATGCGGCGTTTTGCAACAAGAGCAGCTTCGTCGATCGGGTCGGGGGAAATGGTGAGCGTGCGGATCATTGTGGTGGCATGGTCTGGATTCCTCCGCGGCGAGCATCAAGAAACTTCTTGGCGCGCACGCCGATGCCGGCGGCGGCAAAACCCGGAATCCACGCAAACATCAATGCGGCGAGGATGTGGGAACCTTCGGGCAGGGCGTTGATCAACTCGTGAATTTCCGGATCGGGTTTTCGCGAGTACATGGCAATGATTCCGTGACAACGGACCAGTTCCAAATTGGCAATCCCGAGAGCAACGGTGAGCAGCACAGACGACACCCACACAAGCGAGACGGCAGCGGGATATTTGCCCGATCGAAACGCACAGAGAAAACCTTCGATCATCACGAAAGCCAGTGCGCTGCTGTGGGCAATGAAGATTCCATTCGCCATGCGGACACAACTTCATCCCCCCTGCACCGGCGGGAACACCGACACCTCATCCCCCTCGCGCAGCACCTGATCCTTCGCCGCATACTCCACGCCCACCGCCACCAGCGTTGATTTTTCGCCGCCCCGCAGCTTCGGGAACCGCGCCGCCAGCGCCGTCAGCAACTCCGCCACCGTCGCCCCCTCGGGCAGCGCCTCGCTCGTCGCCGACGTGCCGGTCAACTGCTTGAAGTACGAAAAAAACTGCACGTTCACATTCATGATTCTCAGTCCGCACCGGGCAGATACATCCGCTCATGCAACACGCCGACGAAAGGCAGGTTCCGATACCGCTCCGCATAGTCCAGCCCGTAGCCGATCACGAACAAGTCGGGAATCTCGAACCCCGCGTAATCCGCCCGCACGTCCTCGACGCGCCGCGACGGCTTGTCCAGCAGCACGCACGTTTTGATCCGCCGCGGCTTGAGTTCGCGCAGTTTCGCCAGCACCGACGCGAGCGTTTTGCCCGTGTCGAGAATGTCATCCACCAGCAGCACATCGCGCCCGCGCACGTCGAGCCGCAGCTCCTTGGTGTAAAACAATTCCCGCGCCGACGTGCCCTCGCGGTAGCTCGAGACGCCCATGAAATCGAGGCGCAGCGGCAGGTTCAGATGCCGGATCAGATCCGCGAGAAACATCACCGTCCCGTTCAACAACGACACCACCACGAAGTCCCGTCCCTGAAAATCCCGTTCGATTTCCCGCGCCAGCTCGCGCACCCGCCGCGCGATCTGGATCCGCGTGATGAGCACCCCGCGCACCTCCCCGCGCAAACGCTTGGGCACGCGACTCGAGGGCTGGAGGGCGGGTTTGGGAATCATCACGCGTCAGGTCGAACCAAGAAAACACTCCGCAGCTGTAGCCGCCGACGTGAGGAGGCGGACGGCTTCGGCGCACGACCGATCCGCCCCCTCACGTCGGCGGCCACGCCGCACCTGCGTACCGCAGGCGTCTCGCCTGCGAGTTCTCGGGGCGTCTCGCCCCGAGTCGGTACGGGCGGCGAGACGCCTGCGGGACGCAGCCCCCGTGTCGCCAGCCCGTCCTCCCTCCATGTTGGCTCCGGGTCTCATGCGTGGCTCAAAAAAAACGCCCCGTCAGATATGCTTGGAGTCCTCATGATCCTTCGCCGTGTAGCCCGTCTCCTGCCGCTTGAAATTCACCTCGTTCTTCTTCACATACGCCGCGAACACGTCATCCGCGCTCATCCCCAGCACCTGCGCCATGCTGATGAGAAAGTGAAACAAATCCACCACCTCCACCCGAGCGTTCTGCTCGTCGAACTTCTGATACTTCGCCCACCACTTCCACGGCACGCTGTCCGTCAGCTCCGCCAGTTCCTGCCCCATCGCGCGGCAGTAGTTCAAAATCCACTTCGTCTTCTCCTCCTCGGTCAGCGTGTCCGTGTGGACGCCGATGCGCGCATTGAGCGCCTGTTGCATCCGAAAAAGTTCGCGAAGCTGGTCGGGATTGTTCATGCGCGATGGGATTACCCGCCCCCCCGCGCCGTTGGAAGCGCAAAAGCGGCGGGCGCGCTTCTGCACGCTGAAGTAGGAGCTTGGCGACCTTCGGCAAATCCCGCCCGCCGTGCCGATTTCACCTGGTAGGTGAGGTTTTTGGGTGCCGGGGAAACTCGCTTTCAGCCTTGGTTTTCCTGTGTTTTGGGTGGTCCAGATGATTCGTGGTTCGTCTCAACTGTGGTTTGCAGGCTGATCTCATTCCCTCCCACCGGGCTTGGCGTCCCCGCTGAATCATAAACTCAGCGGTCAGCCGACCGCCGAAATCGTGGGGAGCACGTCCGCCCCGGGGTGTGGTTGGATGCGCCCTCGCAACCTGCCTCGGCGTGCGCACTGAGTTGCTCAAAACTGTGTGCGACTTCGTGCTGCGCGGGCTTTCCGCTTTGGCGCGGAATACGACACCCGGGGCCGGTGCGCTCCCCGTTTTCGGACTCCGGGCTTATGCGCCCGCGCCGGCGGACTCGCGCGCGGCGCGGCGGCGGGCGGCGACGCGCTTCACGATTTCATCCACGACCACGCCGGCGAGAATCACCAAACCGATGATGACGTATTCGAGCTGGCTCGGGATGCCGAGGAGCTGGATGGCGTTGTTGAGCACGCGCAACACGGCTGCGCCGATGAGGACGCCGAGGATTGTCCCCTCGCCGCCGCGCAGGCTGCAGCCGCCAAGCACCGCCGCCGCGATGGCGTACAACTCGTAGCCCTCGCCGAGGCCGGACGGCTGCAGGGAATTGAGGTCGAGCGAAAACAGGATGCCGCCCACGCCGCCGAGCACGGAGCAGATGACATAGGCCAGGATCACCATGCGGTCGGTGTTGATGCCGCTGTAGCGGGCCGCGGTTTCGTTGCGGCCCAGCGCCAGCAGGTAGCGGCCGTAGATGGTCTGATTCAGAAAAATCGCGGCGGCGATGGCCACGACCAGCATGGTCACAAACGGCGCGGGGAGCGTGAACGCATCGGTGAAGGGCAGCGGAATCTTGCCGTCGGCGAGCTTGCTCAGGCCCTTGAAATCGCTGCCGAATCCCACGCTCTGGTCGTTGGTGATGAACCGCGCCGCGCCGCGGTAGATGAGCAGTCCGCACAGCGTCACGACGAAGGGCTGCAGCTTCATTTTGGTGATGAGCAGGCCGTGCGTGAGGCCGATCAGCACGGAGCAGCCGAGCACGAGCGCGAGCGACGCGCCGATGCCCCAGTGCTTTTGCGTGAGCGCCCATGCGAGCAGGCAGCCGGTCAGGCCGATGGTCGAGCCGATGGAGAGATCAATGCCGCCGGTGATAATGACGAACGCCACGCCGATGCTCACGATGCCGAAGAGCGACGACCAGCGGATGGTGTTCTGGAGGTTGTACGCGGAGAGGAACTCCGGCTTTTTGATCGCGGTGAAAACGCAGACGACAATCAACAGGCCGGTGATGCCCAGGATTCTTTTCATAACGTGACGGGTGCGAAAGGGGGTTGCGCCTGGAGCGCGGCGTTTACGCCGCAGAGAGCCACGGCTGCAACGGGGGCGCCGGCCAATTTCAACGGGTGCCGTGTTCCCCGCGCTGCTGCGGCGTGAACGCCGCGCTCCACGGTGAAATGTCGCAGCGTCATCATGCTCAATGTTTCCCCGCGCCGGTGGCCAGTTGCATGATGGCTTCCTCGGACAGTTGCCCGCGCGGCACTTCGCCGCTGAGGCCGCCCTCGTGCATGACCAGCGCGCGGTCGGACATGCGGAGGATTTCCTCCATTTCACTGGAGACAAACAGGATCGCCACGCCCTGGCCGGCCAGCTCTTCCATGAGGCGGTAGATCTCCTGCTTGGCGCCGACGTCGATGCCGCGCGTGGGTTCGTCGAGCAGCAGCAGGCGCGGCTTCAGCGCCAGCCATTTGCCGAGGACGATTTTCTGCTGATTGCCGCCGGAGAGGTAGAGCGCCAACTGGCGGTCGTTCGGGGTCTTGATGCGCAACGCGGCGATCATTTCCCCGGTGATCGCGCCTTCCTTGGCGCGGTCGAGGAAACCGGAGCGCGCGTCGCGGCGCAGGCTGGCGAGGCTGAGGTTGTGGCGCACGGCCATTTCGAGGATGAGACCCTGCTGCTTGCGATCCTCGGGCACGAGCGCGAGGCCCGCGCGAATGGCGTCGATGGGGCTGTGGAGCCGCACCTCCTGACCGGCGACGCGCACGGTGCCGCCGCGCGCGCGGTCGATGCCGAAGAGCACGCGCAGCAACTCCGTGCGGCCCGCGCCGACGAGGCCGGCCAGGCCGACGATCTCGCCGGCGTGCACGGTGAAATTCAGCTCGTGCCGCGGATGCACGGGCGTGCGCAGGCCGCGGACCTCGAGCGCGGGCGCGCCCGCCGGATGCGAGGGCCGCTGGTAGAGCCGCGAAATGTCGCGCCCGATCATCAGGCGCACCATCGCGTCGTGATTGATCTCGTCGCGCTGGAGTTCGCCCGCGTTCTGGCCGTCGCGCAGCACCACGACGCGGTCGGAAAGCTCCTTCACCTCGCCGAGCCGGTGCGAGATGTAGATGACGCTCACGCCGGTCGCGCGGAGTTCCTTCACGACCCGGTAAAGCTGGTCGGTCTCGTGCTGGCTCAGGCTCGAGGTCGGCTCGTCCATGATGAGCACACGCGCGCCGACGGAGAGGGCCTTGGCGATTTCGACGAGTTGCTGCCGGCCGAGCGGGAGGTTGCGGACGAGTTCGCGCGGCGAGCAGTCGAGGCCGACTTTTTGCAACAGGGGCACGGAGGCGTTGTACGTCTTGCGTTTGTCGATCAGGCCGCAGCGGCGCGGTTCGCGGCCGAGGAAGATGTTCGTGGCGACGTCGAGGTTGTCGCAGAGGTTGAGTTCCTGATGGATCAGCGCGATGCCGAGCGCCTCGGCGGCGGGCACGGAGTCAATCGTGACGGGTCGGCCGTCGAGCAGGATTTGCCCGCTGTTCGGGGTCTGCACGCCGGCGAGAATTTTCATCAGCGTGCTCTTGCCCGCGCCGTTCTCGCCGATGACCGAGATCACCTCGCCGCGCGCGAGCTTGAGGCTGACGCCGCCGAGGGCCACGACGCCGGGAAAGCGGCGGGTGAGGTTTTGCACCTCGAGCAGCGGGGTTGGGGAGGAGTCCGCCATGCCGGGAAATCAGCGGCCCGCCGGGATCAGTGCTGACGGGAGAAACCCGCCGCCGGCGCGTGAAGGTCCGCTGGCGTCAGCAGCAATCGGCAGGCGGGCAAGGGCGGAAATGTTCATGTGCTAAAGCGCGCGCAGTCTTCGAGGTGCGGCGGCAAAGTCAACTCCGCCAGCGCGGCGGGTGGGGCAGGCATCCTCGCCTGCCAGTTCACGGGCCATCCGTACCCCGTGTTCCCGGTGCCGCCGTAGGTTTTGCCCGCCATGGAAACGGGCGGCAGGGATGCCGCCCGAACTGGCAGGCACGGATGCCTGCCCCACCCGGCCGGCGCTCCGGGGCGGCGCACGGACGCGCCCGCGAGGATGTCACCGGGTAGCAGCCGTCAATCGCCGAACAGTTTTTTCATCTGATCGCGCGCGGAGGATTCGCGGGGATTCAGATCCTTGGGCGGCCGGTACACGCGGCGGATGAACTCGAAGAATTCGCAGAAATTCCCCTTGTCCTTTTCGAGCACCGGTTCCGCCTGCCGCTCGCGGCACTGGTCGGCGACGGTGCGGTCGTAGCTCACGCAGTTAAGGCAGACGCGCAGATCGGCGCGGCACTCGTGGCAGCTCTCGCCGCGCCCGGGGTTGCCCTTGATGGTCCACTCGGCGCCGCATTTCCAGCAATGTCGGTTCATGCTCTGTTTGGTCGGTGTAAAACTGGGTCTTAAAATTGTGCCAGAAAGGAGTAACCGGCGGCCAAAGTTTTCGCCAGCCACACGAATGCCGTGACGATGCAATTGTAGTCAGGGCGACCGGAGTGCGGCCTTCAGGCCGCAGAGACGTCCACCCACAGCGAACGCCCCGAACAACCCGAACGCCGCCGCCCGCCCACCCGTTGGCGAGTCCGCAGCGAGCGCCCGAAAACTCGCTCGCCGTCGACAGGACGCACGCTTCTGCGGCCTGAAGGCCGCGCTCTTCGCGCCCTCGCTGCCTCGTTGCGGATAAGCCCCGTGTTTTCACCTCGGTTGGTAAGCTGCGGGCTTCGGGCGGACTTGCCCGCGCGGTTTTGCTTTTCAATCGGCGGGCGGACTGGCGCAGACTGCGGGCATGAGCAAAGCCTCCCAGCAGCGTTTCTGCCCCGCGGTGCAGCGGCAAATCTCGGCCGCCGAGTGCGGCGAGAACCGCCAGAGCAAGTATGCGTGCCCGGCCGACTGCGGGTTCAATCCGTTCGCGCCGCAGAATTACGACCAGTATTTCGAGCTGGAGGGCCGCATAATTCGCAAGAGCTACGACTGGTATGTCTCGTCGTCCAAGGACCGCGCGGAGACGGAGCGGATGCTGGCCCGGATGATGGATCCGCGATCCACCACTGCGCGCGCGTTGCAGATCACCGAGCTGTTCATTCGGCGCGATGCCAGCGGGCGGACGTGCGCGGAGCGGTGGGGGATGGCGGGTTTTCCCGGGTTGAAGAATGACGAGCGCGTGATGCAGCGGGCGGCGATGGACCTGCAACTGCGGCTGTTCGAGGTGCATCGCGTGCTGGATGACCGGCGGGTGGAAGTGGTGGATTTGATGGAGGCGAATCCGCAGCCGCTCATCGTGGTTGACCGCAGTCTGGCGGCACAGGCCTGCCGTTTCAGCGCGATGTTGGGCTGGTTTTTTCCACTGCCGCATTACTGGCGCTGCTCGGGTTTCGCCGTGCCGATGACGCCGCTGGCGGGGCTTGATCCGCTGGGGGTGGTGGCCGAACTGATCCGGCATCTGGGCGGACCGACGGAGCGCAGCCAATGGTCCGCGTGGTTTGCGGAGAATTTCCCGCGCTTCGACAAGGCTCGCGAGGCCGTGGTGCTGGCCCGGAACCAGCAGATGCTCGCGACGCTGGACGCGGATTTCGGCAAGGCCGTGTATGAATTGCGCGCGCCGTTCAGCGAATGCCGGGCGCTGCTGGACGCGGTGCCGGAGGTGGAGATCGATGAATTGACCGACGCCGAAATGGACGAGGGTTTCGCCGAAGGCCGGGTCTGGTTCGCGGCCCCCGGCGCCGGGGGACTGCTCACCACGCCCCATCAAACGCTGGGCCGCGTGTTGCTCGGCCAGGCGCACTGGCGCGCCGAGGCCATCGGCGCGGAGCGGACGGGCCGGCTGCGGACCAAACTGGAGGCGCTGCTCGGCTCCCGCGTGCGCTTCACCGGCGAGCGGCGGGACAATCTGGCGGCTCACCTTCGCGCCAAAGCTCCGTCCTACGACCCGAGCCTGGTGCCGTCGCGCCTGCTGGAGGAACCGCAGCACGTGTCGCTGGGGGCGAGCCGGGTCGCGGTGCCGGCCGGCAAGGTCGCTCAAGCCAGGGCGCTCGAGGAGCAATTCGAGGAAATGGACCGCCAGTGGCTCGACGCGCCGGTGCCGGCGTTGAAAAATCTGACGCCGCGCGCGGCCGCACTGGATCCGCAGTTGCGCCCGGTCCTGCTTGGGTTGTTGAAGGAGCGGGTGCGCCTGACCGACGAGCGCGCCCGCGAGACCGGGATGGCGGCGGATTGCAACTGGCTCCTGCGCGAACTGGGCGCGCACGAATTGATCTTCGATCCCCCGCCGCTGCGGCCGGGTCTCAAACGGAATCCTCCCGGCCCGCCGCCGCTTGACGACGCGGGCGACGCTGCGGACGAGGAGGATTTCATCGACGATCTGGAACCCTGGCCGGAACTGCCGCCCGGCCCGTTTTCAGCGCCGCAGGCCAGCGAGCGTTTGCGCGTCGGCGTGGAGCGCTACGACTCCGCGGCCGAGGCACGCACGGAGGCGAAGAAGGCCGACTGTTTTCTGCTCGACGATTTGCCCGACCTGGTCGGCGACGGACTGACCGACTCGGAGATCAGTTTCATGGTCCCGGCGATACTTCAGACTTGGTTTGCATTTGTGCCGCCGGGCTGCTTCGGACCGGACATCGAGTTCGCGGAGTTGCAAGCCGCCTTGGGCAAGCTGCTGGGCCGGTTCGATGCCGCCCTAGCTCAGAATCCTGACTCTCCGCTGCCGCCCGGAAGCATTCTTGAACTCATCGCGCAAGGTCCCCAGCCCACCATGACGAGTCTGTTGGCCAACCAGTTGTTGCAGCAATATCAGGACATGCCGGACAAGGACCGTCCCCGAGCGTCCGTCATGCCCCTGATTCTGATGCTCGTCGCGGCGACCGTCGAAGTGCTCGACCGGAAATGCCGGGAGGGAGTTCTCGACGACGACGCGGATGACGCCCGCGAGCACGACAACGAACTCAAGCCGTGGCCGCGTCTGCCGCCACGACCGTTCTCCGCGGAGGAATTGGCGGCGCGGCTGCACGTCGCCCTCGGCCTGTTCGAGTCACCCCAGCAGGCAAATGCGATGCTCGAAGCAGCGGGCTGTTTTTTGTTCGACGACTTGTTGGCGGTCGTGGACGGACGGCTGAGCGAATCTGAATTCGAGTTCATGATGCCTCAGCTCATCGAGGTGTGGTTTGCCTTCGTGCCGGCCGGCTGCTTCGGGCCGGAGATTCTGTTCCAGGAGCTGCACGCGGCCTTGGGCCAGCAGTTGCTCCGTCTCAAAGAGGTCGTGACCCGGCAGGCCTCCTACGGCGAGAGCTCGAAATTTCTCCTCGAGAACGGCCCCCAGCCGGAACTGATGGCGCTGCTGGCCAGCCAGTTGTTGGAGCAGTCCGAGGAACGCCCGGCCAAGCAACGCCCCCGGCCCGAAGCGTTGCCCCTCATGCTGCTGGTGCTGGCGCTGGTCATCGAGGTGCTCGACCGGAAATGCCGGGAAGATCACCCCGACGACGACGGGGCGTGACGCCGCGGCGCGCTGACACTTTCCAGCGACCGCGAAATGCTTCGCGGCCAGCTCGCAGAATTGGCCGCTGCGGCTGGTCTGCGACACAGCCGCGCCACTGCGTCGTGCCGGAGGCACGCAAGATATTAGCCGGTGGTGAAACGTAGCGGAACCACCGGAAACAAGGTCTCACCCGGCGCTGCGCCCCGGCGGTGCGCGCGAGCCGCGCGCTCGCCCGAAACGCCGCCGTCACCGCCGCGCTTCATCCGTCGCGGAACCTCCACGCCTTCTCGCGCCCCGCCGGGGCGTTGACACCTGTGGTGGGGCAGAACCGGTGGTTCCAGTCGCTGCGCTCCTTGCACCACCGGCTAATTTCTTGGATGCCTCCGGCATCCTTCGCGGTGCCAGCGACGTCGGCCGGGGCGGTCCGTCCGTCGTGAACGGCAGGAAAGGTTCAAACTCCATTCGGCGGTGTGCAAATCACCAACCGCAGCGCGCTGACACTTTCCACCGACCGCGAAATGCCTCCCGGTCATCTCGCAGAATTGGCGGCTGCCGCTGGTCTGCGACACGGCCGCGCTCCGGCCTGATTGCGCCTCCGCGAGCCCGTGTTCATCGGTGCCCCGCCACGGTTCTCCATTTTCTGGTTCGCAGTTCCGCCCCCACCCACGCCATCCCGCCCGCTCTCCGTCGCTGCGTCCGCCGCTGCGCCCGCACCCATCGCTTCCGGCAATGTCGCAATTTTAATTTCGATTAACGGAGCGGCGCACCGCGGGCTTACAAGCAAACCATGAAAACAAAATTTGCCCTGCTCCTCGTCGGACTGTCCTTCGCCATCGGCTGCACCACCTCCCAAGTTTGGAACGAAAGACGCACCGGAGACGTGATTCGCGGCAGCGCCGAACCGGAACTTCAATTATTCCTCGCGCCGGATCGCCGGGATGTGTTGGTGACGTATTTCGAGACCCGCGAGGGCAAGCGGACGCGGGTGCCGCGGGCCTATTACGCGCGGGTGAATGCGGCCCGGCTGCGGAACAACCTGACGCCCGAGTTTGCCCCGCGGAGCGCCGCCGCTGGTCTCCAGCCGATCCCGCTTGATCCCCCCGCGCCCAACTTCACCGCGTCCGCGCTCACCCGCGGTTCCGGCCTGCGCGCGCGCCTGAGTTCCTCCGATCACGGATTCACGCTGACGGAGCAGGGCCGGGAATTGGAATACTATCCGCTGCCGTTGTACGAGACCGCGACCGCCGACTTCCGCAAGGTGGCACTCACTCCGTTCGCGGTGGTCACTGACGCCCTCGCCGTCGCGGCCTGTCTGCTCCCGCCGTTCGCGTTTGCGTATGCCACTTCACCCAACCACTAACCCCTGCCATGAAAACACACTCCATTCATCAACTGGTCAAACCCACCGTCTGTTGCGCGGCCGCCCTGCTGGGCCTCTGGCTCGCCGGCTGCGCCACGCAACCCCACACCGCGCTTCCGCCGCGCAATGCGATGGCACCATTGCCCGCCGTGTCGCCCGGCGGTCTGCGCGAGTACCGCCAAGGCCTCGGACCGCTCGGAACCATTGGAATCAGCAGCGTTCTGCGAGACGAACCCCTCCGCATCCAGGTCCCGCCGACTCGCGCCGAGGCCGTGAAAAGCGCCACAAGCGCAGGCGCCCGGGCGCTGGCGCCGGTTTCCTACGAAGGCGCTCAAGTGTCCGACTTTTGGGAAGACAACCATCGCCATCGCGCGTCAAGCTCCGGGGAAGGACCAGTCGTCCTGATCGGGAGCGCGTTCGAGCTGGCGCAGAGCCTCGTCGCCGCGGTGTGGTCTCCCGTAGGCGCAGCCTGGGGCGCAAGCCGTGGGGCGTCCCAAGGCATCCCCGAGGCCGAACACGCGCCCGCGCTCAGCGCCTTGAGCAAAACTCCGGCGTCCGTGCCGATCACCGCGGAAACCACCCGCCGCATCCTGGCGCGAACCCGGCAGACCACGTGCCACTCCATCGTGCCGGCGGCCAATTCCGTACGCCGCGAGTGCGACACCATCCTCGAGTTGTACCACGGCGAGCGGTCGCTGCGCGGCACCGATGAAATCAATCCCACGCTGCAACTGCACCTCGGCTACCGCGTGCGCGTGCTGCGCGCCGACGACCGTCGCGAGCTGGATGTCTTCCGGGTCGCCTATCGCAGCGAGGGCCGGAAGTTCCCCGCTTGGGGAGCCAACGACGCGGCCCTGCTGCGTGCGGAATTGGATCGGGGCCTCGAAGTTGTCACGCGCCAGATCGTCGCCCAGCTCGCCGATTTCCAAAGCGGTCCCGCCCGCGCCAGCAGCGCCCTCGCGTCGCCGCAATCGGCCCCGCAACCAAACCACGCCCGCTCCTTCGCCTTCAACCGTTGACCCCTCCCCGCCATGAAACTCCAACCTCCCATGCTCAACCTCTTCGCCGCCTGGATCGGCGTGCTCCTCGGCTTCGTCTCCGGCGCGCTGCTCGGAATGAAATTCCACCACGCCGACTGGCTCGGCGGCTACACCAGCTACCCGCGTCGGATGCTGCGCCTCGGGCACATCTCCTTCTTCGGCCTCGCGGTGATCAACGTGATGTTCTACTCCGCCGCCGGCCTGTTCGCAGCGATGACGGGCACGCTGCTGGTCGCGTCGTGGGCCTTCGTCATCGGTGCCATCACCATGCCCGTCGCGTGTGCGCTCATGGCCACCAGCCCGCGCTGGTGGAACGCCTTCGTCATTCCCGTCGCCAGTCTGCTGACCGGCGCAGTGCTGACCTTGTGGGAGCTGTGGCATCTGCTCTGAACCGAAACCGTGCAGCGGGGAAACGCGTTATGAATCACCGAGACACGATGAACACAGGGCGGCGAAGCCGCAACCGAAGGAGCGCGGCTGTGTCCGCCGAGGACGAGCCGCAGCGGCCCCGAATCCTCGCCGACATCCGATGGAACCCGAGGCGTCCCGTGCGGCCAACGTGCTGCGGCTGGTGCTCCGCGCACACAGCCGCGCTCCGGGAAAAATCCTCGTGCCACGCGAGGATTTTGCAGAGTTGTAGTACCGCGGGCTGGAGCCGCGACCGAACGACGTGGGAACGCCATTCCTGCGCCGGTGGTTTCGCGTGCTCAGAGCGTGACCGCGCGGTTCCCGTCCCGGAGGGACGCCGGAGGAGATTAGCCGGGGGCAAGTCCGCTCCTGCGGACGCCGCCCCCGGAAGCTGGGCCGAATGGCTCTGTGCCCCAGCGGGGCATCGAAGAAATGGTCCGGGATGCTGGCCGGTCACTGGCTGCCGAATCGGCCCGACGCGACGAGCGGTGGTGTAAATGTTCCAGTGCGGCCGACACCAAAAACTTCTCCGAGGCCCCGCTGGGGCATGGCCCGTTCGGCGGTGAAACCGGGGGCCGCGCCCGCTGCCGCGGGCTTGCCCCCGGCTAATTTCCTGCGGTGTCCCTCCGGGACGAAGCGCCAGGCGTCGGCGACCAGTTTCCGATGGTCTGATGGTTGCCAACGCGACGGCCATCCCGCCCCGCCGCCAATTCCTTCCTGCCCATTTTCTTGCCCCAAATTCCCCTGCCCAACCCGGCCGCACTCACGAACCGATGCGTCCCGCCGTGCATGCTGGGCGGCTGCCGTGCGATTGCGGGGCATTTCCCTCGGCTCCTTCCGTCTCTGCGTTCTTTCCGATCTCTGCGGTGGTTGGCGGAAACGCCCCGAGGGTGGTGGCGCGGAGTGGAACACCGCAGAGATCGGAATGAACGCAGAGAGGGAAGGGCGACTGCGCGAGTCGGCACCGATTCCCAAAACTCCAACGGCCCAAAACCTGATCACCCCCAAAAACCAACCCCTGAAAAATCGGCGACGCCACCCGGTGTTGCCGGCAAACTGCCAAGGCCCCTTATGAAAAAAATCGGATTCATCGCCATGAGCGGCGTGCGCGCTCACAACCCCGAACTCACCCAGCTCGGCCTCACGCTGCCGGGCTTCGTCGATCGCAACCGCATCGTCGCCTCGATGCCGAGCCTCGGCCTCCTCACGCTCGCGGGCCTCACGCCGCCGAGCTTCGCCGTCGAGTATCGTGAGATCGCCGACCTGCGCGAACTGGGCGGACTGCCCGAAGATTACGATCTCGTCGCGATCAGCACCTTCACCGCGCAGCTCAAGGAGGCCTATCGCGTCGCGGATTTTTATCTCAGCCGCAAGATTCCCGTCGTCATGGGCGGCCTCACCGTCACGTCGCTGCCGGACGAGGCGAAGGCGCATTGCACCAGCGTGGTAATTGGTGAAGGCGAACCGCTTTGGCCGCAGGTGCTCGCCGACTTCGAGCGCGGCACGTTGCAGCCGATTTACCGGCAGACGCCCGGCGGAAACTTCGATCTGCGCGACGCGCCGATGCCGCGTTTCGATCTGTTAAACCCCGACAAGTACAACCGCCTCACCGTGCAGACCAGCCGCGGGTGTCCGCACAAATGCGAGTTCTGCGCCAGCTCGATCCTGCTCACGTCGCGCTACAAGGTGAAGCCGGTCGCGAAGGTCATCGCCGAGATTCACGAGATCAAAAAAATCTGGCCGCGCCCGTTCATCGAGTTCGCCGACGACAACAGCTTCGTCCTGCGTGACCACTACAAAACCCTCCTGCGCGAACTGGTGAAGGAAGACCTGCGCTGGTTCACCGAGGCCGACCTCAACGTGGCCAAAGACGACGAACTCCTCGGCCTGATGCGCGACTCCGGCTGTCAGCAGGTCTTGATCGGCCTCGAAAGCCCGCACCGCGGCAGCCTCGGCGGCATGGAACTGAACTCGGACTGGAAGGCGCGCCAGGTGGATCTCTATCGCGACGCCATCGCCAAGATTCAGTCCTACGGCATCACGGTGAACGGCTGCTTCATCCTCGGCCTCGACAACGACACGCCCGACGTGTTCGACGACGTGCTGACCTTCGTGCGCGAGTCGGGGCTGTATGAAGTGCAGGTCACTTTCCTCACGGCCTTCCCCGGCACGCCGCTCTATCACCGGCTCAAGGCCGAGGGCCGCATCCTCCAAGACGGCGCATGGGAACTCTGCACGCTCTTCGACATTAATTTCCGGCCGAAAAACATGACCGTCGCGGAACTCCAGCAGGGCTTCCTCGGGCTGGTGAAACAGCTCTACTCGGCGGACGAAACCGCCACGCGCCGCCGCGGCTTCAAGGCGCGTCTGCGGCACTCGCCCAACTTTGGCCGTCACGCCGTCGTGCCCCTGACCCCGGAGGCGCTGGCGGCGTGAGGAATGGGACGACCGGGGGCGGGACGGCGTCGTCGCTCCAACTCCGGTCGATTGATTTCTCCCTGCCGTCGTCGCGGACCTACAAGGCTTCTCAACCTGCAAAATAGCTGGCGAATCCGCCGCGGTCATCCTCCCAGCGTCGTCGGATCGCTCACATCGCCCTTGTTGAATTCAACGTACTCCTCGGTGAGATCGGCCGCATACATCAGCGCGCCGGCTGTGCCGAGATGGAGGTTGATATGCAGATCAAACTCCCGCGCGGCGACGGCGGCGCACAGGTCTTTGAACGTCGCCTTGGTCGGCTGTCCGCGCTTGAGCGAGTAGAGAATCTTGCGGCTGCCGGGCGCGCTGTAGCCGATGTCCACCTTGTCCTCGACCACGGTCGCGGCGCTGTAGCCAAGGGCGTCGATGATGCGGCCCCAGTTCGGATCACCGCCGAACCAACTGGTTTTCACCAGCGAACTGTTCGCCACGGCGCGCGCCGCGGCGTCGGCGTCGGCGAAGGATTTCGCGCCGGTGACGCGCACGGTGACGAAGCGGGTGACGCCCTCGCCGTCGCGCACGATTTTCTTGGCCAGTTCGAGACAGACATGGCTGAGAGCGTTTTGAAAAATTGCGAAGTCCGGGCTCTCCGGCGTGAGCGTGGCATTGCCGGCGAGGCCGTTGGCGAGCACGAGCACCGTGTCGTTGGTGCTCATGTCGCCATCGACGGTGATGCGGTTGAAGCTGTTGGCCACGGCCTCCTGTAGCGCGGCGTGGAGCGGCTTGGCGGCAATCGCCGCGTCGGTGGTGATGAAGCAGAGCATCGTCGCGTGCAGGCCGGCGGGCGCGGCGGGCGGGCGCGCCCCGGTGGCGCTCATGCCGGGCTGGATCATGCCCGCGCCTTTGCAAATGCCACCGATACGGACGGTCTTGCCGCCGAGTTGGAATTCGATCGCGACCTGCTTCGGCTTCGTGTCGCTCGTCATGATCGCCTCGGCCGCCTCGTCGGCGTGTTCGGTGGCGTTGCCGAGCAGTTGCGCGGCGTCGCGGATGCCGGCGCGGACATTTTCCATCGGCATCGTCACGCCGATGCGGCCGGTGGAGGCGACGAAGATTTGCGTCGCGGGAACGTGGAGCGCCTCCCCGGCAAGCGCGGTCATCTCGAGGGCGTCCTTCATCCCTTGGCGGCCGGTGCAGGCGTTGGCGTTGCCGGAGTTCACGACTATGGCGTGCGCGACGCCGCCCTTCACCTGCTGCGCGCAGACCTTCACGGGCGCGGCGCAAATCTGGTTGGTGGTGAACATCCCCGCGACGCTCGCGGGCACCTCCGACACGATCAGAGCGAGGTCGCGCTTTTTGCCCTTGTTCGAGCCTTTGCCGGTGCCGAGGCGTTTGATGTCACAGAAAACGCCGCACGCGAGGAAGCCCTGCGCGGCGACAATCGAACCGGGGATGGAGGTCAGTTTTTTCATGGGAAAAATTCGGCGCATTCGCCTGACCGCGCGGGCGGCGTTGGGAGGTCGGTGCGGATGATCTCAACCCAACCGGTCACGGCGTTTTTGCCGCCGGTGAGATGACAGGGTGGCGGAAGATTAATCAAGCGTGTGACGGGTGTGATCGAATGCGGCGGAGGAAAACCAGGTGGTAGGGCGCGGCTGTCCTCGGCGCGCCGCGCCCGCGTGCGCCTGGGCTGTGGGGCAGGCATCCTTGCCTGCCAGTTCGGGCGGCATCCCTGCCGCCCGTTTCCTCGGCGGACAACCCCTGACGCAACTTGGAACACGGGGCAGGGATGCCCCGTGAACTGGCAGGCAAGGATGCCTGCCCCACACGCGGCGCGCGGACGCCTGCCCCCATTCGTCAGCCCTCTCTCCCTTATCCCATTCCTTTGCCTCCATTCCTTTGCCTGTTTCCAGCTGCCCGCGCTGCGGCCCCAATCCGAACTGCGCCTTTGACCGCCTCCCCTGCGCCCGCTACGTTCGGATCGTGAGAATGTTCGTCGCCCTCCTCTTGACCCTCGTGGTCGCCGGCTGGCCGGCTATGTTCGAGGGGCAGGCCGCGACGGCGGCGGACGCGTGCGGCTGCACGGTGCGGGCCAGCGATTGCTGCTGCGTCAGCCCGGGTTCCGCCGAAAACTCCCCCGTGGTTCCGCCGACGACCCGCTCCGTTTCGGGCACCTCGCTCCCGGTCCTCGCCGTTCCTCCGCAGACCATCGCCGCCGGGTTCGCGCCGGCCGCCGGTGACCGCTCCCCGTCCCATTCCCCTGTTATCCTCGCGCGCGGGGCCGTTCCGATTTTCCGTCGGAACTGCGCCCTGCTGCTCTGATCAGCCGCCTCCCCAAACCCGTGGTGTGCCCTGACGCCGTGCGGCAGGGCGTCGTGTGTCTTGGTGTGGCAGCGGATTGGTTATGCGAATGGTTCCCTTGGTTTTCTTTTTGTTGGCGCTCCCGTTGGCGGGCAGCCCGGCGGCGGAGGTCCGTCTTCCCGCGCCGCAACCGCACGCAGCGCCCGTGCCGATCACCACCGCGCTGATCGAGCAACTGGTGCGCGAGGCGGGCACGAATCATCCGGCGTTGCTCGCCGCCGCCGCGCGCGTGCAGGCGGCGCGGCATCAGGTTGCTGGCGTGCGGTCGTGGGCGGACCCGATGTTCATGCTCGGCTACGCGGTCACGAGCAGCCGGGGGGCCAAATTGTCTGAAGAAGGCAACCTCGCCTACAGCCTCGAACAAAAGCTGCCGCTGTGGGGGAAGCCCCGTTCCGCGCGGCAGGTGGCCGAGGCGGAAGCCGCGGTCGCCGGTGCGAATGTGGATTTCAAGCGCCGCCAGATTCGCGGCCTGATCGCCCGCGCGGTTTATCCCCTCGCACTTTCGGAACGCGTCGCCGCCATTCTGCGCGAGGATTTGGAATGGTCCGAGACCATGGTCGATCTCACGCTTCAGCGGTATCGCCTCGGCACCGTGCTGCAATCCGACTGGCTGCGCATGCAGAACGAGCGGGCCAAACGCACCGAGCAGTTGCGCACGGAACTGCTCCAACGGGATCAGAACGGGGCCGCGCTGAACCGCCTGCTGCGCCGCGACCTCCGCTCGCCGTGGCCGTCGCTGCGCCTCCCCGAGATCGCCCCGCCGGTCGCCTACACGCCGGCACTCGTCGCGGTGGCGTTGCAGAGCGATGCCCGCGTGGCCGTGTTGCGCAGCGAGATCGCGCAGGCCGGCGCGCAGGCGGAACTGGTCCGCCGCCAGCGCTATCCCGATGTCTCGGTTGGCATCGCGGGCCGGCAGTACAGCGGCGACGCGGGCCTGCGAGAAGGTTTCTTCACGATGAAACTGAACCTGCCGTGGGGCAACGCGGAGAAATACCGCGCCGATTATCGCCGCGAGCAATCCCGCGTGCAGACGGCGGAACTCGAACTCGCCGATTACGAACTGACCGTTCGCGAGGAGCTGTACCATCTCCTCCAGCGCATCGACGCCGCGCGGCGACAGGCAGTGCTCTATCGCGACCAGATCATCCCGCGCTCCGAGCAGGCGATCACCGCGGCCTACGCGGCGTGGGAAAACCAGCGCGGCATGATCAACGACCTGCTCGAATTGCGCCGCCAGGTGCTCGAGGGCCGCTTGCTCTTCGCCCGCGCCGTCACGGAGCAGCACCAACTCCTCTCGGAACTGATCTACTACTACGGGGTCGAACTCCGGCCGGTGTCGGTCGCGCGCGCGCCGGCTGCCTCTGCGCACGGCGCGGCGACGGCGGTTCCAAACACCGCGCCGATTCCTCGGCATCACTGAGGCGCGACCATTCACCACCAACGATTTCGATGAACCACAGAGATACGATGTACCCTGAGCGCCGAAGCCGCAGCCCAAGCGGAGCGCGACCGGTCCCCGGTCGCAGCGGCGGCATCGGAGTCGGAGCGCCTGGAGTTTCTGGCGTCGTCGTGAGTGCGCAGCCGCTGCGGGCGGGGACCGCCCGCGCGCCGCGTGGTCACCGGTTTCCCGTCCCGGAGGGACACCGGAGGAGATTAGCCGGGGGCAAGTCCGCGCCAGCGGACGCAGCCCCCGGAAAGCATACCAAGGGGATCCGTGCCCCAGCGGGGCATCGAAGAAATGGCCCGGGATGCCGACCGATTGCCGGCGGCCTGATCTGCCCGAGGTGGTGTGTGGTGATGGAGACGCCGCGAGACGGGCGACGCAAAAAACTTCTCCGATGCCCCGCTGGGGCATGGCCCATTCGGCGAGGTAACCGGGGGCCGCGCCCGCTGTCGCGGGCTTGCCCCCGGCTAATTTCCTGCGGTGTCCCTCCGGGACCGGGAGCAAAGCGGCGGCCACAATTTTCCAGCAGTCCGATTGTTGGTAGCGCATCGACGAGATCCTCGTTGGGCCGGGACGCTTCCGGCGCGCAGGCGGTCCCCGCCCGCAGCAGTCGCGCAGTTGCGACGACGCCAGAAGCTCCGTGCGCCTCGGCTGCGAAGTTGCCGCCGCGACCGGGGACCTGTCGCGCTCCGCTCTGGTTGCGGCGTCGCCGCGCTGTGTCCTTCGTCCCTCTACGGTCTTACAAGTGGCCTCAACCGCATCGCAACGGCTGAAATTTTTCCCATGAACGCAAAAACATTTCTCCTGCTGGTGCTCGTCGCCGCGCTTGCGGCGACGGGTGGTTGGTTCTTTGGCAAACGTCAGCCCGCGGCGGGGGCGGCGGGCGCGGCGAAGTCCGGGCCCGGCGCACGCGAGGTGCGCTTTTATCAAAGCCCGATGCACCCGTGGATCAAGTCCGACCGGGCCGGCAAATGCACGATATGCGGCATGGACCTCGTGCCGGTGTATGCGGGCGAATCGGGCTTCGTCGTCACCGCCGGCGTGGTCGCGCTCGGCACCAACAGCGTGCAGGTGATGAATGTCCAGGCCGAGCCGCTCGGGCGGCGCACGCTGCGGCGGACGCTGCGGGTGGCGGGTACGATTGATGACAACGACACGCGCCACCGCCGCATCTCGGCGTATTTGGAGGGCCGCATCGAGCGCCTGTTCGTGAATTATCTCGGCGCGGAAGTGACCGCGGGGCAGCCGCTGGCGACGTTCTACAGCCCCGCGCTGCTGGCGGCGGAACGCGAATACACCACACTGGCGCGGCCTGATTCGCCGCTCGCGCGCGCGGGTTTGCGCGGCGAGCAGGGCCAGTTGCTCGAGGCGGCGGGACAGCGGCTGCTGCGGCTGGGATTAACGCCGGTGCAGGTGGCGGCGCTGGGGCAAAAGCGCGGCACCAACTATCTCTCCGAGATCGTCGCGCCCATGTCCGGCACGGTCGTCGAGCGCGCGGTTTACGAGGGCCAGTATGTGAAGGAGGGCGAGAAGCTCTTCGAAATCGCGGACTTCGCGAAGATGTGGTTCAAGTTCGACGCCTACGAACAGGACCTCGTCTGGCTGCGGGCGGGGCAGACCGTCGAGATCACGACGCCATCGGTGCCGGGCAAGGTCTTCACCGCGCCGATCACGTTCATCGATCCGAACCTCGAGGAGAAAACGCGCACGGCGAAAATCCGCGTGGAACTCGACAACCCGCTCGTCGAGCGCGACGGCCGGCCGCGGCGCGAGTTGTTTCACCGGCTTTATGCGGAGGGCCTCGTGCGCGTCGAGGTGCCCGACGTGCTGGCGATTCCGCGCAGCGCGGTGTTGTCGTCGGCCGGGCAGGCGCTCGCGTATGTGGACAAGGGCGGCGGCACATTCGAGCAGCGCAAGCTCAAGCTGGGCCGGCTCGCCGATGATGCGTGGGAATTGCTCGGCGGCATCGCCGAGGGCGAGCGCGTGGTGACGCAGGGCAACATGCTGATCGATTCGCAGGCGCAGTTGAATCAGGCGGTGGAGTCGGCGGGCGCGGCGGCTCCGGTGCCGAGGGCGGCGGGCGAGGTCGCGCAGCGAGAAAAACCCGCGGCGTTGCCCGAACTTACCGCGACACAAACGAAGGCGGCGCGGGATTTTTTCGCAGTCGCGGATGCGCTCACGGGTGCGCTGGCGGCGGACAAGTTGGCGGACTTCAACCAGCATGCGGCGCGGTTGCGCCCGGTTCTGCCGGCGCTGCTGGCGGGGTTTCCCGAGGCGTCCCCGGGGGCGAAGCTGGTGCGGAAACTCGCGGCGGTCGGGGAGCTGGCGACGGCGAAGGATTTGGAGGCGGCGCGGCGGACGTTCCTGCCGTTCAGCACGGTGACGGTCGAGTTCGCGCAGGCGCTGCGGGGGCGGGCGGAGTTCAAGAACGTGAAGATTTACAAATGCCCGATGGCGCCGAAGCCGGGCGTGACGTCGTTCTGGGTGCAACTGCAGGGGCCGCTGCGCAATCCGTACTACGGCGCCGAGATGCTCGAGTGCGGGGAGGAGGTGCCGTGAGAACCATGCGTAAGATTGGCATCGGTGTCGGCGCTGGTATCAGGCTTTGCGAAAATTCCTGCAGTCCGCACCGGGGTCTCGGTCTCCCTCTCCTCCGTTCGGAACGGAGGAGAGGGCCGGGGAGAGGAGGCGCTCCGCACGGTTGGGCCACTCGCAAGGGTGAAGCACCCCTCTACCCGGCCCTCGCCCCGTTCGTGCCTCACGGGGCGAGGGAGACAGAAGCGCTACTTGTTACAGCGGTCCCGGCAGGAACTTTCGAAACGATTGGTAGGGCGCGTCTGTCCCCAGCGCGCCGGTGGGACGTCCACACCGTTCGCGGCGCGCTGAGGACAGGCGCGCCCTACCCACGCGGTGCAACTCGGGGGCGGGACGCTGCCGCTGGTATCAGGCTTTGCGAAAGTTCGTGCAGTCCATCCCAGGGCCTCCGGCTCCCTCTCCTCCGTTCGGAACGGAGGAGAGGGCCGGGGAGAGGAGGCGCTCCGCACGGTTGGGCCACTCGCAAGGGTGAAGCACCCCTCTACCCGGCCCTCTCCCCGTTCGTGCCTCACGGGGCGAGGGAGACAGAAGCGCTACTTGTTACAGCGGTCCCGGCAGGAACTTTCGGAACGATTGGTAGGGCGCGTCTGTCCTCAGCGCGCCGGTGGGACATCCACACCGTTCGCGGCGTGCTGAGGACAGGCGCGCCCTACCTACGTGGTGCAACTTGCGGGCGGGCCGCCCGCGCTCCTGGGCCCAAGCACCACCCCCACTTCACCCATGATTAACCGCCTCATCGAATGGTCGCTGCGCAACCGCCTGCTGGTGGTGGCGGGCGTGATTTTCCTGATCGCGTTCGGCGTGCGGGCGATCTACCGCACGCCGGTGGATGCGATCCCGGACCTGAGTGAAAACCAGGTGATCGTCTATGCCGATTGGGCGGGGCGCAGTCCGCAGGAGATCGAGGATCAGGTGACGTATCCGCTGTCGGTGAACCTCCAGGGACTCGCGGGCGTGCAGGCGGTGCGGGCCAGTTCCATGTTCGGCTTTTCGCTGCTCACGGTGATTTTCGAGGACCGCATCGACAATTACTTCGCCCGCACCCGCGTGCTCGAGCGGCTGAATTATTTCGCGGACCTTTTGCCCGTCGGCGTGATCCCCAAGCTCGGTCCCGACGCGACGGGCCTGGGCTGGGTTTATCAATATTATCTCACGGTGGATCCCGCCCGCGCGCCGCTGGGCGGCTACGATCTCGGGCAGTTGCGCGCGATCCAGGACTGGCTGGTGCGCTATCAGCTCAACGCCGTGTCGGGCGTGGCCGAGGTGGGCAGCATGGGCGGCTTCGTGAAGCAGTATCAGATCGAAGTCTCCTCGACGAAGATGCGCGCGCGCAACGTGACGCTGCAACTGGTCATGGACGCCGTGAGCCAGAGCAACCTGAACGTCGGCGGCAAAGTGATCGAGGAGAACGGGATGGAGTTTGTCGTGCGCGGCCTCGGCCTCGTCACGAGCCTCGCCGATCTCGAAAACATCGTGCTCGTCGAGCGCGACGGCACGCCGATCTACCTGCGCGACGTGGCGACGGTGCAGCTCGGCGGCGATTTCCGGCGCGGCGCGCTGGACGTGGACGGCCGCGAAGTGGTCGGCGGCACGGTGGTGATGCGCACCGGCGAGAACGCGATGGAAGTCATCCGCCGCGTGAAAGAAAAGATCGCGCAGCTCGGCCCGAGCCTGCCGCCGGGCGTGGGCATCAAGTCCTTCTACGACCGCAGCGAATTGATCGAGCGCACCATCGACACGCTGCGGCACGCGCTGACCGAAGAGGTGATCCTCGTGACGCTGGCGCACATCATTTTCCTGTTTCACTTCCGCAGCATCCTGATCGTCACGTTCCCGCTGCCGGTCTCGATCCTCGTGTCCTTCGTGCTGCTCAACGCGTTTGGCATCACGTCGAACATCATGTCCCTCAGCGGCATCGCCATCGCCATCGGCGTGCTGGTGGATGCCGCGATCGTGATGACCGAAAATGTCATCCGGCACTGCGAACAGGCGGAGGCGGAGAAGCAGCGGAAATGGGTGGCCAGCCACGACAACACGGGCGGAACGCCACAACCGGAAAAGGCCCCGCGCCTCACCCCCGCCGAAACCTGGCAAGTCACCCTCGCCGCCTCGCAGCAAGTCGGCCGCCCGATCTTCTTCGCGATGGTCATCATCATTCTCGCGTTCATTCCCGTATTCGCGCTGACCGGGCAGGAGGGGAAACTGTTTCACCCGCTCGCCTTCGCGAAGACCTTCGCGATGGTCGGCTCGACGCTGCTGGCGATGACGATCATCCCGGTGCTGTGCGCGGCGCTCGTGCGCGGGCCGTTCCACGCGGAGGACTCGAACTGGGTGATGAAATTCCTGCTGCGCCTGTACGATCCGATTCTCGACTGGGCATTGCGGCACCGGAAGACGGTGCTGGCGTGCGCCGGGGCGCTGCTGGCGGCGGCGGTGGTGGTGGCGTATGGCTTGCCGCGGTCGTGGGTGCAGGCGCTGGAGAAACGCGGCTGGCCGCGCACGGCGCGGGTGGTTCACGGGATGGGCAGCGAGTTCATGCCGACGTTGAACGAGGGGTCGCTGTTGTTCATGCCGGTGCTGCTGCCGAGCACGTCGCTCACCGAGGTGAAGCGCATCATGGCCTGGCAGGACCGCGTCATTGCGCAGCATCCCGAGGTCGTGTCCGCCGCGGGCAAGCTGGGCCGCGCCGAGACCGCCACCGATCCCGCGCCGGTCGAGATGATCGAGACCACGATCACGCTCAAGCCCGAGACGCAGTGGCGGACGAATTCGGCGTCCGGCAAACGCTACACGCGCGAGGAGATCATCGGCGAACTGACCGAGCGCCTCACGCAGGTGCCGGGGTATGTGCCGGGCTTTTTGCAACCCATCGAGAACCGCATCCTGATGCTCAGCACGGGCATCCGCGCGCAGGTCGGGATCAAGCTGCTCGGCGACAATCTCGACACGTTGCAGCAGCTCGCCTTCGCCGTGGAACGCGTCGTGCGCGAGATCCCCGGTGCCGTGGGCGTGGCACCGTCGCGGGTGCAAGGCAAGCCGTACCTCGAGGTGCAGGTGGACCGCGTGGCGATGGCGCGCTACGGCCTGCGCGCGCGCGACGTGCTGGATGTGGTCGAGGCCGGCCTTGGCGGAAAAAATCTCACCACCACGATCGAGGGCCGCGAGCGGTATCCCATCCAGGTGCGGCTGGAGCGCGGCGAGCGCGGGGACATCGAGCGGTTGCGTGACGTGCTGGTCGCCACGCCGTCGGGCAAACACATTCCGCTCGGGCAGCTCGCGAAGATTCAGCGCACCGTGGGGCCGAGCGAAATCACCAGTGAAAACGGGCGTCTGCGCGTGTTCGTGCAGGCGAATGTGCAGGACCGCGATCTCGGCGGATTCGTCAACGAGGCGCGGGCGCGGATCGACCGAGACGTGAAATTGCCGCCGGGCGTCACGATTGATTGGAGCGGGCAGTATGAAAATCAACTGCGCGCCAAGCGGACGTTGCAGCTCATCGTGCCGGCGGTGCTCGGGATTATTTTCCTGCTGCTCTACATGGTGTACGGCTCGGCAAAGGAGGCGGCGCACGTGATTCTCGCGGTGCCGTTCGCGCTGACGGGCGGCGTCTTTTTGCAATACCTGCTGGGGTACAATTTCAGCGTGGCGGTGTGGGTGGGGTACATCGCGCTGTTCGGCACGGCCATCCAGACGGGCGTGGTGATGGTGGTTTATCTCGAAGAAGCCGTGGCGAAACGGCGCGCGGAACGCGGGGCGGCCTTCACGCGCGAGGACCTGGTGCAAGCAATCAAGGACGGCGCGCGCCTGCGGTTGCGGCCGAAGGTGATGACGGTGGCGACCATCGTGGCCAGCCTGCTGCCGATCATGTGGAGCACGCAGACCGGCTCGGAGGTGATGCAGCCGCTGGCCGCGCCGGTGATCGGCGGGATGGTGAGCAGCCTGTTGCACATCCTGGTGGTGACGCCGGTGATTTTCGCATGGTTGCGGGAGGGGGAGATGAAGCGGGAACAGAGGTAGGGCCGCGTTGCGCGCGGCCGTGCAATCTTCCGTTTGGGTGCGTTGGGATTGGCGCGGGCGTTGGTTTGCAGGCGGGCGCGGCGGACAGGAAAAAGTCAGGGACGCGCGCAACGCGTCCCTACCGAGGCGAGGGCATCGTGGTAGGGCCGCGTTGCGCGCGGCCGAGCAATCTTCCCGGTCGGGCGCGTGATGATTTGCGTGGGCTGTGGTTGCAGGCGGACGTCGCGGTACGGGGACAGTTAGGGACGCGCAGCAGCGCATCCCTACCGAGGAAGGGGCGCGTGGGGATTGGCGCGGGCGTTGGTTTGCAGGCGGGCGCGGCGGACAGGAAAAAGTCAGGGACGCGCGCAACGCGTCCCTACCGGATGCGGAAGAAGCGTAGGACGCCGTCCGTGTCCACCTCCAGTTCCCGAAAGCCGTCGCGTTCAGTGACCGGCAGCGTCACGGGTGACCAGATCGGCGGCGCGAGCGAAACCGCGGATTCGATGATTCCGCCCGGACCGGTCGGCCAGCGAAGAAGCAACCGCCCGGCCGCGAGACTCGCCGCCATCCGCACCGGGATCGAAGGATCCACCAACAGCACGGCGGAAGTGCCCGCGACGCTGAGATCCACGCTGACCAGCAGCTTGTCGAAGGTGCCCGGCCGCCACGCCGCGCCGTTGAATCGCGCGATGGTCACCGTGCGCGGGCCGTCGGGCGTGGACACGCTGAACGTGTCGCCAGCGGAAAGGATCACGTCGTAGCGATTGGTCGGTCCCACCGTGACGGTGTACAAAATTTCCTGCCGCCGTCCGTCGAGGAACTCGACTTCCGCGGCGAAGGCCACGGTGTCGTCGGGTTTCGCCGAGAGGACGGGAAAGCGGAATTGGAAGATGCGATCGACATTGGCGGGCACGGGCAGGGGATCATGCTGGCGCGCGAGCTGCCGGAGCCGCCCGGTGCTGGCGAGCAGCAGGGCCTGGCTTTCAAACGAAAAGGTGCCGCCGCGGACCGGGCCGTAGAAGGCGACGAGATTGGTGTCGGGCCAGTCGTAGCCGCCGGGCGTGAAGCGTTGGAGCACGCCACCAGAAACCGTGCTCTCCACCGCCTCGCCTTCGAGGGCAAAAATCTGGGGAGCGCTCCCGTCGTGCCGCAGCAGCGCGGCCCGTCCTGCGAGCACGCCGGCGGACGCGTCGTAGGTGGCTTCCGCGAAGAACGCGGCGCCGTGGGCCACCAGCCCCACCGTCCCGACGGTGCCCAGCGGAGACGTGGGGGAAGGCGCGCTGGCGCGGCTCGGGGGCGCGGGCATGCCTGGCCCGAGCAGCGGCATCCACGCGCCCGGCTCGCCGCGGAGCACGACGGTTCCGCCGTTGGTGCCGGCTTCCCAGAGCAGGTTTTCACCGGGATCAACTCCGAGAATCCGGAGTGAGGAATAGAGTCCGCCGGGAAGGCTCGGCAGCCCCAGTTGCGAACTGGCCGCGACGACCCGGACGACGTTGGAGAGACCGGAAATGACCCCCGTGAGATCGGCGCGCGCCTGAAAGACGAGGTTGCCGCTGTTGCCGCTCACCGGCTCGTCGATGACGCTGTTGAAGTATTTCTGGACCCCGCCGCCGTCGCTGGTGGTGAAAAAGTAATTGGTGTCGAGACCCGCCGTGGAGGCGCGCAGGCGGATGATGGCATCGTCGATCTGCGGGCGGACGAACGCCCGCACGCCGTCCCGATGGCTTTCGAGATCGTTCACCACGAAGTACGCGGCGGCAATGTCACCGGGCAGATCGAGCCGCCGGGTCCACAGCGCCCGGATCATCCCCTCCGCCGCCGGGACGCCGGCGACCCCGCTGCTGAAAACCGCGTAGTTCGCGGGCGGCACGTAGCCCCCGAACCCCGCTGCGTATCTTGGAACGGACATCGGGATCGGCGGCCCCGCGACGCCGCTCACGTAATAAGGCACGGAATTGCCGTCGCGATAGAATTCCCTGGTCCCGGCGGCCGGCGCGGTCCAGAGCCAGACCGCGTTTCGTTCCACGATGCTGGGCGCGTCGGGCCGATAGAGGCCCTGCATCCACACGCGTCCGCCCCGGTCCCAGAACCCACCGGCGACCGACAAGACCCGGGCAAGCCCGGCATCGCCTGGGGTCTGGTCGGTGGCCAGGAGCACGTCGATCGTCGCGCCGGATACGAGGGAGAGAGGGCAGGTGGCGAGGAGGAAAGTCCACGCGCCAAGAACAAGGGTGAGAAGCGTTTTCATAAGCAGCAATTGCCGGGGGCATCGGGGCCTCCGGCGGTGGCCCGCCGCGACGAACGCACGGCGGAGAGTTCAGGGTTCTTGGAGTGAAAATGTGTCTGCATGGGCGGGAGAATTCAAGGCGGGAGTGGGCCTCGTGGTAGGGCCGCGTTGCGCGCGGCCCTGCATTTTTCCCGGTCGGGCGCGTGAAGGTTTTCGCAGGCATTGGGTTTCAGGCGGGAGCGGCGGGGCACGGAAAGGTTAGGGACGCGCGCAACGCTTCCCTACTGAAGCGGCGGACGCACGGGCGAGAATCCCTTCGCCACACAATTTCCGACAAGGCTATGCTCGCGGGCATGAAACTGATTTGCCCCCGTTTTCTCCGTGCCATCCGTTTGGGCGGCGCTCTGCTTCTGACCTTCGTGCTCGCCATCAGCGCGTCACCGGCGAGGGCGCAGACCAGCCCGGAAACCAAGGACGATCCGGCGCGACGCAAGGCGTTGCTCGAGGAGTTGCGCCGGCTGCTGCCGAAGAGCGAGCCGTGGGAGAAATGGCTCGCAGCCAGCGGCGAGCTGCCGCCGGATTTTGAGAAGATGACGGGCATGGCGTTCCTGCCGGGGCCGATGAAATTCGCCGACGGCCACCTCGTGCGCACGCCCGAGCAATGGCCCGCGCGGCGCACGGAAATTCTTCAACTCTGCCAGCGTTACATCATCGGCTCGGTGCCGCCGCCGCCGGGCAATGTGAAGGTTGGGTCGATGAAAACGCGCACGGAGGACGGCGTGACGGTGCAGGAAATCGTGCTGGAGTTCGGGCCGGAGGGGCGCGGACGGTTGCATGTCGAGCTGCTGATTCCCCCGGGCGAGGGGCGTTTCCCGGTGTTCATCACACAGGACAATCACCGGCGCTGGGCGTTGATCGCGGCGAGCCGCGGTTACATCGGGTGCGTGTATGCGGGCGCGGATTCGCGCGACGACACGGATGCGTTCATCCCGCTCTATCCGCAGCACGACTGGGGCAAGCTGGCACGGCGCGCGTGGGCGGCGAGCCGGTGCATTGATTATCTGGTGACGCTGCCGCTGGTGGACGCGGCGAAGATCGCGCTCACGGGGCATTCCCGAAACGGCAAGCTCGCGCTGATCGCGGCGGCGCTGGATGAGCGGATCACGGCGACCATTTCGAGCAGCGCCGGCGCGGGCGGGCCGTGTCCGTGGCGGCATTTTTCCGAGTCGCAGTTCGGCGAGGGGATCGAGCTGATGACGCGGGCGTTTCCGGATTGGTTCCATCCGCGGCTGCGGTTTTTTGCCGGGCGCGAGAACAAGCTGCCGGTGGACCAAAACAGCCTGCTGGCGTGCATTGCGCCGCGGGCGTGCCTGATCTCGACGGCGCACAACGACCCGGTCGAGAGCGTGTGGGCGGTGGAGCAATCTTTTTACTCGGCGCGCGAGGCGTATTCGCTGCTCGGCGAGCATCACGGCCTTCGGCTGCGGTATCGCGCGGGCGGGCACGAGACGCGCGCGGAGGACATCGAGGGCTACGTCGATTGGCTCGACACCGTGTTCGGCCGGTCGGCGCTGAACCCAGGCGAAGAGCCGATTTTGCCGAGGCATCTCGAGTGGGTGATGAGCAAGCCGGGACGGGAGTTTGATCCGAAGCTACTGCCGTTGCGCGGCGTGGATAATCCGCTCGAACCGCCGGGGCAACCGAATTTCATCACGACCGCGCCGGAGTGGAACAAGCGGCGCGAGGAGTTGAAACGGCAGGTGCGCTGGGTGCTCGGTGACGCGCCGCCGCGGGTCGTGAGCCAGCCCGGCGAATACGGCAAGGAAGTCCCTGCCACGGCCACGCTGCTGCGGCGCGCGACGGCGCCGGCGGACCTCGGGCGGCAGAGTTTGAACTTCGGCAATTACGTGAACGGCGACCTGTATTTTCCGGCGGGCGCGGACAAGGGCGGGAAGAAACTCGGAGCGATCATCTGGCTGCATCCGATGAATCCGGCGGGCGGTTATTATCCGAGCTACCGGCGCGGCGATCCGCCGCACGTCACGCTGGCGAAGGCGGGCTTCGCCGTGCTGGCGTTCGATCAGATCGGGCAGGGGTATCGCGTGCCGGAGGCGGCGGGTTTCTACGGGCGTTATCCGAACTGGTCGCTGCTCGGGAAAACGGTGCAGGACATTCAGGCCGCCGTGGATGCGCTCGAGCGCACGGCGCTGGTGGATGCGAAGCGGATTTACCTCGTAGGCTACGGCACGGGTGCGATGGCGGCGTTGCACGCGGCGGCGTTGGATGACCGGATCGCGGGCGTGGTGTCGGTGGCGGGGTTCACGCCGATGCGGTTGGACAACAACGAGCGCAGCACCGGCGGCGTGGCCCGCTGGGCGCAGTGGACGATGCTGCTGCCGCGGCTGGGTGGGTTCGTGGGCAATGAGTCGCGCATTCCGTATGACTATCACGAGGTGCTGGCGTTGCTCGCGCCCCGGCCGGTGCTGGTGGCGGCACCGCGCGTGGATTATCAGGCGAATCTCGACGACGTGCGGGCGTGTGTGGGCGAGGCGCGCAAGGTGTATTCGCTGCTGGGGCAGGAGGGGCGGTTGGATTTCGCCGAGATGGACACGTACAACCATTTCGATGCGACCGTGCAGAAACAGGTGATCGAACGGTTCAAGCGGATGATCGAGCCGTGAGCGGGGCAGGGGGGCGGGCACGGAGACGCAGCGGCATGGGGCTGACGTGCTCAGCGGGTGGGGGGATGGGCAGAGGAGTTTTTGGCAGAGGAGTTTTTGGCAGGGGAATTTTGGGCAAAGGAATGGGGGCAAAGGAATGGGGAGGGGGAATTTTTGTCTTCATTCCTTTGCCTCCATTCCTTTGCCAAATCCGTGTTCGGCGGGACGGGGAGGGTTCGGGAGCGCCATTCGCGGTCCACGCTTCTGCGGCGTAAACGCCGCGCTCCCGCCAGCGCCGCCGTGTGGCTTGAAACGCATCCGCCCCCTGTTAGCCTGTGGCCATGCGACCCCACTTCAAGCCTTGGCTGGTCTTGCTCGCGTTGCTCGGACTCGGCTGGTCCGGTTGCACGTCGGGCAAGCAGTCCACGCCCGAATCCGAACCGGTCACGTCGGTGGAGGTTGCGCCGCCGTCCTCCCCCCCCACAAAACCCAAGAAGCACTCGGGGGCGTATCCGCATTTCCAACTGGTACTTGAACAGGCCTGGCAGTTGAACGCCCCCGACGGTCAGCGCTTCGACGCCTCGGGTTTGCTGGTGCTCACCAACGGCGACCTGCTCACGCTCAATGATCGCGGGGCTTCGCTGTTCCGCATCGAGTTTCTGCCGGGTGTGAAATCCGCGAATCTTGTGCCCGTGACGAATTGTTTCACGGTGGAGCAGTTGGCCGGCTTCGCGCCGCAGAAGCACGGGCGCTACGACTGCGAAGGCATCGGCCGCGATGACCGGGGGCGGCTGTACATTTGCGAGGAGGACAACCGGTGGATTTTGCGCTTCGATCCGGCCACGCAAAAGGTCGAGCGCCTCGAGATCGACTGGAAGCCGGTGCGGAAATATTTCAACTCGCGCAATGCCAACGCGTCCTTCGAGGGCGTGGCGGTGGGTGGCAACCGGCTTTACGTCGCCAATGAACGCGACAAGGGCCGCATCATCGTGGTGGATGTCGCGACCTTGCGGGTGATCGACGATTTCACCGTTGGCACCAAGCGCTGGCTGACGTCCGACGTGCATTTTTCCGACCTGAGCTGGGACGACGGCGCGCTTTACGCCCTGCTGCGCGAGAAGCAGGTCGTCCTCAAAATCAACCCCGAGAACCACGCGATCCTGGCCGAATACGACTTCAGCGAAATCGAGGAGAGCCGCGAGTTTGCCTATCACACGCGCTCCGGAACGGGCGTCATGGAGGGGCTGGCGGTGACGAAGGACGCGATCTGGCTGGCCACGGACAACAACGGGCTCTCGCGCAAACGGTATCCGCAGGACATGCGCCCGACGTTGTTCAAGTGCGGGAGGCCGGAGGGGACGGGGAAGAGTAATTAGTGATTAGTCATCGGGGAGCGGTGATGGGGGAGTTTGGCCGGAACGATGCAGTGAGGGCGACAGGAGCGCGGCCTTCAGGCCGCAGAAACGTGCATCCTGTATAGGGCGGGCGAATTACCGAACCACCTTTCTAAGACTCACCAAATAGTGAGTGGAGGTACGCGTTCAGGTGGTTTGAAACGGTCGCTGCGGGCGCACGTTTCTGCGGCCTGAAGGCCGCGCTCCTTCCGCGCTGACTGCATCGGTACCGCTGAGGCCTGGAGGTGTGGTTCACGAACTACCCGTCACCCGTCACGCGTCACTTCCCCCGTTCTCGTCGCGCGGCCAAATCGCTCCTTCCCCGCCTGCCGCGATTCGTGTTTAGTCCAGCGCACTTTATGAGCAAGACCGCGTTGTTGTTTGCCGGGCAGGGCGCCCAGTTTGTGGGCATGGGGAAGGATTGGGCGGAGCAGCATCCCGCGGCGCGCGCGTGGTTCGAGCGCGCCAATGCGGCGCTGGGCTGTGATCTGGCGGGGGTTTGCTTTGGCGGACCGGAGGCGGAGCTGACCAATACGGAGAACGCGCAGCCGGGGATTTTTCTGGTGAGCTGGGTGGCGTTTGAGCTGCTGAAACAGCAGGTGCCGACGCTGCGCTTCGAGGCGACGGCCGGTTTGTCGCTCGGGGAATTCACGGCGCTGACGGCGGCCGGCGTGATGTCGTTTGAGGACGGTCTGCGCGTGGTGCGGCAGCGCGGACGGTTCATGCAGGAGGCCTGCGCGGCGACGCGCGGCGGCATGGCGGCGATCATCGGTCTCGATGAGGCGCCCATGCGCGCGGTGTGCGCCGAAGCGGGCGTGGAGCTGGCGAATCTGAACTGCCCCGGGCAGCTCGTGATCTCGGGCGAGAGCGAGCGCATCACGCGCGCGTGCGAGCTCGCCAAATCGCGCGGGGCCAAGCGCGCGCTGCCGCTCACGGTCGCGGGCGCGTATCATTCGCGGCTGATGGCGGCGGCGCAGCCGCGGTTGCAGGCGGTGCTGGCGGGTGTGGTGTTTCAGGCCGCGACGGTTCCCGTGATTTCCAATGTCACCGCGCAGGCCCACGGCACCGCGGCCGAAACCCAGGCCCGGCTGGTCGAGCAGGTGACCAGTTCCGTGCGCTGGGAGGAGTCGATCCGCCATCTGCTCGCGCGCGGTTTCACGCGCTTCATCGAGCTGGGACCGGGCACGGCGCTGACTGGTTTCATGAAGCGTATCGACAAGACCGTCGCAGTTTTCAACGTCGGCGACGCGGCGAGCCTAGCCGCCACGGTCACGGCACTGAACAACAGCCCTGCCGTTTAAGGTTTCCGCAGTTCACATTTCCACTTCGTCATCCGCCGTTCTCAAATCGAAATTCCCCTTTATTTCCATGAGCCAACTCATCAACCAAATCGCCGTTGTCACCGGTGCCGGCCGCGGCATCGGCCGCGCCATCGCCTTGAAATTCGCCGCCGCCGGGGCGGACGTGGCGTGCATCTCGCGCACGCTGGAGAACGCGGAAAAAGTAGCCGTCGAAATTCGCGCCCTCGGCCGCCGGGCGTGGGCGCACGCGGTCGATGTTTCGGACCCGGTCGCCGTGGCCGCGGCCGCGGAGAAGATTCTCGCCGAGGCGGGGCGCGTGGACATCCTCGTCAACAACGCCGGCATCACGCGCGACGGGCTGCTCATGCGCATGAGCGAGGCGGACTGGGACGCGGTGTTGGACACGAATTTGAAGGGGGCGTTTACGATGACCAAGGCGTTCACCCGCGCCTTCCTCAAGCAGCGTGCGGGCCGCATCATCAACGTCGCCTCGGTCATCGGCCTGATAGGCAACGCCGGCCAGTGCAACTACGCCGCGAGCAAGGCCGGCCTCATCGGCTTCACCAAGTCGGTCGCCCGCGAGCTGGCCTCGCGCGGTATCACGGCCAACGCGCTGGCTCCTGGTTTCATCGAGACCGACATGACCGCGGAATTGAAGCCCGAGATGAAGGCGGAGCTGCTCAAGCAAATCCCGCTCGCGCAGCTCGGCCAATCCGAGGATATCGCCGAGGCCGCGCTTTTTCTGGCTGGTCCCGGCGCACGCTACATCACCGGACAGGTGCTCGCGGTCGATGGCGGGATGGTGATGTGAGCCGGGGGACGGTTTTGGGAAAGCTCCAAGGCTAAAGCTCAAAGCTCAAGGGAAGGGCCAAGCGGGTCCAAGCACCAACGACGACGGTATTGCCATCTCCGGAGCACGGACGCACCCGTGGATCCGGTGCGATCCCGTTGGCAATGCCCGCCGCAGACCGCGTTCTGAGCGGAGCTTGGAATTTGGAGTTTCCCTTGAGCTTTGAACTTTGAACTTGGTGCTTCGGCTCAACGGCTCCGGTCGCCGATACCTTTGCGATGTGCGCCCACTGCCCGCTGGCTTCCCGCAGTTTAATTCGGTATTTCATCCGGCATGAGCAAAACCATCTTCGAGAAAATCATCGCGCGCGAAATCCCCTCGGCCATCGTTTATGAGGATGACCTCGTCGCCGCGTTTCGCGATGTTTCGCCGCAGGCGCCGACGCACATTTTGATCGTGCCGAAGCGGCCCATCCCGCGGGTCGGCGAAGCGCAGGTGGGCGATCAGCAACTGCTCGGGCACCTCCTGCTCAAGGCCGCCGAGGTCGCGCAGAAGGTCGGCCTGAGCGGCGGGTATCGGCTGGTCATCAATAACGGGCGTGACGGCGGGGAATCGGTGCCGCACCTGCACGTTCACATTTTGGGTGGGCGCGCGATGACGTGGCCGCCGGGGTGAGTTCGAGCAGCAAGGCAGATGGAGGGCATCCGTTTTGGCGCGGGTTCGCGAATCCATCCTCCCTATCCGGGTCCGTCAGGGTGCATCCGTGGTTGAAAAACTTTTTCTCTGACAGGTTTTGCCGAGTATTTGGGCGGTGGAGTGGGAGGCGGCCGCTCGCTGATTTGGCAGGGGAATTTGGGGCAGGGGAATGGGAAGGGACGTGCCGGGAGCACGATGACCGAGGCGCAAAAAAACTGGCCGGCGGTTTTGCCGCCGGCCAGTGGTGAAGGAAGGAATCGAATCTGATTGAATCAGATCACAGGCCGCCGAGGGCGATGGCGGCGAGGGCGTCGTCCTTTTCCTTGCACTTGGGCACGAAGTCCAGGGCGCGGAGGAAACGTTCGCGATCTTCGGCGGTGACGTTTTTGTCGGTAGCGATCTTGGCGATGAGCGCGGGGGTTTTGGTGGAACGCGCGCGCCAGATGATGTCGCGGCCGGCGGGGGTGTTCCAGTCGTTGCCGACGAGGGCGAGCCACGCGCCGAAATAGGCGTCATCCTGGCGGTCCGCGCCGATGCCGAGGGCTTCGAGGTACCAACGGTCCTTGCCGTCGTGTTGCTGGGCGAGGGTGGCCCAGAGCTTCGGAGCTTCGGGGGCCTTGCTGTGGTGGAGGGCGATGGCGCATTCGCGGCGGACGCTGGCGGACGGGTCTTTCACGAGCTGCGTGACCGCGCCGAGCGGATCAAGGTTGTAACGACGGGCGGCGCGCAGACCGGTGATGCGGATGTCTTCGTTCTGATCCTTGAGCGCGGTGGCGACATGGGAGGCCCCTTTGCCGTCGAGTTGCGCGAGGAGCCAGAGGGCGCGGGCGCGATGATGGGGAGCGCCGGAGGTGAAGAGTTTCGCGAGTTCCGCCTCGGCTCCCGCGCCGAAACCGCGCAGCGCGGTGTAGGCGAGGTAACGGACAGTGAGGTTCGGGCTTTTCAACGCGGCGGCCGCGGCGGCGGGCGTGGAGAAGTCGGCCTTTGGTGCCTTGTAGCTTTCGGCTCCATCCACGGTGACGCGGAAGATGCGGCCGCGATCGAGGTCGCCCATCGCGTGGCCACCGACGCCGGGGTCGTACCAGTCGGCGACGATCAGCGAGCCATCGGGCGCGACGCAGACGTCGGAGGGGCGGAACCATTTGTCGCGCGCACCGGTGAGAACTGGCTCGATGGCGGCGGTGTAGCCGGCACCGGATTTTTTCACCGGGTAGCTGCGGACGACGTTCGGGCCGGCGTCGCAGTGAATCATCTGGCCGCGGAAAACTTCCGGGAGCAGGTCGCCTTCATAGAAGCAGATGCCGGTGGGCGAACCCTGGCCGGTGACGAGGAGGTTCGGGACCACGCCGGGATCCTTCTGATGCCAGTGGTAGATGGGTTTGTAGTCGTCGGCGATTTTGGTCTTGGCGTTGGCGTTCTTCCACGCGGTGCCCCAGCCCGCGCCGCTGAGTTCATCCACATAGCCGTAGTTGCCGAATTCCATGACGAAGTTGATGCGCACGGAACGGTTGCCGTCGTCGTCGTTGTCCGACTGCCAGAGGGTGCCGAAGGAATCGACGGCGACCTCGTAGTTGTTGCGGAAGTTGTGGCCGAGGACCTCGAAGCCCGTGCCGTCGGGGTTGCAGCGGAAGGCCATGCCCTGGCGGTAGGGCTTGCCGGAGTCGTTCACGACGTTGCCCTGCGTGTCCACGATGGGATTGCCGTCCTTGTCGGAAACGCCTTTGCCGGTGTTGCCGTAGTTGAAGTAGAGCTTGCCGTCGGGGCCGAAGGTGAAGGCGTGGGTCGAGTGATCGTGCTGCGCACTGCCGACCTTGGTGAAGAGCAGCTCCTTCTTGTCGGATTTCAAATCCCCATCCACGTCGGTGAAGATGAACACGTTGGGCGCGCAGGAGACGATGACCCTGGTGGTCTTGCCGTCCAGGCTGGGCAGCACGCAAATGCCGAGGGCGGAATCCACATCGTTGCCCTGGTAGAAGACGGTTTGCTTGTCGGCCTTGCCGTCGCCATCGGTGTCCTCGAGGACGAGAATGCGGTCGCCCTCGGGCCGGCTGCCTTTGCGACCGCGATAGTTCTTCACCTCGCAAATCCAGACGCGGCCCAAGTGGTCAACCTCGACGTCCGAGGGGCTGAACATCATCGGTTCGGAGGCGAAGAGTTGGGCTTTGAGACCCTTGCCCACGTCGATGCCGGCGACGGCATTGGCGGGATCACGCATGGGATCGGCGGCGGCGGCCGCTTTGGCAACGGCCTTGGCGGGCGCGGCCGCAGGCGCGGCGGCGATGAGGGTGGTGGCTGCGGGCAGGGCCGACGCGAGCGCGCCGGCGACGAGCCAGGATTTCAGGGAGGCAGGATTTTTCATGTTGGGTTGAGTGGGTCGTTGCTGACGGAGATCTGTTTTTGGGGACAACCGACAAGGAGACAGTGAACGGCAGCGGGTTGAACCGCTGCCGGGTCAGGATCAAGGAATCAAGGTTTGGGTGCCGGCGCGGGCGCGGCGGGTTTCGGGGCGGGCTTCGGGCCGCCTTTGGGATCGAGATTCGCCTTGAGATCATCGGGGGACACGGACGACTCAACGCCGCCCGCGGGGACTTCTATCTTGGCGATCCAGAGGAGGGAGTTGAGGACGACCTTGCGGAAGTTGTCATTGCCCCAGTTCAGATGTTTGTGCCCACCGGTGAAGCCGAAGCCACGTCCGCCATCGGCGCGTTCGAGCGTCCACATCATCGTCTCCGCGCGGCCCTTGGCCTCTTGGATGTGCGGATACGGGCCTTTGGGATACACATACGGACCATTGCGGACCTGATCGGAAGGCGTCGCCACGAGGATGTGGGTGAGGCCCTTGGTGTCCTCACGGAAGCGCATGTTGAAGTACCATTCGTCCACGACGGAGAAAGGCTTCACCCCGCGGGTGACGGCGTGTTCGGGGAAGCTCTTGTACTCGGGCGACCACATGGGGTTCACGCTGAACGAATTTTCATAATAGCCCCCGATCCAGTCCTGCAGCGCCTTGCCGGGATCGCCCTTGGGCACCTCGACGCCGTAATGCGCGCAGCCGATGCCAACGCCCTTTTTCGCAAGGCTGTAGAGCAGCGCCATGCGCTCGGGCTTGATCGCCGGATGCCCGCCGCCGCCGTCGGCGTAAATGAGAACCGCGTCCGCGCCCGCGAATGCCGCGTCGTCCTTGGGCCAGCCCATGTTGTGAACCTCGGCGCGGATGCCGGGCACCTTGTCGAGGCACTTTTTCAAAAGCTGGCAGCCGGCGTGGAATTCGTGATCGCCCGGCCCGTGGCTCGGGCGTCCGGCGATGAGGAGGATTTTTTTGTCCGCAGCATCGGCGGCCGTGGCGAGGCCGACGAGCAGCAGGGTGGAGAGAATCGTGGTGCGAAACATTTTCATGGGAAGGAAACGAGGCGGTGGGAAACGGAGCGGTGATTCGCTGCGGAGCGGTTCAGGGCTTGGGTTTGTCGGCGGGTTTGTTGGTCGCCGGCGTGGGCTTGGGCTTGGCGCCCTGCTTCGGATCGAGGTTGGCCATGAGGTCTTCCTGCGTGACCTGCGAGACGACGCCGCTGGCGGGGATGGCGGCCTTGGCAATCCAGAGGATGGCGTTGCCGACGAGCTTGCGCTGGTTTTCGTTGCCCCAGTTCAGATGGTTGTGGCCGCCAGTGAAGCCGAAGCCGCGGCCGCCATCCGGGCGCGTGGTGACCCACATGACGTGCTGCGGGTTGCGTTTCACTATGGCATCCTGATACGCGCCTTCGTTGCCGCCATGACTGGAGGGTTTGTCGCCCGGTTTCCAGCGAACCGTTTGGATCGGGGGCAAGGCCGTGAGGATGGGCGTGACGTCCTTCATGCCGTCGCGGAAACGCATGTGATAGTACCACTCGTCATTGGTCTTGAAGGGCTTCACGCCGGTGGTGACTTCGTGGGTGGGCAGGCTCGTGAAATCGCCGTCCCAGTGCGGATTCACCGACCAGAAGGTCTCGAAACAGCCGCCGATCCAATCTTGAAATTCCTTGTTGCCCTTCTGCGTGGTCGGCTCGACCGCGTAGTGAATCGCGCCGATGCCGACGCCCTTGGCCGCGAGCGCGCCGATGGTTTGCAGATGGTTGCCCACCAGGAACGGATGCCCGCCGCCGCCATCGCTGTACACGACCACCGCCGCAGCGCCCTCGAAAACTTTCTCATCAGAAACCCAGCCGTTGGTGTGGACCTCGGTGACGACGCCGGGAACTCCGGCGAGGGACTTGGCGAGGAGCAGGCAACCGGCGCGGTGCTCATGCGAGAGCGGGCCGTGGCTGATGCGGCCGGCGATGAAGATGATCTTCTTGTCCGCCGCGTCAGCAGCGCAGGCTGCGGCGAGGAGAACGATGGTGAGGCAGAGTTTTTTCATGGCTTGATTACAAGAGTGCGGCCTCAGACTAGCGAGACAAGCGGTGGCTTCAAACGGGTTTTCTGACAATCTGCGGTTGGTTCCCGGAAATAAAAAGGGCGCGCTCTGTAGCACGCCCTTCGCGAAACGGTTAATCGAACCGACTATTTCAGTTCCTTGATGCGGATGTCCTTGAACTGGACTTTCATCGGCGGGCCGGCGTGGAGCTGGAGCGCGAGGATGCCCGTCATGACCTGTTTCTTTTCGTCTTCATCCACCACATCGACGGTCTGGTTGCCGTTGATGAAGTGCTGGAGATGGTTGCCCTTGGCGATAACGACGTATTCGTTCCAGTCACCGGCCTTGATCGCCGCTTGGATCTCGGCCGAGGTCTTCTCGGTTTTGCCGACGACCTGCTTCTTGCCGTCCTTGCCCCAGACGACCTTCTCGCCGCGGCCGGCCATGATGCCGCGCGTCATCTTTTCCTCGTAGAGAATGCCGGAGTAGGTCTTGCCCACCTCGAAGTCCGCCTGGTAGCCGCCGACGACGAAATTGCCGAAGTCCTTGCTGCGATATTGGACCCCGGAATTGCCCGAATCGCTGCCGAACTTGTAGGAGAACCGCAGCTCGAAATCGCCGACGACGAGGTTTTTGTCGCCGTCCTTGGCGATGAGGAAGTTGTTGCCCTTGGCCGGGTTTTCCTTGGTGGTGGTGCCGGTGATCGCGCCGTCCACGATGGACCAATGTTCCTTGCGGCCTTCCCAGCCGGTGAGGTCTTTGCCGTTGAAGAGGGGCTTGAAGCCTTCCTCGGCGGCGTAGGCGCTGGTCGCGAGACCGACCGCGGTGATGAGGGTGGAGACAAACGAATGGAGTTTCATGATTTGGTTTAGGTGAGTTGGAACAGGGACATCAGTTTAGTTTTCAGGACAACCAACAAATCTTCCGGCAACCGGCCGAGCGCGCTCAATGTTTCCCGAACGCTGGATTGACGCGCCCCGGCAGGAGGTCCGCGTCGGAGTACAACTCCGGTTCCTCCGCCAGAAAATCGAAAGCCCCGCCCTGCTGCGCCAATTCGCCCGCATCCTCCGCCCCAAGCAGCAACACCGCCAGCCGGGTGTTCGGCGGCGGCACAAACTGCGCGGGCAGACGCAGGACGCCGTGGTCGAGTTCCACCGGGATGGTTTGCATGGCTGGGTACGGAGCCGCCGCGCCCGCGGGCTACTTTTTCTTCCCGAAAAACTTGTTCAAGTTCGCCAGCCCCTTGACCGCGATCTCGTTGCGGGTCGGCTCCATCTTGCGCCAGATGGCCGCGGCGCGGGCGATGACCTTCACATCGGTCGTGAACGATTCAATGACCACGTCGCCGTTGTAACCGATCTGCTTGAGCGCGCCGACGATCGGCTTCCAGTCGATGTGATCGTTGCCCGGGGTGCCGCGGTCGCTGCCGCAGGCGTGGAAGTGCGCGAGATGCTTGCCGGCCTTGACGATCGAAGCGGCCTGATTCTTTTCCTCGATGTTCATGTGGAACGTGTCGAGGTGCAGCTTCACGTTCTTCTTGCCGACGGCCTTGATGAGCTTGAGGCCCTGGTCGCAGGTGTTGCAGAAATCCGTCTCGAAGCGATTCAGCGGCTCGATGCAGAGCGTGATGCCCTTGGTCGCGGCGTAGTCGGCCAGCTCCTTCAGATTCTTCACCACGAGCGCGAAGTGCTGCTTCTTCACGTCGTCCTCGTGCGCGCCGATCAAGCCGACCACCGAGTAAATCGGCCCGATGATGTTCGGACAACCGAGCACGGCGGCCTGATCCACGAGCGCCTTGCAGTAGGTCATCGCCGTCGCCTGATCTTTGTCACTGCCGCGGAAATCGCGGCCCGGCCCCATGCACGCGCAGACGGAACCGCACGCCAGCCCGGCCTTGTCGAGTTCCTTGCGGACGTGCGTTGGATCGATGTGGGACGGGTCCTCGATCGGAATCTCGACCGTGTCGAAGCCCCACTTTTTGAAGGTCTTGAACAGCTTGGTGCTGTCGTTGGTGAACGGGGAGGTGAAGAGGAAGGAATTGATGCCGAAACGCATAGACAGTGAGTGTTTGGTGTTGTTGCCGAAAATGTGCGCGGAGGCTAGCCCCTGCCCGGAAGCTGTCAAAAACTTTCCCCCGCGCCCGGTGATTTCGATTTTCCGGGGCGTCCCGAAGTGGTTGACGGGCGGACGCTGGCGGCGGGAGCGCGGGCGGCTGGCCCGCCTGCTCACCCGGAGGCGCTGATTTTTTTCAGATCTCGCGGCACCTCGCTCTCGCCGTGTCGCGAGCGCCGGTCGCCGACGGCCTCACGATGCCCGGCCGATTTCACGCGAACCCCGACACGGCTTGATTTGCCCGGCGGACGCGACACGATGCGACCGTTGCTCCTCTACACGAACGCCTTGCATGAAGCTCAACCTCGCCGCCCGCGCCTTCGTCCTCGAAGGACGAAGCTCGCCCAGTCATTCGCCGGGCGTGTTCTTCGCCCTCGCATTGACGCTCCTGAATTCCGTGGCTCCCGTCCGTGCCGCCGAGCGCGCGGCGTCGGTGCCCATCGAGTTCAACCGCGACGTCCGCCCGCTGCTCTCCGATACCTGTTTTCAATGTCACGGCCCGGACCAGGCCAAACGGAAGGCCGACCTGCGTCTCGATCTCGAAGCCAGCGCAAAGGCGAAGCTGGGCGATCACTTCGCCATCGTCCCCGGCCAGCCGGCGAAGAGCGAACTCATCCGTCGCATCACGACGAACGATCCCGACGACCGCATGCCGCCCCCGAAATCAGGACGCCAACTGACCGCGCCGCAAATCGAAGTGCTGCGTCGCTGGATCGAGCAGGGAGCGAAATGGCAGGCGCACTGGGCGTTCATCGCGCCACGGCGCCCGGCGGTGCCGGAAGCTCAAAGCACAAAGCTCAAAGCTCAAAATCCGATCGACCATTTCATCCACGCACGCCTGGCGCGCGAAGGCCTCCAGCCCTCGCCCGAGGCCGACCGGGCCACGCTGATCCGCCGCGTGTCGTTCGATCTCACCGGCCTGCCGCCGACGCTGGCGGAGGCGGACGCTTTTCTCGCCGACGCGTCGCCGCGGGCTTATGAGCGCGTCGTGGACCGCCTGCTCGCGTCGCCGCGGTATGGCGAGCGCATGGCCAGCCGCTGGCTCGACGCCGCGCGCTACGCCGACACGAGCGGGTACCAGAGCGACGGTGAGCGGTTCATGTGGCGCTGGCGCGACTGGGTGATCGAGGCCTTCAACCGCAACCTGCCGTTCGATCAATTCACGCTCGAGCAAATCGCCGGCGATCTGCTGCCCAACGCGACGCGCGCGCAACGCCTCGCCACCGGTTTCAATCGCAATCACCGCGGCAACGCCGAGGGCGGCATCGTGCCGGAGGAGTATGCGGTCGAGTATGTCGTGGACCGCGTGGACACGACGGCCACCGTGTGGCTCGGCCTGACGCTGGGCTGCGCGCGCTGTCACGATCACAAGTACGACCCGGTCACGCAGCGCGAGTTCTACGAGCTGTTCGCCTTCTTCAACAACGTCCCGGAACGCGGCCGCGCCGTGAAAATCGGCAACTCACCGCCGATGCTCACCGCGCCGACCGACGCGCAGGACCAAGAACTGGCGAAACTCGAACACCAGCTCGCCGCCGCCGAAACGCGTCTGCGCGAGCTGGAACCGCAGATCGTCGCTGCGCAATCAGCGTGGGAGAAAACGCTCGCCGCCGCGCCGGTGCGGCCGTGGACGGTGACGAATGGTTTGCAGGCGCGTTTCGAGCTGGCCGGCAAACTCGCGGACGAATTCGGAACCAACGCGCCGGCGAAATTCGAGAGCGGCGAACCCGCCTTTGCGCCCGGACCCCGCGGCGCGGCGGCGGTTTTCGACGGGAAGCGCTTCATCAGTTGTGGCGAGGTGGGGAACTTCGGCTTCTTCGACAAATTCACGCTGGCTGCGTGGATTCAGCCACGCGGGACGAACGGCGGGGCGATCCTCTCGCGCATGGCCGAGCAGACCGAGGACTCGGGCTTCGCGTCGGATTCGGAGGGCTACAGCGTGCATCTCAAGGCGGGGCGAATTCAGGTGCATCTCACGAAGCGCTGGCTTGATGACGCGTTGCGCGTCGAGACCGAGGCGAAGCTCGCGCCGGAGCGCTGGCAGCAGGTGACGGTGGTGTACGACGGTTCGCGGCTTGCGTCGGGCGTGAAGATTTTCCTCAACGGCCAGCCGCAAAAAACTCGCGTGCTGCTCGATCAACTGAACCAGACCTTCCAGACGAAACGGCCGCTGCGCATCGGCTCGGGCGGTGCGCCGGGCGACCGCTTCCACGGGTTGGTCAGCGACGTGCGGGTCTATGGCCGCGCGCTGACGGACGAGGAAGCGGGCATCGTGGCGACCCCGGAAACATTGGGCGAACTCGCTGCGGTTCCCGTCGCGCAACGCACCTCGTCGCAGGCCGCGAAGCTGCGCGCGGCCTTTCTTTTCGAGCACGCGCCCGCGCCGCAGCGGGAGGCACGGGCGGCCGCGGCCGCGTTGCGCGAGCAGCACGCGAAGTTCATCGAGAGCCTGCCGACCGTGATGGTGATGGAGGAGATGCCGACGCCGCGCGCGACCTTCGTGCTGAAGCGCGGCGAGTACGACAAGCCGGCCGACCGGGTGACGCCCGGCGTGCCCGCGAGCCTGCCGCCATTGCCCGCGGACGCGGCCCGCAACCGGCTCGGCTTGGCACGCTGGCTCGTCGATCCAGCGAACCCGCTCACGGCGCGCGTGGCGGTGAATCACCAGTGGCAGATGCTCTTCGGCACCGGGCTGGTGAAGACCACCGAGGACTTCGGCTCGCAGGGCGAAGCGCCGAGCCATCCCGAATTGCTCGACTGGCTCGCCACCGAGTTCATGCGCACAGGCTGGGATATGAAACAAATGCTCAAGACGATGGTGATGAGCGCGACCTATCGGCAACGTAGCTCGACTTTCCAAAGTCGAGACGCGCGGGTCCGACGACATCTCGACATTGGAATGTCGAGCTACGAACGCGACCCCGAAAACCGCCTCCTCGCCCGCGGCCCGCGCGTGCGCCTGTCCGCCGAAATGATCCGCGACCAAGCGCTCGCCGTGAGCGGCCTGCTCGTGGGCGAAATCGGCGGGCCGTCGGTGAAGCCCTATCAGCCGAAGGGGCTGTGGAAAGAATTAAGCGGCACCGATTACGAGCCGGACCACGGCGACAAGCTCTGGCGGCGCAGCCTCTACACCTTTTGGAAACGCACCAGCCCGCAACCCACGATGACGACCTTCGACGCCGCTGGCCGCGAGGCCTGCTCCGTGCGCCCGAGCCGCACCAGCACGCCCTTGCAGGCGCTCGCCCTGATGAACGACGTAACCTTCGTCGAAGCCGCGCGCGCCCTCGCCCAGCGCGTGCTGCGCGCCGGCGGCACGACCCCAGACGAGCGCGTGAAGCTGGCCTTCCGTCTCGTCCTCACCCGCGCACCCAAGCCGGCGGAACTCCCGGTGCTGCTGGAAAATCTTCACTCCCACCTCGCCCGTTTCCGCGCCGACCCAAAGGCCGCGCGCTCCCTCCTCAGCGCCGGCGAATCACCACGCGACCCGCAGCTCGACCCCGTCGAACTGGCGTCCTACACCGCGCTGGCCGGCCTGCTCCTGAACCTCGACGAAGCGATCACGAAACAATAGGTCGGTGCGGCACCTGCGTCATTCCGAGGGGGACTCCTTCCGCACTACGACGGTCGGAGTGAATGGATTGATGACGGTCAAGCCGGGAATGCCCGTGAAATCCCCCACATTCCGCGTCACCAATTCGCAGCCATGTTCCAGTGCGGTCGCGGCGATGATGGCATCCCCAAGTTTCAGTCGGCGCTTACGGCGCAGCGCAGCGGCACGGCGCAACACCGCCCGGGTTACATCGAACAGGAACAGTGCTTCGAACCACTCTTCGAACTCCGCTTCCGCCACCGGATCAAGGTCCGCAAAACCGAGTACCTCGGGAATGCTGAGGGCCGAGACCCGGGTGTCCGGGGCGAGCACCAAGGCGCGCAGGAAGCTGTGCTCCGGCTGGCTCGCGTAGATGAGGATGTTGCTGTCGAGCAATCTCATGCCAGCTCAGGTCCTCCGCGGCAGTGGACGATCCTCGCGCAACTCGCGCTGCCGGGCCACCGGGTCAGCGATGCCGTTGAATGGATTGCGTTTCCGGATTCGATCCATGATTTCCCCCAGGCGGCGCTGCCGCTGGATTTCCGCCTCGCTGGGCTGGTCCTCCGCTGATTCGAGCGTGGCGGTGATCCTGACTTTGCCGCGGCGCAACTCCTCCGGGAGCGGCAGGTGCAAACTTCCGTCGATGTCCGCTTCGAGAATCGCGGTGATGGTGCTCATGGCCGGAGGCTAAGAGGTGCGGGTCGCACGATCAAGCTCAGGCCCAACTGGGGCTTCGTCGGTCGTGCGCTCCGAACTTCTCGCCGGTATCGAAATGAACTTGGCCTCCATGCGGTTTTTCGCCTTGGTTTGCGTGGGCTGGCGGCTTACACAGCGAAGGTTGGGTTGATCCTGAACCTCGACGAAGCCATCACCAAACCATAGGCGCCCATGAATCCGCTCCTTGACTCTCGCCTCATCATCAACCGCCGCCATTTCTTCGGCCGCGTCGGGCTGGGGGCCACGGCGCTCGCGGCGTTGATGAATGAGGAGTTGGTCGCCGCACCTGCGCCCGCGACGGCGGCCGCGGCCACGGGCGGGCTGCCGGGCGTGCCGCATTTCAAGGCGAAGGCGAAGCGGGTCATTTATTTGTTCCAGTCGGGCGCGCCGTCGCAGTTGGATTTGTTCGACTACAAGCCGCAGCTCGGGGCGCGGCACGGGACGGATTTGCCGGATTCGATTCGCCGGGGGCAGCGGCTGACGGGGATGACGGCGACCCAGGAGCATTTTCCCATTGCGCCGACGCGCTTTCGGTTTGCGCAACATGGGCGCGGCGGGGCGTGGTTGAGCGAGTTGCTGCCGCACACGGCGCGCGTGGCGGACGACTTGTGCATCATCAAGACGATGCACACCGAGGCGATCAACCACGACCCGGCAATCACGTTTTTCCAGACGGGCGCGCAGCTCGCGGGGCGGCCGAGCATCGGTTCGTGGCTCAGTTACGGCCTCGGGAGCGCGAACCGCGATCTGCCGGCGTTCGTCGCGCTGCTGTCGAACGGTACGGGCAATCCAGCGGATCAGCCGCTCTACGACCGGTTGTGGAGCAGCGGTTTTTTGCCGACGACGCATCAGGGCATCAAGTTCCGCTCCGCCGGTGATCCGGTCCTTTTCCTCTCGAATCCCGAAGGTCTCGATGCGACGGCGCGGCGGCGGATGCTGGACGATCTGGCGAAATTAAACGGGATGCAGCTCGCCGAATATGGCGATCCGGAGATCGCCACGCGCATCGCGCAATACGAGCTGGCGTATCGGATGCAAACGAGCGTGCCGGCGTTGACGGATGTCTCGCGCGAACCGGCAAGCGCGTTCGAGCTGTATGGCCCCGAGTCGCGCAAGCCGGGGACGTTCGCGGCGAACTGCCTGCTCGCGCGGCGGCTGGCGGAGCGCGGCGTGCGGTTCATTCAGCTTTTCCATCGCGGCTGGGATCAGCACACGAAGCTGCCCGCGCAGATCGCCGGCCAGTGCCGCGACACCGATCAGCCGAGCGCGGGACTCATTAAGGATTTGAAACAGCGTGGCCTGCTCGACGACACGCTCGTCGTGTGGGGCGGCGAATTCGGGCGCACGGTTTATTGCCAGGGGCGGCTCACGAAGGAGGACTACGGGCGGGATCATCATCCGCGGTGCTTTACGCTCTGGCTCGCAGGCGGGGGCATTCGGCCGGGCGTGACGTTTGGCGAGACGGATGATTACTCCTACAACATCGCGAGCGACCCGGTGCATGTGCATGACCTGCACGCGACGCTGCTGCATTGCCTGGGCATCGACCACACGCGGCTCACCTTCAAATTCCAAGGCCGCCACCACCGGCTGACCGACGTGCATGGGGAAGTGGTGAAGGGGATTCTGGGGTGAAGCGGCTGAGCCGTAACGATGCGGTTGGAAACTGCGAGATGACCACAGAGACACGATGAACACAGAGAAAAACAAAGGTCTGCATCCGCTCCACGCGGTCACCATTCAGTGACCAAGAAGCTACCAGCCAACCAATGCTTTGCTCTTCGTCCCGGAGGGACACCGCAGGAAATTAGCCGGGGGCAAGCCCGCGCAGCGGGCACGGCCCCCGGTTGGGCCGCCGAACGGGCCGTGCCCCAGCGGGGCATCGAAGAAGTTTTTTTGCGGCGCACTCCCCACAGTTCTTCCGCCACCACTCGTCGCCTCGGGCCGTTTTCTTCGATGCCCCGTTGGGGCACGGAGCCACCCGGCACCGTTTCCGGGGGCGGCGTCCGCTGGGGGCGGACTTGCCCCCGGCTAATCTCCTCCGGCGTCCCTCCGGGACGGGAACTGGGCGTCTCTGCCCGCAGCGCGTACGCTGTGCAGAGTTCGGTAGAGTATTTCACCGCTCCCTTGCCGCCCCAACCCTGGCGACCGGGACGGTCGCGCTCCGCTTTGGTTGCGGTGCCGCGCTGTGTACATCGCGTCGCTGTGGTTTCTCGGAATCTTCCATGCTCTGAATGGCTTTGGCTGAGAAGCAATCAATCGGCTTCTGTCACACGCCGGGGACGAGCTTCATCGGCTTTTCCCGAAGCGCCCAGGCGATGTCTTCAAGCTGCTGTTGCTCCTGCAATTCGAACCGGCGTCCGCTGATGAATTCGCGCAAGGCCGTGCGCACGACTTCGCCGACGTCGCCGAAGGCACCTTGGCTGACGGCGGCCTCGACCTCGAGGGCCAGTTGGTCGGGCACGTCAATTTGCAGCGTTTTCATGGAAGAATATTAGCATGGGAGAAAAGGATGAGGAAGATTTCTTCCGCTAGTTTGCCGACGAGTCACACGGCAATCGTTCTGCTGGAAACGGTAATTGCCTCGGACGCGGGATTTGGAACCACTAACCGGCACTAACCGGCACTAATGGGAAGCAGGCCAAGCCGAACGGGGAATGATGTCGGGCTTCTTTCCTATTAGTGCCAGTTAGTGCAGGTCAGTGGTTTCTCGCCTTCGTGGTTCAGCGATTCCCGTTTTTTCGAGGCTCAGTCCTCCACCGGCACCACGAGGTGTTCCATGATGTAGTCTTTGCGCTCGGGGGTGTTCTTGCCCATGTAGAAGGTGAAGATGTTCGCGGAGTCGTGGCGCGGGGCGAACTCGACTTTGCTCAGGCGCATGTCTTTGCCGATGAATTGCTTGAACTCCTTGGGATTGATTTCGCCCAAGCCCTTGAAGCGCGTGATCTCGGCTTTGCCGCCAAGGGTTTTCGCGGCGGTGTCGCGCTCGGCCTCGCTGTAGCAATAGATGGTGCGGTCTTTGTTGCGGACGCGGAAGAGCGGGGTCTCGAGGACGTAGAGATGGCCTTCCTGGATGACGCCCTCGAAGAATTTGAAGAAGTAGGTGATGAGCAGGTTGCGGATGTGCAGGCCGTCCACGTCGGCGTCGGTGGCGAGAATGACCTTTTCGTAGCGCAGGCCATCGGTGTTGTCCTCGATGTCGAGGCTGCGCATGAGGTTGTACATCTCGTCGTTTTTGTACACCACGTCGCGCTTGAGGTCCCAGACGTTGAGCGGCTTGCCCTTCAGGGTGAAGAGGGCCTGGTTGGCGACGTCGCGGCAGCTCACGATGGTGCCGGTGGCGGATTGCCCCTCGCAGATGAAGACCATCGAGCCGCGGCCTTTGTCCTTGGCCTTGTCGAAGTGGATCTTGCAGTCCTTGAGCTGCGGAATACGCAACGTGATGGCCTTGGCGCGCTCGCGGGCGAGCTTCTTCACGTCCTGCAATTCCTTCCGGAGCTGCTTGGTGTCCTCGACCTTCGCGAGGATTTTGTCGGCGACCTCCTTGTTGCGCTGGAAGAAGTGGAGGAGTTCCTCGCGGACTTTGTTGACGAGTTCCGAGCGGATTTCGGTGTTGCCGAGCTTGTTCTTGGTTTGCGATTCGAAGATCGGGTCTTTGAGGCGGATGGCGACGGCGCCGATCATGCACTCGCGGACGTCGTCGCCTTCGTAGCTGGCTTTGGCGTGTTCGTTCACCGCCTTGAGCAGGCCCTCGCGGAAGGCGCTGAGGTGGGTGCCGCCGTCGCTGGTGTACTGGCCGTTGACGAAGGCGTAGAAGGTCTCGCCGTAGCGGCTGTTGGTGTGGGTGAAGCAGAACTCGAGCATCTTGCTCGTGTAATGCAGCGGCGGGTAGATGGGTTCGCTGTTGTCGGTGGCGAGGTCTTCCATCACGAGGTCGAGGAGGCCGTTGCGCGACTGGAAGGTCTGGCCGTTGAAGAGCAGGCGCAGGCCGCTGTTCAGGTAGGAATAATGGCGGAGACGCTTCTCGACGAACTCCGTGCGGAACTCGCTCTTCTTGAAAATCTCCGGGTCGGGCACGAAGCGGATGAGCGTGCCGTCGGGGTCGGTGGTGGTGCCTTTCTTCTCGGACTTAAGCACGCCCGCCTTGAAGGTGGCCTCGGCGAATTCCCCGCCGCGATGGCTGCGGACGTAGAACTCGCGGGAGAGGGCGTTGACGGCCTTGGTGCCGACGCCGTTGAGGCCGACGCTGAACTGAAAGACGTCGTCGTTGTACTTGGCGCCGGTGTTGATGCGGGAGACGCAGTCCACGACTTTGCCGAGCGGGATGCCGCGGCCGAAATCGCGCACGGTGACGGTGTCGCCCTCGATCTTGATCTGCACCTCCTTGCCGTTGCCCATGATGAATTCGTCGATCGTGTTGTCGATGACCTCCTTGAGCAGGATGTAGCAGCCGTCGTCGTGATTGGAGCCGTCGCCGATGCGCCCGATGTACATGCCGGTGCGCAGGCGGATGTGCTCGAGGGAGGAGAGCGTTTTGATTTTGCTCTCGTCGTAAACGTGCTTCTTGTTGTCGGCCATAATTTTAAGAGGCGCGAATATTGAGGGCGACGGTCCCCTTGCCAACAGGAAAGCAAAACGGGGGGGATCGGGCGCAGCCAGATGCGCTGCTGTAGCGCAGGTTTCCCAACCTGCTGTATCGCCGATTTCCAAATCGGCGGGGCCGCGGAGTTATGGGCGTGTGTGCTCGCCGGGGCGCTTCTGGTGATCGTACCGCCCGCAGGTTTGGAAACCTGCGATACAGCAGACTTGGAAGTCTGCGCTACAAAGCCGGGTCGCGACGCAGGCGGGGCGTGACGCGCCCAAAACAAAACGGCCCGGAGGGGATCCCTCCGGGCCGTCGCGAGTGAAATGGGCTGCGAATTACAGCGTGTGCGCGCCACCGGTCGTGCAGGTGGGAGCGCCGCTGACGGTGAACGCCGTGTTGTAGTTGCCGCCTGCGGGGCAGGTGGGCACGCGGTTGCCCTTGAGGTAATCCGTCACCAGCGCGGAACTGACCGTGTCGGTGCCGGACTTCTTGTTCTCAAGCGCCCATTGCTGGGCGGCGCCGTCGAGTTGCTTGAGGTTGGCGATGCAGGCGTTGACTTGGGCGGTCGTGCGCGCCTTGACGAAGTTCGGAATCGCGATGGCGGCCAGCAGGCCGATGATGGCGACGACGATCATGATTTCCACGAGGGTGAAGCCCGACTGTTTGTTGGTGCTGATCTTCATAATGTTACTCTGCCTTTCGATGTCGGTGTGAATCCGCAGCAGCAGTGGTTTTAACGTTTAGTTTAGTATTACGTTGCGAACTCACCTTGTTTCACTTCTGCCAACCGACATTTCTCCTTGTAGCAGCCACGGTGCCAACCCGCCGTCAGCGTCAAGACGGGTTGAAGTTGGGGGACTCCGACTGGACTGGCACTCGGCCGCAAATGTGGCGCAGAAGAGTTCGCCCCCGGCTCGTGATTCATTGGAACAACCCGCGCCGCCGGAATCTCAGCGGACGTTTGGGGTGCGGTGGGGAGAACTCTCTAATCGCCAATGGTTGCAGGGTTTTTGTCGCCTTCTGGTGGCGGCCAGTCCGTTGGAAACCGGGTGGATTGACGACCCGGGAGGTGGTTGGGATAAGGCCCGGATTGCCCGTCGTGCACGCGGCGAGCGGGCGTGAGGCATTCCCTTTCGCCCTGGTCGCGCCGATGGAAATTCCGGTCAGCGGGAGCGCCGCGTCGGGTTCACAGGGGAGAACTTGTCTCGGGTTATGGCAGGTGGTGTCTGCTTTTGGGACAGTCCGACGGGGCGAAACCGGCTGCCGGATCGGGAAGGTGGGAAAACCGCGGGGAAGGGGAGGAAGCTCCAAGCGCGACTCCAGCGCACCATCCCGGATTCGGAGATCGGCGCTCCGCCCAAACTTTCGAGCGCGAACGCGGCGCGAGCCAAGGGACCTTGAAGCAGTGGGAGACGAAAGCTCACGGCTCGGCGATGGCCAAGTCGCGGCAGATTTTCCGCGCAAGAAAGCGGTTGATTTCGGTGTGCCGGGGCACCGCCGAACGCCGGTTGGCAGCAGGGTTTCCCCACCACGAATGATCGCTGCCTTCGCGAATCAGGACGCAACCGTGAGCGGCGAGATGTCGGACGAGTTCCCTCCGTTTCACACCAGAATCATGGCCTCCTCGAAATCGTCATGCGCGGCGGCGCGCGCCTCCTGGGAGTTGAATTCCAAGGCCTCTCTGAGCGCGGACCGCAGGTTCTTCATCAGCTCGGCCCTCGTCTTCCCCTGCGAATTCACGCCGGGAATCTCCTCAACCCAGCCAATCCACCAGCCTTCGTCCTGCTTAATGACCGCTTTGAAGTTTCGTTTCATGTCGGCACTAAATGGTAGGAATTCGTTCGCCCAAGTCGGCCGCCCGCGCTCCCCTCACCTCGCTATCGCCAGCTCAGTCTCCGCCGCCGCCTCGATCCGCACGCCGTTGAGGACGCCGTTCTTCAACTCCTGCTCTTTGCACCAGCCTTTGATTTCCACGTCGTTGAAAATCTTGCCGAGCACGCGGCGCAACAGGCCCTTGAGATTCGGATTCTCCAGGTCGCGCAGGCAGCGGATGGCTTCTTCCTTGTAAGTCTCGAGCAGCGTCCGCGCGCGATCGTCGGCGTGCAGATCGTGGAAGAGCGTCTCGACCTGCGCGAACGTCACCCCGGCGGGCAACTGTCGCCGCCACACCGAGCCGAGGATTTCCTTCTGCGCGTCCTTCGCTTTTTCGTGCGCGACGGCGAGCAGCAGGCTCGGGCGCAGCCCGGCGATGTCGTTCGTCTCGCCGCTCGCGCCGAGGTCGCTGAGATCGTCGCGAATCTGATACGCAATGCCGAGCGCCTCGCTGTACACCTTGAGCACCGCCTCGACTTCCTCGTGCGCCTCAACGCCCGCGTAAATCGCGCCCAGCCGCAGCGCGACCTCGAAGGCCGGCGCGGTCTTCTTGCGGAAAATGTCGAGCACCTGGTGCTGCGTGAGCGGTTGCGGCGTGCGCGCCCAACACAGCTCGGCACCCTGTCCGCGGCAAAGCTGGCGCTGCCCGTCGGCGGCGACGGCGAGCATCGCGGCCTTTTGTTCGGCGGAAAGTTTGGTCGCGGCGATGAGCCGGTAGCCCTCGCCGATGAGCAGGTCGCCCACGTTGAGCGCGACGGCCGTGCCGTATTCCTCGTGCAACGTCTTCTCGCCGTAACGGAGCGCGTCGTTGTCTTCGATGTCGTCGTGGATGAGCGACGCCTTGTGGAAGCACTCGACGGCCACCGCGATTTTCTTCAAGTCCTCGGGCAGCGGCGCGTTCGTGTCCTTGCGCAACGCCTGGAACGCCGACACGGCCAGGAAGGGCCGCCAGCGCTTGCCCGCACGCCCGAGCCACGCGCGCGCGATGGTTTCCGTCTCCCCCTCGCCATTGCCCATGATGCAGTCGAGCGACGCCGGGCTGAACCAGAAATCCACCTCGTCGCGCAACGCGCCCAGGTCCAGCCGCCGCGTCTGGTCATCGCTGGTGAGATGGATGTAATCCCACACCCAGTCGAGATCGACCGTCGTGTCGATGCAATCGTCCTGCAGCAGCGGGATGGCCACGCCGGGAATCGCCGCCGCTTCCATGTAGGGAAAGGCGCGCTCCAGCACGCTCAGACAGCTCACACCGACGATGGCCTCGACCTTGCCGGTCTGGATGAGCGACATGACAATCGCCGAGCCTTCCGCGACGAGCGTCGCGTAGCCGAGCTTCTCCGCCTCGGCCTGCAAATCCTGGATCGAGCACAGCCCGCACTGCTTGCACAGCAGACCGAATTCATCGAATGGCGCGGGGCACTTACTCTCGACGCGCAGACATTTCGGCAGCAGCAGCAGCCGGCGCTCGAAAGGCACGGTGGCGATCTGTTCGCGCCACATCTCGTTGTTGATGAGCACGCCGATGTAATCGCGGTAGATCGCATCGCAGCGAAGCATCCCGAGCACGCGGTCGGCGTGAACCTTGATTTCCTCGGCGGGCATCGGCGGCACGGGATTGAACTCGGCCACGTAATTCCGCACGACCTGGAGGATGTGGTTCCGCTCCACGCCCGTCTGCGGGATGTTCTTCTTGGGCGTCCGCACGCGCTGCTGCACGACGTGCTTGGGAATGGACGCGGCGGTGTAGCTGCCGGGGGGCTTTAGGGCGATGGGCTGCATAAAAATTTAGGTCTCAGACGGCCACCGGGCCAAAATTGCTTCAACTTCTGCGTTCAACTGCGGAGCTTTGGTTTTCCCGGGTTTCGTGCCCGCGATGGTTCACACCCGAACCGCCTCGGCGAGCACCTGCTGGCGGAGGCGCGGTTTGAGACCGTCCTCGGTCACGACGTCCACTTTGCAGCCGAGCAAATCTTGCAGATCCATCAGCAACCCGCCGAGATCCAGGAGGGAGCACCTCGCCAGCGGCCGGACCAGAAAATCCACATCGCTCGCCGCCGTGCTTTCGCCGCGCGCCACCGAGCCGAACACCCGCACCTCCCCCACGCAACGCGCCGCCGCCAGACGGAGAATCTCCGCCCGCTTCTCGGCCAATGTCTGTCGTGTGATCATCGCTGGTGCTGCTGGCTGCCGGGAAACCTTGCGATGCGCCCTTGCTGCGGTCGAGTTCTGATTTTATCCCGTCGCGGCAGGCCCGACCTTTTCGCCCCGTCACGACCGTCGCGGCACTGGCATCGCGGGCAGGCACGGAAGACGTGCGTAGAAGCTCCCATTTCGTCCGTTTCACCCAAAGGTTCTTGGACAACGAGTCGCCCTGTGCTAAGCATCTCGCAGCCGTAATGGCGCATGAGAACCGGACCTGAACTAATCACGGCGACCAAGCCGTACGCCCACGATTCCACCGGCCAAAGCTGGTGGTGCATCCTCTCGACCATCGCGCTCCTCGGGGTGGCGCTCGTGGCGACCCTGCTCCCCATCCCCCTCCTCGCCAAAGCCATCGCCAGCGTGCTCGCCGGCCTGCTGCTGCTGCGGGCTTTTGTCATTTATCACGATCAGCAGCACCACGCGATCCTCCCGAAATCGCACGCGGCCGAATGGCTGATGCGTCTCTTCGGCATCTACGCCCTCAGCGCCAGCAGCGTCTGGCGCAGTTCGCACAACTACCATCATCACCACAACTCCAAGCTCCGCGGCTCGCACATCGGCTCCTTTCCCATCATGACCAAGGCGCAATTTCTGCGCTCGTCGAAAGCCACGCGCTTCGGGTACCTCTTCGTGCGCCACCCGCTCACGATCCTCTTCGGCTACCTCTTTATGTTCCTCTTCGGGATGTGCCTTAATCCGTTCCGCAACAATCCGCGGCAGCACTGGGATTGCCTGCTCGCGCTGCTCCTGCACATCGTGATCGGCGTCGGGTTGGCGTTCTACGGCGGCTGGCAGGCCGTCATTTTCGCCCAGACGGTGCCGCATTTCATCGCCTACGCCATCGGCTCGTATCTGTTCTACGCGCAGCACAATTTCCCCGGCGTCTCGTTCACCGACAAATCCGGCTGGACCTACGAAAAGGCCGCGCTCGAATCCTCCAGCTTTTTGAAAACCGGCCCGCTCATGGCGTGGTTCTCGGCGAACATCGGCTACCACCACGTCCATCACCTCAACGCCCGCATCCCCTTCTATCGCCTGCCGCAGGTGGTCCGCGAAGTGCCCGAACTGCAAAAGCCCAAGGTCACCACCCTCCGGCCCCGCGACATCTTCGCCTGCCTGCGGCTCAAAGTGTGGGATGTCGAGCAGCAGCGGATGATCAGCCTCCGCGAGATTTCCCCGATGAAACTGGCGGGCACCTAGCGGCGCTCCCGCACGCCGAGAGGGGAAGCCGCCGGCCAGAATTCACCGCTCACCCCCCAAAAACCATGCCACTGACCCTTGTTGAAATCGCCGCCCGCGTGGCCGGTGAAGTCATCGGCGACCCCGCCACCGTCATCACCGGAATCGCCGCCGCCGACAACGCCCGCGCGGGTGATCTCACCTTCGCCGAGAAGGAAACGTACTTCACCGCCGCCGAACAAAGCCCCGCCGCCGCAATCCTCGTGTCCGGCTCGTTCACCGCCTCCGCCGCGCAGAAGCCGCTCCTCCGCGTGCCCAACGCCCGCGCGGCCGTGGCCCGCCTGCTGCCGCTCTTTTTTCCGCCGGATGAATTTCCCGCCGGCATTCATCCCACCGCCGTGATCGATCCCACCGCGCAGCTCGACCCGACGGCGCACGTCGGGCCGCACTGCGTGCTCGGCGCGCGTGTGCGTGTAGGGGTGCGCTGCGTACTTCTAGGCGGCAACCAGATCGGTCGCGACTGCCAGCTCGGCGACGACACCACGCTTTTCCCGAACGTCGTTCTTTACCCGCGCACGCAGGTCGGCAAACGCGTCGCGATCCACGCCGGCACGGTGATTGGCTCCGACGGCTACGGCTACGTCTTCGCCGAAGGCCGGCATCAAAAGGTCCTGCAAGTCGGCCACGTCATCCTCGGCGACGACGTCGAGATCGGCGCGAATGCCGCCATCGACCGCGGCGCGCTCGGCGCGACGATCATCGGCGCGGGCTCCAAGATTGATAACCTCGTCCACGTCGCCCACAACGTGGTGATGGGCAAACACTGCCTCATCATGGGCCAGGTCGGTTTCGCCGGCAGCACGCGCCTCGGGGATTACTGCGTCATCGCCTCGCAATCCGGCATCGCCGGTCATCTCACGCTCGGGCGCCAGGCCACCGTCGGCGCCAAATCCGGCGTCATGCGCGACATCCCCGACGGCGGCACCGTCCTCGGCATCCCGGCCCAGCCCGACAAACAAACCAAGCGCCAGTGGATCGGCGTGCAGCAACTGCCCGAGATGATCCGCCGTTTGCGCGACTTGGAGCGCGAGGTGCAGGAGCTGAAGGCGGGTTTGGCCGGAACACCGAACGTCCCGACGAGCGAGTCGTAGTGCGGGTACAACTCCGTCTCCGGCCCGATCTCATTAGCACCCGACTTCAGTCGGGTGTTTTGGTGAGTGGAGCAAGGCAACCGCTTCAGCGGTTTTCGGGTCATACGGTCACATCCGGCGCGAAGGCCACAGGTCGTTGAAAAGGCAATCCAGTGCCCCACGCGAAAACACCGGGCTGCGGTCGGGTGCTCGTGGGAACCTGCAGGAACTCACTCCGCCACCAGCCGGCGAATTTCTGCGAGCACCGTCTCCCCAGGAATCGCCACCACTGTTCCGTTACGAATCTCATCGCGTCGCCGCCCGGCCTTGGTCAGCCACAACGGCTGCCGCCGCGCGGCAGGAGCCTCCTCCAGACTGGTCGTCAGATTTTCCGCCAATTGCGCCCGCGCCGCACCCGGCAAGGCCATCGCTTCCTGCAGCAGTTGCTCCACGGTCATGGGCATAAGGTGTGATGGAAGTTGGCGGGTCGTTGCTAACGGAACGCACGCGGCCTGGAGCAGCGCTGGGTGCGGAGCACCAGCCGCAGCACGCGGGAAAACCGGACGGCGTCGGGTCCATTCCAGCACCGCAGTCGATGGTGGTTGCTGCGGCTGGTCTGCGACACAGCCGCGCTCCGGGGCAGTGCGCGGATGCGCCCTCGTCACTTGATCAACTCTTCCGCAATCTGCACCGCGTTCAACGCCGCGCCCTTGAGCAACTGATCACCCACCACCCAGAAGCACAACCCGTTGTCCAACGCGCAGTCCTGGCGAATGCGGCCGACCTGGCAGTGGTACTTCTCCGCCACGTAAAGCGGCAGCGGATATTCCTTCAGCTCGGGTTTGTCCACGACATCGAGGCCCGGTGCGCGGCTCAAGACGGCGCGCGCCGCCTCGACCGTGATCGGCTTCTCAAACTCCGCGCTGACCGCGACCGAATGCGCGCGATACACCGGCACGCGCACGCACGTCACGCTCGCGCGAAAGCCGGGGTGATGCATGATCTTGCGCCCTTCATTCTCCATCTTCATCTCCTCCTTGGTGTAGCCGGAGGGCAGGAAGGAATCGACATGCGGCAGCACGTTGAACGCGATCTGGTGCGGGTAAACCTCCTTCGTCACCTTCTCACCGCGGACGACCTGCCCGACCTGGCGCTCCAATTCTTCGATGGCCTTGGCGCCCGTGCCCGACACGGCCTGATAGCTCGAGGCGAAGATACGTTTCACCGTGAAGGCCTGGTGCAGCGGATACAGCGCCATCAGCGTGATCGCCGTGGTGCAGTTCGGATTGGCGATGATGCCGCGATGCCCCAGCACGTCGGCGGCGTTGATTTCCGGCACCACCAGCGGCACCGACGCATCCATGCGGAACGCGCTCGAATTATCCACCACCACGCAGCCCGCCGCCGCCGCGACCGGCGCAAACTCCCGCGAAATGTCCCCGCCGGCGCTGAACAGCGCGATGTCGATGCCTTGGAACGAATCCTTCGTGAGTTCCTGCACGGTCACATCCGCGCCGCGGAACTTCAGCTTCTTGCCGACCGAGCGCGCCGACGCGAGCAACGTCAGCTTGCCCACCGGGAAATTGCGCTGCTCGAGAGTCTTGATCATCTCGATGCCGACGGCACCCGTCGCACCGACCACCGCCACATGAGGATTTCGGTTCATAAAGGGCGCGGAAAGTAGCAAGGCACCCGCGATTGTCGAGGGATTCAAAACCGCCGCCCACCACCTCTCGGTAGGGACGCGTTGCGCGCGTCCCTGACCTCCCCCCGCACCGCGACGTCCGCCTGCAAACCACCGCCTTCGCGAATCCCCACGCGTCCACACGGGAAGATTGCAGGGACGCGCGCAACGCAGCCCTACCACGATGCCCACGACGCCCAAACTAAAAGCCGGTTGCTGTTGCGGGGGCGGGTCGGTAGCGTCCGGCAGTTTTTCAGCCACCCGATTTATGAAGCTCTGCCTGGATGTTTCGTTCGCCGCGACGGTTTGTCCGTCGCGGTGGTTTGTCCGTCGCGTTCGCACGGCTCCGGCTTCGGCGTGTCGTTGAATGGCCGCGCTTCCTCACCGCGGTAAACGGCCCTGTCCGGCATGACTTTTCTCCAGCCAAATATCCTGTGGGCGCTACCGCTGGTGCTGGTGCCGGTGGTCATCCACCTGATCAATCGCCTGCGCCACAAGCCGCAGCCGTGGGCGGCGATGATGTTTCTTGTGGCGGCGAGCCGGGCTTCGACGAGTCACGCGAAATTGCGGCAGTGGCTCGTACTCCTCTTCCGCGTGCTGGCGGTGCTGGCGCTCATTTTATTTCTCAGCCGTCCTCTCGCGGGCGGCTGGCTGGGCTGGGCAATGGCGGCGGCGCCGGACGTGATTCTGCTGGTGCTCGATCGCTCGGCGAGCATGGAAACCAAACCCGGCGACGGCCAACCGACACGCCGCGAGCAGGCGCTGCGGCTCTTCGCCGAGGGCGCGAAGCCCTTCGAGCGCACGAGCCGGCTGGTGCTGCTGGACAGCGCGAGCCGTGGCGCGCAGGAGGTCGCGTCGGCCGAGAGTCTCACGCAAGTCACCTCCGCACTCGCGAGCGACACGGCGGCGGATCTGCCCGCGATGTTGCAGACGGCGCTCGACTGGATCGCGCGGACGAAGCCGGGCACGGTGGAAATCTGGCTCGCGTCGGATTTGCAGCGGAGCAACTGGCAGCCGGACAGCGAGCGCTGGGCGGCGTTGGCGGCGCAGTTCGCTGCGTTGCCGCAGGGCGCGCGGCTGCGGCTGCTGGCGCTGAATCAAACGGGCACGGCGAACAACATCGCGGTGTCCGTGGCGGAGCTGAATCGTCGCGCGGGCGCGCAGGCGGCCGAACTGGACCTTGTGCTGCAATTCGAGCGCAACACGGCGACGCCCGCCAAGGTACCGCTGGCAATCACGCTCGATGGACGCGTCTCGACGATCGAGGTGACGCTCGAAGGGCAGGAGGCGCGTTACCGGCATCGGCTCGTGCTCGACAGCCCGACGGCGTCCGGCTGGGGCAAGGTAGAGCTACCGCCCGATGCGAACGGCCGCGACAACACGGCCTACTTTGTCTTCGGTCCGCCGCCGGCGTTGCGCACGGTTGTGGTGGCTGCGGATAACGCGAGCGGGAGGTTTCTGAAGTTCGCCGCCGCGCCATTGCTCGCGGACACGAACCGCGTGGCGGAACTGGTGACGCCGGAGAAGTTCGCGAACGTGAGCTTGCCCGAGACGGCGTTGGTGTTGTGGCACGCGCCGCTGCCGGCGGGCGGCGTGGTGGAGAAGCTGCGGCTGTTCGCCGAGGCGGGCGGGGCGGTGCTTTTTTTCGCGGCGGGCGAGGCGGGGCGTTTTGAAAGCTCGGGCTTCGGACAGGTCGAGACGGCGGCGGAGGACAAGCCGTGGGCGATCACGAAATGGGACGAGAAGGAAGGCCCGCTGGCGCGCACCGAGGAGGGTTTGAACCTGCCACTGGCGGATCTGGTCATCGCGAAGCGGCAGGCGGTCACGGGCGAGCCGGGCGCGGTGGCGATGTTCGGCGACGGCGGCGCTTGGCTCACGCGGCGCAACGTGGGCAAGGGCCAGATGCTGTTTTGCGCGACGGCGCTGACGCCCGAATGGTCGAGCCTGAGCGAAGGCACGGTGCTGGTGCCGCTGGTGCAACGGCTGCTGCTCGCGGGCGGGCGGCGCTTCACGGAATCGGCGCTGCTGGCGTGCGGCGAAACGACGTTTGGCGAGGGCGAGGCGTGGACCACGGTGGACGCATCCGCGCCCAAGGACATCCGGCTCGAAGCGGGCGTTTACCGGCTGGGGCCGCGGCTGGTGGCGGTGAACCGGCCCGCGCGCGAGAGCGACGCCGAGGTGCTCGAATCCGAGAAGGCGCGGCAGTTGTTCGGAAAAATTTCAGTGCGGTTGTTCGATGAAGCGCGGCAGGGCAAGGCGGGCTTGCAGTCCGAGCTGTGGCGTTTCTTCCTGCTGGCGATGGGCGGATTTCTGCTGCTCGAGGCGGCGCTGATCCTGCCGCCGAAAACGCGTGAGACGGCCGCCGGTGCCGGCCCGGAGGTGCGCACCGCATGAGCCACTGGTCGTTCTCCGCGTCGGTGCCGATGACGCTGCTGGGCCTGGCCGTGTGGCTGGGCGGCGGCTGGTTGTGCTGGCAGAACTGGAGCCGGCGGGGCGCGACGCGCGGCGTGGGTTTCCTCGAGGCGCTGCGGTTTCTGATCATGACGCTGATCGGTTTCACGCTGCTGCGGCCCGAGTGGGTGAAGCAGATCGTCCACACCGAACCGCCCGAGATCGTGGTGCTCACCGACGCCTCGGCGAGCATGGGGACGCGCGATGTGCCGTTGAGCGCGACCAATGTCATCAAGCGCGCCGAGTGGCTCGCGCAACAGCAGGGGACGAAATACTGGGCGCCGTGGGAGAAGCAGGCGCGCGTGACCTTCGAGGAATTTTCCGCACCGCCCGTGGCCGACACCAACGCGAACGCCACGCCCATCGCAGTGTCGGGCCGCGAGGAAGGAAGCGATCTCAACGAGGCGCTCGACAACGTCCTGCTGCGACACAAACACCTGAAGGCCATAATACTCTTCACCGACGGCGACTGGAATCTCGGCACGTCGCCGGTGAGCGCGGCGACGCGGTATCGGGCGCGCGGCGTGCCGGTGTACACGGTGTCGGTCGGGAGCGAAACACCGTTGCCTGACTTGGTTTTGCAGCATGTCGCCGCGCCCGCTTATGGACTGCTGGGTGAGCAGATTTCCATTCCGTTCAAGATTCAGAGCCATCTGCCGCGCGAGGTGCGGACGACGGTGACGCTGCACGCGGGCGAGTCGGTCGAGGCGCGGAAGGAGATCGTGATCCCGGCGTTCGCGCAGTTTCAGGACACGCTGGTCTGGCTGCCGCGCACGATGGGCGAGAAGACGCTGTCTCTGCGCCTGCCGGTGCAGCCGGACGAATCGCTCAACGACAACAACGAGCAGGAATTCCGCATCGCCATCCGCGCCGAGAAGCTGCGCGTGCTGGTCGTCGAGTCGCTGCCGCGCTGGGAGTATCGCTTCCTGCGCAACGCGCTCGAGCGCGACCCGGGCGTCGAGCTGAGCTGCCTGCTGTTTCATCCGGGGATGCCCGTGGGCGAAGGGCGCAATTACATCCAGACCTTTCCGCCAACCAAGGAGGCCATCGCGAAATACGACGTGGTTTTCCTCGGCGATGTCGGCGTAGGTGAGGGCGAACTGCGCGCGGCGGACTTGGAATTGTTGCGCGGCCTGGTCGAGCAGCAGGGCAGCGGATTAATTTTTCTGCCGGGCGCGCGCGGGCGGCAGTTGAGCCTGACGCCGACGCCGCTGGGCGAGTTGTTGCCGGTGGTGTTCGATGACGCGAAGCCCGCGGGCACGGGTTTGCCCAATGAATCCGGTCTTGTCCTCACGACCACGGGCAAGGCGCACTTCCTCACGATGCTCGCGAACGACGAAGCGGCGAACGAGGTCGTGTGGCGGAATCTGCCGGGGTTTTACTGGAGCGCGCCGGTGTTGAAGAGCCGCGCGGGGTCCGAGGTGCTGGCGGTGCATACGGCGTTGCGCAACGCCAGCGGGCGCGTGCCGCTGCTGGTGACGCGGCCGTTTGGCAACGGCGAGGTGCTGTTCATGGGCACGGACAGCGCGTGGCGCTGGCGGCGCGGCGTCGAGGACAAGTATCACTACCGCTTCTGGGGGCAGGTCGTGCGCTGGATGTCGCACAAGCGGCATCTCTCGGAAGGCAAAGGCGTGCGGCTGTCCTACAGCCCGGAGAACCCGCAGGTGGGCGAGAGCATTTTCCTGAACGCGGCGGTGTTCGACGCCGCGGGATTGCCGCTGGAGAAAGGCCCGGTCACCGCGACGATTGTCGCGCCGGGCGGGCGCACCGAGCGGATGGAACTCGTGTCCGTGCCCGGCGGTTGGGGCTTGTTCAAGGGCAGCTTCCCCGCGTCCACCGGCGGCAAATACAAAGTCACCGTGACCGGCGACAAAGCCGCGCGCGGCCTCGACACCGAGATCATGGTCACGCAAATCCGCCGCGAGAAACTCGGCCAGCCCGTGAACGGCGCGATCCTCCGCGAGATCGCCGAACTCACCCGCGGACAGAGCGGCACCTTCCTCGACCTCGCGCGGCTCACCCAACAAATCGCCGTGCTGCCCGAGGTGCAACCGGAGGAGCGACGTTTCCAGATTTGGGCGAGTCCGTGGTGGGGCGGGTTGCTGCTGGGTTTGCTCGCGCTGTATTGGATCGGGCGGAAGATCGTGGGGTTGGTGTGAGAGGATCCGGCGAGCCGGTGGCGGGCGGAGCACCTGACTGAGCATGCTTGCCCGCCACCACCGTTCTCAGATTTAGAACCGCAGCGCGGCGCCCGAAACCGGCGGAACGACGGGCGCGGGCGCAATGGCGAGGGACGGACGGGACGCGTGGGACGGGGTACCCGGATCGAGGCGCGGCTCACAGGGGAGGAAAACTTCAAACACGCTTCCAAGTCCGGTTTCGCTGGTGACACTGATGTCGCCGCCATGATTGCGGGCGATGTCACGGGCTTGGGCGAGACCCAGGCCGGTGCCGCAACTGGCGGATTTGGTGGTGAAGAAGAGGTCGAAAATGCGCTCGCGAATCTCGGGCGGGATGCCGCGGCCGGTGTCGCTGACGCGCAAAACGATGTGGCGGCCCGGTTGCAGCTTCCGGTTGCCGATTTGTTCGCGACCCAGGCGGACGTTGGCGGTTTCGACCTGGATTTTGCCGCCGTCAGGCAGGGCATCGCGCGAGTTGACGAGCAGGTTGAGGAGAATGCCGTAAATCTGCCCGCTGTTGGCCGGGGCGTCCCAGAGGGCGGACTCGCAACGAAGCTGGAATTGAATGTTCTTGGGGAAGGAAAGGGCGGCCGCGGCGACAACCTCCTCGACGACGGGTTGAAGGTTGATGCACTCCCGTTCAACCGCTCGGCCGCGGGCAAAGGCGAGCATGTGGGTGACCAGCGTGGCGCCCCGGGCGGCGCTGGCGCGGATGGATTGCACCAGTTCACGACTGGCGGTGTCGGTGGCAATCTCCCGCAGCAGTTGCGAGGCAGTGAAAACGTGCTGGAGAATGTTGTTGAGATCATGGCCGAGCCCGAGTGCGACCGCGCCGAGGGCCTCAAACGGGGGAGCCTTGACGGGCGGCGCAACCGGCACGGGATGGCGGAGGGTGCCCCGGGCAAAGAGCAGCGCCCGAAGGCGGGTGCGGAGTTCGAGGGCGTCCACTGGACTGGGAAGGTAGTCCGCAGCACCGAGTTCGAGGATTTGCTGGCGGGCGGAGACGGCTTCGCGCGGCGCCGAGAGCAGGAGGGGAATGTCGGCGAGCGGGGCCTCGGCGCGGAGGCGGTGGCAGAGGTCGATGGCGGAGGCTCCCGAAGGACGGGCGTCCACGAGGATCAGGTCGGGGACGGTCTGCCGCGCCTCGGTGAGGGCTTCTTCGGGGCAGGCTGCGAACTGCAGGTCGTAGTCATCAGCTTCGAGAAAGAAACCCAGAGTGCGACGGATGTGGGGCTCGGAGCTAAGGATGAGAATGCGGGGCCGGGCCGGCGCAGCAGCAATGCTGACGGCGGAGGAGGATGACGCATCGGTGAATCCGGGTTTGCGAGACTCAGCAAGCCAGGCGGGCCGTTCAGTTTCAGTTTCCGTTTTCATAATGATAATTCAGCTAATCGAACGGACTCAGGCTAGGGAGTCCCCCGGCCCCCGCCTATTCGGTGAACCACGCGATTGGGATGGGGATAACCCGTAGGGTGAAAACGGGAGGAAAAGGGCCGGAAACGCGGGGGTTTTCGGCGGTTGCCGGGCGGAAGGCGCACCGGGCCGGAAGTCCGAATGAGGTCGGAACGGACGGGTGGGAAACTAGAGTTCGAGCAAGCCCCGGCGGATGGCGAAGCGGACGAGGTCGGTCTGGTTCTTGAGGTTCAGCTTGCGGAAAATATTGGCGCGATGGGCTTCGGCGGTACGCGGACTGATGAACAGTTTCCCGGCGATTTCAGTGTTGCCCATGCCTTCAGCCGCCAGCGGAACGACCTCCTTCTCGCGGTCGGTGAGCGCCTCGTAGAGGTCCTGCTCACTGTCGGTGCTCTTGCGTTGCAGATAGGCCTGGATGGCGAGATCGGACAGCGGGGCGCTGAGAAAACGGCGGCCCGCCATGACGTCATGAACGGCGCGGACCAGGTCGGCCGTGCTGGAATCCTTGAGCACGTACCCGGCCGCTCCGCTGCGGAGGGCTTCGATGACGTAGGATTCGTTGGCGTGCATCGAGAGGACGATCACGCGGGTGTCGGGGGAGCGTTTCTGGGACTGACGGGCAACTTCAAGCCCGTGAATGCGCGGCAGGCTGAGGTCCAGAAGCAGTACGTTGGGCTTGAGTCTTTCGACCTGATCCAGGGCTTGGAGGCCGTCAGAAACTTCGCCCAGAACCTGAAAGCCAGGCTCCTGTTGGAGAATGGCCTTGAGACCTTCCCGAATCACGCGGTGGTCGTCGGCGAGGAGGATGGTGATCATATGCGAGCGGAGGTGCGCCGATTCAGCCTCAGTCCAAACGCCGGTGACCGAAAAGCGACCGTTCTCTCGAACGGGAAAACATTTGGGCGGCTGGTGATTTTTTAAGCCTCGTGATCTTTTGCATTCCTTTGAATGCGGGATGGATAGACGGTTCCACGGTTGGTTTCAACCACTTTGCGGTCTTCGGTGCGGTAAAGGGCGCAGCTCCGTTTCTTGCACGCGGTCTGGTGCCCACGCCGCGGGTGTGGGGCAGGCATCCTTGCCTGCCGGTTGGCGGGGCATCCGTGCCCCGTGTTGCCGGTGCTGCAGCGCCGCACGTCTGCGGCGAGGAACGGGCGGCAGGATGCCGCCCGAACTGGCAGGCTGGAAGCCTGCCCCACAGGACCGAGGCGTCCGCGCCCGGATCGTTCGTCCGCAACCGAGCGGCGCCCGAGACGCGGCGCGCGGTGGCGCAGGCTTGCGCGGGTTTTTCTTTGCTCCTAGCTTCGCCGCGCTCCGGGGAAAACGGGGCGGTTTCTCCGACGGCGGGCGAGCGGTTTCGCCGGCTGGATCGGGGATGAAATGTCGGCTGGCGCAGTCTTTTTTTGTGAGTTCAACCTTGCCCATCACAGCGGCTCCCACGGCCCCGGCCTCGCCGGTGCGCCATTCGCATCTCAAGGATCTCGACTACTCGGTGGTACAGCAGTGCATGCACTGCGGGCTGTGCCTGCCGACGTGCCCGACGTACGACGCCACGAAACTGGAGCGGAACAGCCCGCGCGGGCGCATCTCGCTGATGCGCGCGGTGGCGGATGGTCGCCTGGAGGCGACGCAGACATTTGCCGAGGAAATGTATTTCTGTCTCGGCTGCCTGGCGTGCATGACGGCGTGTCCGGCGGGGGTGAATTACGCGGAGCTGTTCGAGCACGCGCGGGCGGAGGCGGAGCAGAGCGGCGTGTTGCAATCGGATCAGCGCAGTGTCATCCGCGGCTTCACGTTGCGCTGGTTGTTCATGGATTTGAACCGGCTGCATCTGCTCGGGCAGGCGATGCGGTTGTATCAGCAGACGGGCGTGCAGGCGTTCGTGCGGAACAGCGGCGTGATGCGGTTGATGCCGCAGCGGTTGCAGGAACTGGAGTCGATGACGCCGACGATTCAGGCGCAGTTTACGGCGGAACTGGTCGCGCCGGTGACGCGGGCGGTGGGGCAGAAAAAGTATCGCGTCGCGATGCTGGCGGGCTGCGCGCAGGACTTGATTTTCAGCGACGTGAACCGCGACACAGTCGAGGTGCTCGCGCGCAACGGATGCGAAGTGGTGACGCCGCCGGACCAGCATTGCTGCGGCTCGCTGCACGCGCACAACGGCGAATGGGAGATGGCGCAGGGGCTGGCGCGCAAGCAGATCGACCAGTTTCCGCCGGAGCAGTTCGACGCGATCATCACGAACGCGGCGGGATGTGGCTCGCATTTGAAACATTATGCGAAACTCCTGGCGGGCGATCCGGTGTATGAAGCCCGCGCTCACGAGTGGGATCGCAAGGTGAAGGACATTCACGAATGGCTCGCGCAGATCGGGATTCAGCCGCCGGCCGCCGGGGACGCCCCGCCGCAGAACGTGACCTATCACGAGGCGTGTCATCTGTGCCACGGGCAGAAGATCACCGCGCAGCCGCGGCAGTTGCTGAAGGCGATTCCGAATCTGAAACTGACCGAATTGCCGGAGAGCACCTGGTGCTGCGGGAGCGCGGGCATTTACAACCTCATCCAGCCGGAGATGGCGAATGATCTGCTCGACCGCAAGGTGAAGCACATTGTGAGCACGCGCGCCGAAGTGGTGGCGACGGGGAATCCGGGGTGCCTGTTGCAGATCATCAACGGGTGCAAGAAGGCGGGCTTGTCGCTGCGCGTGGCGCATCCGATCACGCTGCTGGCGGAAGCGTATCGGCGCGGGGATTCGGCGGCGTGAACTGACGGGTAGCCGCCGACGTGAGGAGGCGGACCGCGTGACATTCGCACCGCTGGAAATCCGCCTCCTCACGTCGGCGGCTACGGCGCGCGGTGGTACCGCAGGCGTCCTCGCCTGCGAGTTCGGGCGGCGTCTCGCCGCCCGTAGGAACGCAGGACCGAGCCGTGGATATTGGGACTTGAACCGCGGTGGTAGGGCGCGTCTGTCCTCAGCGCGCCGCCAGATCGTACGAACGTCCCACCGGCGCGCTGGGGACAGGCGCGCCCTACCTGCCGGACAACATAACTACGCACATGAGCCGGACATTTTTGGGCATCGAAATTGGCGGGACAAAACTCCAGTTGGTCACGGGCGACGAGCAGGCGCGCATCACGGCGCGGCGACGGCTCGCGGTGAACGTGCGCGAGGGCGGCGCGGGCATCCGGCGGCAGATCGCGGCGGCGTTGCCCGAGTTGCTGGCGACGGCGAAACCTGCGGCGGTGGGTGTCGGTTTTGGCGGGCCGGTGGATTGGCGGACGGGAAAGATTTGTTGCTCGCATCAAATCGAGGGGTGGTCGGAATTTCCTCTCGGCGACTGGTTGCGCGAGTTGCTGAGCGTGCCGGTGGCGGTGGACAATGATGCGAACACGGCGGCGTTCGGCGAGGCGCTGGCGGGCGCGGGCGCAGGATTCGATCCGGCGTTTTACATGAACATGGGCAGCGGCGTCGGCGGCGGGTTGGTCGTGGGAGGACGCATCTATCACGGCGCGCAACCGGGCGAGGCGGAGATCGGCCACGTGCGGCTGGACCGGCTTGGCGGCACGGTGGAATCCCGCTGCTCGGGCTGGGCGGTGGATGCGCGGATTCGCGCGCTGCGCGCAACGGACCCGGGCTGTCCGCTGGTGCGATTGAGCGCAGGAATGAAGGGCGGTGAGGCGAAGTTTCTGGCCGCCGCATTGGCGCAAGGCGACCCGGCGGCGCGGCGGATTCTGGACAACGTGGCGGAGGACTTGGCGTTTGCGATTTCGCATGTCGTCCACCTGTTTCATCCGCAGGTGGTGGTGTTGGGCGGCGGGCTGTCGCTGGTCGGCGAGCCGCTGCGGGCCGCGGTGGAGCAGCCGCTGCGTGGGTTTATCATGGAAGCCTTCGCGCCCGGTCCGCAGGTGCGGTTGGCGGGCTTGGGCGAGGACGCGGTGCCCGTGGGCGCGCTGGTGCTCGCGCGGCAGGCGGTGGGGTGAGGGGACGATTTCGGTCGGGCATGGGACACGCGCGGCGGAACCCCGATGGTCAATCACTAATTACTTTCCCCCGTTCTCCGCCGCGCGTAGTCCTTTCGCATGATCGAACTGATTCAATTCCCCTGGAGCCCGTTCTGCATCGTGCAACGCCGGATCCTCGAGTTCGCCGGCGTCCGCTTCAAGATCACCAACATTCCCAACACCGACCGGTCGCTGGTGTGGAAGCTCACCCGGCAGCGCTACTATGCGGTGCCGATCATCAAGGACGGGCGTGAGGTCGTTTTCGAGACCGACGAATTCTCGCAGGTCATCGCCAAGTATCTGGATGCGAAATTGCAGCTCGGCCTGTTCCCGCCGCAATGGGAAGGCGTGCAGGACCTGCTCTGGCGTTTTCTCGAGAACGACATCGAAGGCCGGTGCTTCAAGCTGAACGACATTCATTTCGAGGAATTCGTGCCGCGCAAGGAGTGGCTCCTGTTCGTGCGCCACAAGGAACGCAAATTTGGCCGCGGCTGCATCGACCACTGGCGCGGGCAGCAGTCCAGCCTGCTGGCCGAACTCGAGGAACTGCTCGCGCCCTTCGAGTCGATGCTCGGCACGCGGCCGTTTCTCCTCGACCAGCAGCCGCGCTTCGTCGATTTCGACCTCGCCGGAATGCTCGGCAATTTTCTTTTTTCCGGTCATTACCAACTGTCCGCCGCACTCAATCATCTGCGCGACTGGCACAGCCGGATGCTCTCGATCCAGCGATCCGCTTCCCCCGTGTGAAAAACTACATCCTCGACACCAACGTCCTCCTTCACGACCCCAACTCGCTCGTCAATTTTCAGGAAAACCACCTCCTGATCCCCATCGAAGTCATCGAGGAAATCGACAAGTTCAAACGCGAACCCAACGAACTCGGCCAGAACGCCCGCTCCGTCTCCCGCACCCTCGACCGCCTGCGCACGCAGGGGCATCTCAGCGAAGGCGTGACGCTGCCCAACGGCGGCCGCCTCCGCATCGTGTTCCACAAAGCCGGCGAGATCACGACGCTCATCCCCGGCAGCCAGGCCAGCGTGGACAGCCGCATTCTCGCGCAGTCCCTCGCGGTCATGCGCGCCCATCCCGACGTGCCGACCATCCTCGTCACCAAGGACATCAATCTCCGCATCAAGGCCGACGCCCTTGGTCTCGCGGCGCAGGATTACGAGACCGACCGCGTGCTGTTGAAAGACCTCTACACCGGCCTCTTCGACCGCGTCGTTTCCGCCGAAACCCTCGCCCAGTTTCGCGCGAAAGATGAACTCGACCTCGAACCCGGCCGCGAATATTTCCCGAACGAATTCTGCACGCTCGTCGAGGACAAGAACCCCAAGAAGACCGTCCTCGCCAAGGTCGATGCCACCGGCAAGAAGCTCGTGCCCATCCTCGATTCGCGCGACGGCGTCTGGGGCATCCGCCCGCGCAACCGCCAGCAGCACTTCGCCCTCGACGCGCTGCTCGATGACCGCATCAAACTCGTCACGCTCATGGGCAAGGCCGGCACCGGCAAGACGCTCATCGCACTGGCGGCGGCGTTGAAAAAAACGATCACCGACCGCGAATACCGCCGCCTCGTCGTCGCCCGCCCGACCATCTCGATGGGCAAGGAACTCGGCTTCCTGCCCGGTTCGCTCGAGGAAAAACTCGCCCCCTGGATGCAGCCCATCCACGACGCGCTCGAACTCCTCGGCGACCTGAACATGGGCCAGGAACAGCGCCGCCACGCCGACCTCATGCGCTCGGGCATGATCGTCGTCGAGGCCCTCAGCTACATCCGCGGGCGCAGCATCGCGCACCAGTTCATGATCATCGACGAGGCGCAAAACCTCACGCCCCTCGAGGTGAAAACCATCATCACCCGCGTCGGCGAAGGCACCAAGATCGTCTTCACCGGCGACCCCTACCAGATCGACAACCCCTACGTGGACTCGTCCTCCAACGGCTTCAACTACATCGTCAGCAAATTCCAGCGCCAGCCCATCGCCGCGCACATCGAGCTGCAAAAAGGCGAACGCTCGGAGCTGGCGGAGATTGCGGCGAATTTGTTGTGAAGCGGGCGGGCGCGGATGGATGCGAAGCTCAAAGCTCAAAGTTCAAAGCCCAAGGGAAGAACCAAAAAGGCCAACGACCAAGGACCGGAAGCCGGGTGAAGCGGCGCATCGCAGTTTTTGCAGCCGGTTTCCCATCCGATTGGCACCCAGCTTCAACCGGGGTGTCTGGAGGTTGGACATTATCGTTCGGTCACTCCTGCCCGGCCTCGCCTCCGCGTCGTGCCGGAGGCACGTAAGAAATTAGCCGGTGGTGAAGCGCAGCGGAACCACCGGACCAATCGCCCCACCAAACGCTGCGCCCCGGCGGGGCGCGAGAATCGTGAAAACACTCCGATGGGACTTCGCTCCGCGGCGCTTGCTCCTCCGCACTGCCTCGCAGTTGGGCGCCGTCACCGGGTTACATGCAGTTCAAGGGAGCTCTTCCAAAGACGAAGCCGTGGCGCGGCGTGTCGGCGGGGTTTCGCGGCTCTCTCGCCCCGCTGGGGCGAAGCGCTCTTTGGTTCGGGTATTCCGGTGGTTCCGCTGGGCTTCACCACCGGCTAATTTCTTGCGTGCCTCCGGCACGAAGCGGTGGCGCGGTCGGCAGCGCGAGGTGCTGCCATACGCGGCGGCCAACCAGCAATCGGCTTGGGACTACTGCCCCCCCCGGCTTCCCTCGTGGGCGCGCCGCGAATTTTTTCCGATTAGTGCCGGTTAGTGCCAGTTAGTGGTTTCCCGTCCCGTCACCGTCGGCATTCGCTGTTTCCACGCCTACAATCGCAGCTTCAGCAACCCTACCTCCAGCGTGAGCGATTCCTGGGCGTTGGTCGCCAGAATGCGCTGCGTCTGTTCGAGGCTCCGCAGATTGTCCACCGCTTCCTCCACGGAAATCCGCCCCGCGATCACGCGCGATGGCGCGGCCAGTTCCGGCAACGCCAGCAAATCCTCGCCCGGCGCCACCTTCTGGCACCACACATCCCGCAGCCACCATTCCACCGCCATCAGCAAGCCCGCCCGCCGCGCCCGGTATTCCGACTCGATCGCCGCGTCCAGTTCGGTCTCCCATTTCTTCCGCAGGTCATCCTCCACGTCGTCGTATTTTTCCAGCGGCGACCGCGCCGTCAGTGTCTTCTCGATCTCCGCCTTCACCGCGCCCAGATGCCCAAGCAACAGCCCGAGCAGTTTGTACCGCCCCAGCAGCCCGCTCTTGCCCGAGACGCACAATTCCGCAAAGCCCTGCAACCACTCGCGCTCGCCCGGACCCAGCATCACCGTCCCGTCCCCGGCGAAATTCAGCCGCAGACACCGCGACAAAATCGTCTCCAACAACCGTTGCGGCTCGCGCGCCAACAGGATCAAAATGGACCGCGGCGGCGGCTCCTCGAGCGTCTTCAGAAACGCATTGGCCGCGGCCACATTCAGCCGGTCCGCCGCCACCAGCACCGACACTTTGAAGCCGCCCTCGGAGGGTTTCAGATTCACCGTGTGGATCACCTCGCGCATCTGGTCGATCGTGATGATCCGCATCTTCGACTCCGGCCGCACCCAGCCGACATCCGGATGATTATCCTCCGCGATCCGTCGGCAACTGGAACACCGCCCGCAGCAATCCACCGCTGCTCCGGCGTCCCCGCGGCGCACCGGCTGCGCGCAGTTCACCGTCATCGCCAGCGTGCGCGCCACCGACTCGAGATGCAGCAGATCGTCGCCCGTGAGCAGATACGCGTGCGCCAGCCGCCCGCGCTCCAGACTGCGCTGCAGCAGTTGGATGCTCTGTTCCTGCGCCGGAAATTTTGCAAAGGCCATGGCCGGAAACTAGGGATGCTAGGGGGAAAGCTCCAAGCCTAAAGCTGAATCTGGAAACGGCAGTCGGGTGGAACCACGAAAGACACGAAACACACGAAAACCAAGGCTGAGGGTGGGCTCTGTCAGCATCGGGAAAACTCACCTTGCAGGTAAACCTTGAGCTGGTGGTAACGCGTTTGCTTTTCGCGTCGCTCGTGTCGTTCGTGTCGCAACTGTTTTTGCTGGCGAAAGAGCAGGACCAGTCGTCGCCGCCAAACTGAAGCTTGGCTTTTGGTGCCGGTGGGACGGGGAGGGGGGCGGCGGCGCAGCCGCGGAGGGTGGGATTCTCCCGGCGCATCGCCCCCGGATGTTGCCGGTGTGTGGCGGGTAGCGGTCGCAGCGGCGTTGCGGTGGCGAGGTTGAGCTGGAGGTGGCTGAACGCGTGCGCTCAGGTAGCCGCATGAAAATTACCTTTGCCATTCCGGATGAGTTGGGACGGCGCTTTCGTGAGGCGGTACGGGCGGGCGAACGGTCCGCGGCGGTGACGGATATTTCCGTGCTGCAACCCCGTTGGTGTTGCAGAGTTTTTTGGGGCGCTGGGTCAAAGCCCCCATTTTTACCGGCGGAATACAGGAAAGGTATCCGGGTTAGGTGCCGAGGAGGGCGCGTTGGGCGTCGGAGAGTTCTTCGTCGCGGCGGGCGTAGCGGGCGCGAATGGCGGTGCCGTCCGGTTTCGTGAACGTGGACTCGTGAAGGATGATCTTCGCGGCGGCGGCGAGGTCGGTGGCGGGGGATTGCCACGGGTATTTCTCCCCGGACCCCGGACCCAAGACGCCAGACCCAAAGAGCCGGGCGCGGTGGGGTGCCTTGGCGACGGGGCTTGGGTTTGAGTGCGTCGAGCGGGCGCGGCTCGACGCCGGATTGTTCGAGCCAAAATCGTAGAGGCGCTCGTAGGCGCTGTCGGCGGTCAAGGCGTGGTGGCTGCCAGGACCCAGCGGCTCGGGAATCCAGTTTTCATTGGCGGCTGACAGGAAGACCGGGACGAATTTCAGGGTCCGGCTGCGGGCGTGGTAAATCTCCTGCGTGATGAGTGCGCCTTCCTGGTCCACGCCTATGCCGATGCCGGGCTGTTCGTGCCCGCGGAAGCGGCGGTAGTAGGTCTCCGTGCTGATGACGAGGACGGAATCCGCGGCATCCAGTTGGTCGAGCAACCAGCGCGGCTAACCGCCGGGCGGTGTGCGGCGGAGTCGTGGCTGTAGCTGATGAAGGCGGTCTTGGCGGGCGTGGGGATGGGCGGTCCGTCGGGCATGGAAGGAAGGGTAGCGAGGGGGCGGGTGGGCGGGAAGGAGATTTGAGATTGGAGATTTCAACAGGGAAAATTGGGGCAGGGGAGGGGGATAGGAGCCAGTTTTGGATTGGAGATTGGCGGCATCAGAGAGGGGGAGGCGGCGGGGGGCATGGCGGAGCGGGGGTGGATTTGCCGGTTTTTTCCATGCGGGGCGAAGTTGCGGGCGGTGTGCGGTTTCACGGGAATGGAGACGCGGGAGTTGCTCGCGGCACTGGACACGGCGAATGGGACGGAGCGGGATTTGGGGCAGCGGAAGTCGGTCCCAAGTCGCCGAGGAAGGAATTGAAAACCCGATCTTGGCCTTTGTTTACAGGGGCTTCATGTGCTTCGATATGCGATGTCTGTTTATCTGCGACATTGAAGCGTGCCGCAGGCCTCATTTTATTGGTCGGAACGGCATTTTTCAGCTGCTTACGCGGGGATTTGGGTTGGTGGGGATGGATCGCGGGCTGCAGGAGATGTTCGTGGCGGGTACGAAGGCGGCGGTGCGGGTGCAGGCGCGGTATCTCGGGGGGGGCGAGGTGCTACGGGCAGATGTGGGCCGTGGGGAGGACGTTAATCGCATGAATGGTGCGCCTGCCATGCGTTGCTCGGGGTGGTGTTTGCGCTCGACCAGGATATGGGTGGGGTTTCACGGGCGGCCGGCGGTCGATTTTCTCGTGGCGAAATTGGAACCTAGCGCCGCAATTGAAACGCGTTCTGCGGCGTTCAATGTTGAAGTCATCGATAGGGGTTCCCTGACGGGCGTGATCGCGGCTGAGACTGGGCTGACGGTGACTTTAGCGCTGGCGGTCGCGGCCTCCGAGGTGCTTCCACGCACGAGTATTCCCAGTCTGAAGGCCCCGCCATATCGTTGATCCCGGAAGGTTTTGAGACCACCAAGCAACCGCAGGCGATGACCGATCTGCTGGCGTGGACTGGCCAGCGAGCGGATCAAAATCACTGGGCAAGCAGGTTGGTTTCGACGAGCCAGACCCGACTGGGAGAAATCGCGGTTGTCGGGGCGAGGGATAACGCAGCAATACAGCATTGACAGGGGTGCTACCGGCTTGCATGTGCCCGTAAACAGGCATCCGTGGCGCGTTCCAGAGACTGTCGAAAACATTCCAAAAAGAATCCGAAATGATTATTGACATCAAGCCGCTGACTCCTAAAGTCGCGGCGAGTAAATCGGGCTAGTGATCCGCAGAAATTATTGCAGCCGTCGGCCGTAGCTTTCAGAACGAAGGAAAGGCCGGCGGTTTGTTGTCGTTAATGTGGAAACTGGGTTGAAGCCGTAGCGCGGGCCCATGTAGCTCAGTTGGCAGAGCACGTCCTTGGTAAGGACGAGGTCATCGGTTCAAACCCGATCATGGGCTCCAAGCTAGCGAACTTTGTAAACTAACGAAAAACAAAATCAGTTAACGTCATGGCAAAAGAAGCTTTTCAAAGAACGAAGCCGCACGTCAACGTCGGCACCATCGGTCACGTCGACCACGGCAAGTCCACCCTGACCGCAGCGATTGTGGCGGTGCAGTCCCGCAAGAGTCTCGCGAAGGCAATCTCTTACGCCGACATCACCAAAGGTGGAACGGTGCGCGATGATAGCAAGACGGTGACCATCGCGGCGTCGCACGTGGAGTATGAGAGCAATGCCCGCCACTACGCGCACGTTGACTGCCCGGGCCATGCTGATTACGTGAAAAACATGATCACCGGTGCCGCGCAGATGGACGGCGCGATCTTGGTGGTCAGTGCGGCGGACGGCCCTATGCCGCAAACGCGGGAGCATATTCTCCTTGCGCGCCAAGTTGGTGTGCCTTCGATCGTGGTGTTTCTCAACAAGGTCGATTTGGTGGACGACGCCGAGTTGCTCGATTTGGTGGACATGGAAATCCGCGACTTGCTGAACAAGTATCAGTTCCCCGGCGACAAGACTCCCATTATTCGCGGCAGTGCTACTGCGGCGATGGCAGGGACTCCGGAGGGCGAAAAAGCGATCGCAGATCTTCTTCAAGCCGTCGATGACTTCATTCCGTTGCCGACCCGCGAAATCGACAAGCCGTTCCTCATGTGCATCGAGGACGTTTTCAACATCGAAGGTCGTGGCACCGTGGTTACCGGACGTGTGGAACGCGGCATCCTTAAGAAAATGGAGGAAATCGAGATCGTCGGAATTAAGGAAACCCGCAAAACAATCGCGACTGACATCGAAATGTTCCGCAAACTGCTCGATCAGGCGAATGCGGGCGACAACGTCGGTGTGCTGCTACGCGGAACCAAGAAGGAAGAAGTGGAGCGCGGAATGGTGCTCGCGAAGCCTGGTTCCATGAAGCCCTATACGAAGTTCAAGGCCGAAGTGTACGTGCTGTCGAAGGAAGAGGGTGGCCGGCATACGCCTTTCTTCAACAAATACCGTCCGCAATTCTATTTCCGGACCTCGGACGTGACCGGAAATGTTAGCCTTCCGACTGGCGTCGAAATGGTGATGCCGGGGGACAACGTCTCGGTGGACATTGATTTGATTGTTCCGGTGGCCATGGAAAAAGGCCAGCGATTTGCGATCCGCGAAGGCGGGCGCACCATCGGTGCCGGACGCGTCAGCGACATTGTCTCCTGAACCAAACAATAGTTTTCAAAACTCGGGAGTGCGGAAGATGGTCTTCCGCCTCCGTTTTTTCGTCTCAAGATTTCGGCTTGGTCACTAAATATAGGGCAGTAGCTCAATTGGTAGAGTAGCGGTCTCCAAAACCGTCGGTTGGGGGTTCGAGTCCCTCCTGCCCTGCCAGCCATCGACGGAGGGGTGGCAGAGCGGCCTATCGCGACGGTCTTGAAAACCGTTATGGGTTAAAGCCCATCGGGGGTTCGAATCCCTCCCCCTCCGCCACTGAAGATCATGGAATACGGATACATATTTTTTTACGCGGTGCTGGCCGGGGTGTTCGCCTTCCTTTGGCGGAAGGGGCATCTAAAGCGTTTGTCCGACTATGTGTCGGAGACGCGCGAAGAATTGAAGAAGTGCACCTGGCCGAGCAAAGAAGAACTCAAAGGCTCCACCGTGGTAGTTATGGTTTCCATTGGCTTGATTGGTGTCTTCACCGTGCTGGTGGATTTGGTGGTGGCTCTTTTCGTGCGCTGGATCACTTCATAAACCCGCCAACCAACAATTCTCATGCGAAGTCATTGGTTCGTCATCCACACTCTGGCCGGTCAGGAATTGAAGGTCAGGGATAGCATCGAGAAGCGCCTCAAGAGCGAGGAGATGGGTGACTACATCAAAGAAGTCCTCGTCCCGATGGAAAAAGTGGTCGAGGTTCGCGGCGGCAAAAAAACCGTCACCACTCGCAAGCTTTATCCCGGATACGTGTTTGTGGACATGGTTCTGTTCGATGACGGCAATCGGTTGGTGGAAAAGCCTTGGTACTTCATCCGCGATACCCAGGGCATCATCGGATTCGTGGGTGGCGAACGCCCGTCACCTACTTCCGACGATGAGATGGCGCACATAAAGTCTCAAATCTCGGACTCTGAGGACCGTGAGAAGCCCAAGGTGAGTTTTGAAGTGGGCGAAACGGTGAAGATTAACGACGGTCCGTTCCTCAATTTCAGCGGGGTCATTGAAGAGATTGATCCGGATCGCGGCAAATTGAAGGTTACGGTCAATATTTTCGGTCGGAACACACCCGTGGAATTGGAATACTGGCAGGTCGAGAAAGGCTGATTTTTATGGCAAAGAAGGTTACTGGACAGATCAAACTACAAATCCCGGCTGGGCAGGCCAATCCCGCCCCCCCGGTCGGTCCCGCCTTGGGGCAGCACGGCGTTAACATCATGGCGTTTTGCAAGGAATTCAACGCCGCCACCAAAGAGCAGGCCGGCTTGATTATCCCTGTCATCATCACGGTGTTCCAGGACAAGTCCTTTACTTTCATCACGAAGTCTCCGCCCGCATCTGTCCTGCTCAAGAAGGCTGCGGGAATAGCTTCGGGTTCCAAAACTCCCAACAAAGATAAGGTGGGAAAAGTGACCCGTAAGCAGATCATGGACATCGTCAAGTTGAAGGCCAAAGACTTGAACACCACCGGTGATGAAGCCGCGTTTCGAGTGATTTCCGGAACGGCCCGGAGCATGGGAATCGAAGTCAAAGAATAAACGATCTACGCGGGAGAGCTTCGGCTCGCATGAACCGCAACAAATATGCCCAGCAAACGTTACAAAAAAGCAGTGCAGTTGGTGGACCTCCGCAAGGTCTATCCGCTCAAAGCCGCGGTGGAAGTTCTCCTCAAATTCCCGCGCGCTAAATTCGATGAATCAGTCGATTTGGCCTTCCGCCTCGGAGTAGATCCGAAGCAATCCGACCAGATGGTGCGTGGGACCGTCCCCTTGCCCCACGGCAGCGGCAAGCAGGTGCGGGTCTTGGTTTTCGCGAAGCCGGGCGCCAGTGCCGACGCCGCCAAGGCTGCCGGCGCCGAGCACGTTGGCTTCGAGGATTTGATCAAGAAGTGCAATGAAGGCTGGGCGGATTTCGATGTCGCCGTCGCGACGCCGGAGGCGATGATCGAAGTGCGCAAACTCGGCAAGGTGCTCGGACCGCGGGGGCTGATGCCGAATCCGAAAACCGGCACTGTGACCGAAGACACTGCCCGCGCGGTGCGCGAAGTGAAAGCCGGCCGGGTCGAATACAAGGTGGACAAGACCGGTAACGTCCATGTCGCCGTTGGTAAGCTTTCCTTCAAACCCGACCAGATCGAGGAAAACGTCCGCATCGTCATCGAGTCGGTCGGCAAGGCCCGACCTTCCAGCGTCAAGGGGATCTACATGCAGAGTTGTACCATTTCCGGCACCATGAGCCCGCCTGTGCGGGTGGACGTGCGCGATGCTAACGCGGCTGGCTAACCAACCCCAAAGGAGATTTCCATGCGTCCTGAAAAGAAATTAATCGCTAGCGAGTATCTGGCCCGTCTCAACGCGGCGCCCTTCTTCATCGTCGTCGAATACACCGGTCTGACGGTTGGGCAGTTCACCGAACTGCGCAAACGCCTCACCAAGGTCGGTGCCGAAATTCACGTTGTCAAAAATTCCATCTTCCGCATCGCGGTGAAGGAAGCCGGCATCGCCGACCTCACTGCCTCACTCGCGGGTCAGATGGCGGTGGTCAGCGGTCAGAAGGATGTAACGACCGCGGCGAAAGTCATGAAGACCTACCAAGCGGAGTTCGATCGTCCCAAAATTCGGTTCGGGTACCTGAACAACGGGCGCCTGGAACCCAAGGATATTTTGGCCTTGGCGGATTTGCCGTCGATTGAACTGCTGCGGGCCAAGTTCTTGGGCCTGCTCAAGACCCCGCTGACGACGCTGGTGCAATTGCTCAACACGCCCGGCACCCAACTGGTGCGGGTGTTGCAGGCGAAAGTGGACACGGGGGCTTGACGCCTCTGCTAAGCTCTCAATTCCTAGCATCAGGCTCGCTGGGAGTTAGAAAACAACAAACAACAAACAACTAGTAAATCGTCGGCCCACGGGCCGTGGGTTTAATTCGTCTGTGGCCTCGGACAGCGACGACACTGAAAGATAACATGGCTGATATAGCAAATCTGGTAGAACAACTGAGCAAACTCTCCGTGCTGGAGGTTGCCGACTTGGTCAAACAACTCGAGACCAAGTGGGGTGTCACTGCCGCCGCCCCGGTGGCCGCCGCCGCCGCTCCTGCCGCCGGTGGTGGTGGAGCCGCTGCTCCCGCCGCTGAAGCCCAAACCACCTTCGATGTCATTCTCGTCAGCGCCCCCGCCGACAAGAAGATCGCCGTCATCAAGGCGGTCCGTGAGGTCAAAGCGGGACTCGGCTTGGCGGAAGCCAAGAAGCTCGTCGAGGAAGCTCCAAAGCCGATCCTTGAAGGCGCTCCGAAGGCGGATGCCGATGCCGCCAAGGCGAAGCTGGAAGCAGCTGGCGCCAAGGTTGACGTCAAGTAATTCAACTCACTCCGGGGCGGCGGCCGCTGGCCGCCGCCCTTTACGCTCCGCTCCAATCGCCGCGTTGATTTCATCTGTTTTCGGGCTGCAACAGCCTGAGTTTTATTTCGTAATGATGGGCGAGTTTCCCGGAACACCGGGGGCTTGCTCTGTCTGCTTTGTGGATTCCAAATCGGCCGGCGTGGACGCCGGCCAAGCCTGAAAGGTAAAAGCCCATGCGAGTCGCTGAACGTATCAACTTCGGGAAAATCAAAGAAGTCATTTCCCCGCCGAATCTGATCGAGATCCAGGTCAATTCGTACCGTGAGTTCCTCCAGTTGGACGTGCCGACCTCCCGCCGCAAGAACGCCGGCCTGCAAGCGGTGTTCACCGAAGTCTTCCCCATCGAGAGTTACGATACGAAGACGGTGCTGGAATTCGGCAGCTACGAGTTGGGCGAGCCGAAGATGGACTGGTTGGAGTGTCTCCGCGAAGGCGTGACCTATGGCGCGCCGTTGCATGTCATTTTCCGGCTCAAGGACCCCAAAGGCACCAAGGAAGAAAAGGTATTCATGGGTGAACTCCCGCTCATGACTCCCCAAGGCACCTTTGTCATCAACGGTGCCGAGCGCGTCATTGTCAGTCAGTTGCATCGTTCGCCTGGTCTGGCCTTTGAAGCCACCCAGCACGCCAACGGCAAGATGCTGCATTCCTTCCGCATCATTCCGGACCGTGGTTCGTGGTATGAAGCCCAGTTTGACACCGGCGATTTGCTCTATGTCTATCTCGACCGCAAAAAACGCCGCCGGAAATTCCTGACCACCACCTTTTTCCGCGCCCTGAGTTTCCTTGATGATAAGGGCACCGGTTCAGATGCCGAGATCATCAGGCTCTTCTACGAAATCGAAGAACTGAGCCTGAAGGCGGCGGAAAACTTGGCGGACATCCAAAACAAGGTGTTGATCGAAGACGCCATTGACACCGAGAAGAACACCGTGGTCGCCCGCGCCTTCGAGCCGCTCTCCAAGGCGGTGGTCAAACAGATCGCCGAGCTGGGACTTGGCAAGATCCGCGTGGTCGATACCACCGTGGATGACGGCGTGGTCATCAAGTGTCTCAAGAAAGACCCGACCAAAAATCAGGAAGAAGCCCTGAAAGACATCTATCGTCGCTTGCGCCCTGGGGATCCGCCGACGGCCGCCAATGCCAAGGCGCTCATCAAACGCTTGTTCTTTGATCCGAAGCGTTATGACTTGGGGCGGGTGGGGCGTTACAAGATTACCCAGAAACTGGGGATCAAAGACGAGAACGACTCCCGCGTGCTTACCAAGCAGGATCTGGTGGCCGCCACTAAGTACTTGCTGCGCCTGAAAAAGGGCGAGGGCAGCTTGGACGACATCGATCACTTGGGCAGCCGTCGCGTCCGTACCGTGGGCGAACTGCTGGCCAATCAGTGCCGCGTCGGTCTGGCGCGCACCGAGCGATTGGTCAAGGAGCGTATGACACTCTTCGATCAGGAACTCGAGTCCATCACTCCGGCGAAGTTGATTAATCCGAAGGCATTGTCCGCCGTGGTGCGAGATTTCTTCGGCCGCAGTCAGTTGAGTCAGTTCATGGATCAGATTAATCCGCTGGCCGAACTAACCCACAAACGCCGATTGTCGGCGCTCGGGCCGGGCGGTCTTAGCCGTGAGCGTGCCGGCTTTGAAGTGCGTGACGTGCATCCGTCCCACTACGGTCGTATTTGTCCCATTGAAACGCCTGAAGGTCCGAACATCGGCCTTATCGCGTCTTTGGCGACCTTCGCCCGGGTCAATGACTTCGGATTTATTGAGACTCCCTATCGGAAGGTCGAGAAGGGTCGGGTCACTGCGGCGATTGACTATCTCACCGCCGATCGTGAAGAACAGTTCACGGTGGCGCAGGCCAATGCTGTCATTGATGACAAGGGTCACTTCCTTACTGAGAAGGTCACCTGCCGTTGCAAGGGTGACTTCATCGACGTCGAGCCGGCCCGGGTAGATTACATGGACGTGTCGCCCAAGCAGTTGGTCTCGGTCGCTGCCGGGTTGATCCCGTTTCTCGAACACGACGACGCCAATCGCGCGTTGATGGGTTCCAACATGCAGCGACAGGCAGTGCCGCTCCTGCGGACCGAAGCGCCTTTTGTGGCGACGGGGCTGGAAGATCGGGTCGCTCGTGATTCGCGCGCCGTGGTGGTGGCCGACGAGGCTGGCAAGGTTGCCTCCATCACCGGTGACAACATTGTCATCACCCGCGACGGGAAGATTCCTGAAGGCAAGCGGAAGCTGAAGACCGACTTGGATGCGGGCATTCACCTGTATCGGATCCGCAAGTTCATGCGGTCCAACGCAGCCACCTGCATTAACCAGAAGACTCTGGTTTCCAAGGGTGACACGGTTAAGAAGGGTCAGATCATCGCAGACGGTCCCTGCACCCAGGGCGGAGAGCTCGCGCTCGGGCGCAACGTGCTGTGCGCTTTCATGCCGTGGAATGGCTATAACTTCGAGGACGCCATCCTTATCAGCGAGCGGATCGTCAAGGACGACGTGTTCACCTCCATTCACATCGATGAGTTTGAAGTCGGCGCCCGGGACACAAAGCTCGGCCCCGAGGAAATTACCCGGGACATCCCGAACCTCGGTGAAGAGGCGCTCAAAAACCTCGGACCCGATGGCGTGATCCGGATTGGTGCCGAAGTGAAACCTGGCGACATTCTTGTCGGTAAGATTACGCCTAAGTCTGAAACCGAACTCGCGCCGGAAGAGCGCCTGCTCCGCGCCATCTTTGGTGAAAAGGCCGCCGATGTGAAAGACACTTCTCTCAAGGTTCCTTCAGGAACCTACGGCATTGTCATGGACGTAAAGGTGTCCGCCAAAAAAGATACTGACGTCATGGTATCCACTCGCGCGTCGGATTCCGACGAGAAGAAGGCTGCCAAACAGATCGAAGAAGAATACAAGACCAAGACTGATGAGTTGCGCGAGCAACTGACCGAGGCTTTGTCCAACATTCTGCTCGGCGAAAAAATCCCGCTCGACGTGGTCAACAGCGAGACCGGCGAAATCATCATCCCGGCCAATCGCAAGATCACCAAGACCCTCCTCCGCAAGCTGGCGCAGGTGTACGATCGCATCGAAATCGATCCCTCCCCGATCCGTAACAAGATCAACGAGATCATCGGCACCTTCAAAAAGAAGTTCGAGGAACTCGACCTGCAGCGGGAGACCGAGATGGGGCGTGCCGAAGCGGGCGAAGATGTCGATCCTGGCATCATCAAGTCTGTCAAAGTTTACATTGCCTCTAAGCGCAAACTCTCTGTCGGTGACAAGATGGCTGGCCGTCACGGTAACAAGGGCGTCGTCGCCAAAATTGTTCCCGAAGAAGACATGCCGTATCTAGCCGACGGAACGCCCGTGGACATTGTGCTCAATCCGCTCGGCGTGCCTTCGCGCATGAACGTCGGTCAGGTGCTCGAGACCCACTTGGGCTGGGCAGCCAAGTTGTTGGGCATGCGGTTCGCCACGCCGGTGTTCGACGGCATCAAAGAGAAGGACATCCGGGGCTATCTGAAACAGGCGGGTGACATGCTTCGCGAAACCATCGGTCTGGGACTGGTGGGTGAGCACGGCAAGACAACTCTCTACGACGGTCGTTCGGGTGAGTCGTTCGATCAGGAGATCGTCGTCGGCTACATCTATATGATGAAGCTCGGGCATCTCGTGGCGGACAAAATTCACGCCCGCGCGGTTGGACCTTACTCCTTGGTGACTCAGCAACCGTTGGGTGGCAAAGCGCAGTATGGCGGCCAGCGCTTCGGCGAAATGGAAGTCTGGGCCATGGAAGCCTACGGGGCGGCCTACACCCTGCAGGAATTGCTTACCGTCAAGTCCGACGACGTGCAGGGCCGCACGCGGATTTACGAGAGCATCGTCAAGGGTGACAACGCGCTGGAGGCCGGTATTCCGGAATCCTTCAATGTGTTGGTCAAGGAAATGCAATCCTTGGTGCTCGATGTCCGGGTCGGTTATGCCAACCCGATTGACCAGCCGGTGGATACCAGCGCGCTAACCTCGGCGGCCAGCTAAGCCCAGCCATTTGAACCAGTCTCTAAACGTAACAGCACTATGAACACCAAAGATTCGACACGCGAAATGCTGGGTTTGGACAAGGTCAATCTCGTTGACCACGTTTCCATCAGCGTCGCCTCGCCGGATGCCATCCGCGGTTGGTCCAAGGGCGAGGTAAAGAATCCCGAGACCATTAACTACCGTACCTTCAAGCCGGAAAAAGGTGGCTTGTTCTGCGAACGCATTTTCGGTCCCGTCAAGGACTGGGAGTGCTCGTGCGGCAAGTATAAGCGGATCAAACATCGCGGCGTCGTCTGCGACCGTTGCGGCGTGGAAGTCACCTTGAGCCGGGTGCGTCGCGAACGCATGGGTCACATCGAGCTGGCCGTGCCCGTGTCTCATATCTGGTTTTTCAAATGCATGCCGTCGCGTCTGGGCTTGATGCTTGACATGACTGCCCGGCATCTCGAGCGGGTGATCTATTACGAGGATTATCTCGTCATTGACCCCGGCACCACCCCGCTCAAACAGAATCAGTTGCTGACCGAGTTGGAATTCCGCGAAGCCAAGGAAACTTACGGGACCGATGCGTTTGTCGCCAAGATGGGTGCCGAGGGTGTTCGTGAAGCTTTGGGGCGCGTCGAGCTTCAGAAAGGGATCGGTCAGTTGGAAGTGGCGATGACTGAGACCAAGAGCAAACAGATTCGTAAGAAGCTGGCGAAGCGGATCAAGTTGTTCCAAGGTTTCCTCGCTTCCAAGGCCAGGCCGGAATGGATGATCATCACGGTGCTGCCGGTGATTCCGCCCGACCTTCGTCCATTGGTGCCTTTGGAAGGTGGCCGCTTTGCGACCTCCGATCTTAACGATCTCTATCGCCGAGTTATCAACCGGAACAATCGGTTGAAGAACCTCCTTCAGCTCAAGACTCCCGAAGTCATCATCCGCAACGAAAAGCGGATGTTGCAGGAAGCCGTGGACGCCCTGTTCGACAACGGACGCCACGGTCGCGCCGTCACCGGTGCCGGCAATCGCTCGCTGAAATCGCTTTCTGACATGCTCAAGGGTAAGTCTGGACGGTTCCGGCAGAACTTGCTCGGCAAGCGGGTGGACTACTCCGGTCGTTCCGTGATTGTCATCGGACCGGAACTCAAGCTGCACCAATGCGGCTTGCCGAAGAAGATGGCGCTCGTGTTGTTCGAGCCGTTCATCATTCGTCGTCTGAAGGAGTTGGGCTATGTCCACACCGTCCGCAGCGCGAAGAAAATGATCGAGCGCCAGTCGCCGGAAGTCTGGGACGTGCTGGAAGAAGTCACCAAGGGACACCCGGTGATGCTCAACCGCGCTCCGACGCTACACCGTCTCTCGATTCAGGCTTTCGAGCCAGTGTTGATCGAAGGTGAAGCCATCCGCATTCATCCGCTGGTCTGCACCGCCTATAATGCGGACTTCGACGGCGATCAGATGGCTGTCCATGTGCCGCTCTCGGTCGAGGCACAGATGGAAGCCCGCCTGCTGATGATGGCCACCAATAACATCTTCAGCCCATCGAGCGGCAAGACTATCATGACTCCGACTCAGGACATTACCTTGGGTTGCTACTATCTCACGGCGGAACCGCGCACCATTGGTCGCGGTCCTGCGCCGACCCGTTTGAAGCTGTTCGGATCGAAAAGTGAGGTTATTTTCGCGCATATGGACGGCGCGGTGCGGACGCACGAGCGCATTCGGATTGCCAACCCTGACCACGGCCGCAAGACGGTTTATGGTGATGCGGAGAAAAAGGTGATCGAGACCACGGTCGGTCGGGTTATTTTCAGCGAAGTTTGGCCCACTGAGCTTGGCTTCATCAACAAGGTCGCGGGCAAGAGTCAGTTGGGTGACATCATCTGGCATTGCTACCGTCATTGCGGACACGCCAAGACCGTCATCGGTCTGGACAAGCTCAAAGAGCTGGGCTTCCAGGAAGCCACCCGCGCCGGCGTCTCCATCGGTATTGATGACATGATCATCCCGAAGGAAAAGGGCCAGGAAATCGAGAACGCCCAGAAGCAGATTGGCGAAGTCGAGAAACAGTATCGCAAGGGTGTCATCACTCCGGGCGAACGCTACAACAAAATCGTTGACATCTGGACGCACTGCACCGACCAGATCGCCGGCGTCATGCTCAAGACCTTCGAGCACAACCAGGGCAAGCGGGAGTACAACCCGGTGTCATTGATGGTGGACTCGGGCGCGCGCGGTAACAAACAGCAGGTGCGTCAGCTCGCCGGTTTGCGCGGTCTAATGGCCAAGCCTTCCGGTGACATTATTGAAAAACCGATTCTCTCGAATTTCCGCGAGGGTCTCACGGTTCTCGAGTATTTCATTTCTACTCACGGCGCCCGCAAGGGTCTCGCCGACACCGCGCTCAAGACTGCCGACTCCGGATACATGACCCGCAAGCTGGTCGATGTCTCGCAGGACGTGATCGTGCAGGAAGACGATTGCGGCACGACCAACGGCATTTGGGTCGAGGCGATCTACGAAGGCGAAGACGAGGTCGTCAAGCTCAGTGAACGGATCGTCGGCCGGTTCTCGTGCGATGACATTGCCGATCCCTCCGCCCCGAAGGTGGCCTTGGTGCGTGCGAATGACATGATCGACGAAGCCAAAGGCAAGGCAATCGATCGCACTGGAATTGAAAAGGTCAAAATTCGATCGGTGCTGACTTGCGAAAGCAAATACGGCATCTGTGTCTGCTGCTACGGTCGCAACCTCGCCACGGGTGGATTGGTCAAGCTGGGTGAAGCGGTCGGTATCATCGCCGCCCAGTCCATCGGCGAGCCCGGCACGCAGTTGACGATGCGTACCTTCCACATCGGGGGAACGGCCTCGCAGATCTTCAAGCAGCCGCAGATCAAGGCCAAGCATGACGGCAAGGTTCGCTACAACGAGCTTCGTCTGGTGGTCCTCCAAGACGGCAACAGTATCGTGCTTAACAAGAACGGTTCGCTGTCAGTCATAGACGACGACGGACGCGAGGTCGAGACCCACAACATTGTCATTGGCTCTGTCATTTCCGTAAAAGATGGCGAGAAGGTCAAGAAAGGTGAAACCTTCGTCCAGTGGGATCCTTACAACGTCCCGATCTTGTCCGAGAAGCATGGCCGTGTCCAATTCAACGACATTATCGAAGGTGTTACGATGAAGCAGGAAGTCGATGAAACCACCGGCCAGGAGGCCATGGTGGTCATCGAACACAAGGAAGACTTGCATCCGCAGATCGTCATCCTCGCCGACAACGGTGAGGTGGTGGCGAACTATCCGATTCCTTCCGGCGCTCACATTGTCGTCAATGAGGGTGACAAAATTGTCGCCGGCAGTCTCCTGGCGAAGACACCGCGCAAGGTGTCCAAGACCAAGGACATCACCGGCGGTCTGCCGCGTGTCGCGGAATTGTTCGAGGCCCGTCGTCCGAAAGACGCCGCCGAGATTTCCAAGATCGACGGTATCGTCGATTTCGGCCCGAGCATTCGTGGCAAGCGTTGCGTCCTCATCAAAGACCCGAAGACGGCCATTGAGGAGGAGCATCTCATCCCAATCGGCAAGCATGTCATTGTGTTCAAGGGTGACTTTGTCCGCAAAGGCCAGCAGCTCACCGAAGGGCCGGTCGTGCCGCACGAAATTTTGGATGTCTGCGGAACTCAGGAACTGCAGGAGCACTTGGTCAACGAAGTGCAGGAGGTCTATCGCCTGCAGGGCGTGACGATCAATGACAAGCACATCGAGATCATCGTGCGCCAGATGTTGCGCAAGGTGCGGATTACGGAACCGGGTGACACACTGTTCCTGTGGGGCGAACAGATCGACAAGATCGCGTTTGAGGACGAAAATCAGCGCGTCGAGAAGATCGGTGGCAAGCCCGCCGAGGCTCAGCCCGTGCTTTTGGGCATCACCAAGGCGTCGTTGGAGACGGAGAGCTTCCTGAGCGCTGCGTCATTCCAAGACACCACCCGGGTGCTCACCGAGGCAGCCACCATGGGCAAGATCGACTATCTCCGCGGGTTCAAGGAGAATGTCATCATGGGGCATATCATCCCGGCTGGCTCCGGTTTTTATCTGCATCGGAATATCAAACTCAAACCCTTGGTGGAACCGCTGCCGGTGGAAGAAACAGCCGTCGAAACCACTCTGGACCAGCCTTTGGCGGGCTGAGCAAAGGCTTGGTATCATTGAGCGAAACGACTTTCTGAAAACATTCCGAAATAATTCCAAAAACTTGTTGCACCCTCAAAGCCAATTGCTATTATCTCCGTCCCGCTTCTTCGGAAACGGTAGCAATCGCTGAATAAAAAGCGAACCAAAGTAATGCCGACGATCAATCAACTTGTCCGAAAAGGACGAAACAAAATCGTGTATAAGTCGAAGTCTCCAGCCTTGGAGTCAGCGCCTTATCGCCGCGGTGTTTGTCTTCAGGTAATGACCCGGACGCCCAAAAAGCCTAACTCGGCCATGCGGAAAGTCGCCAAGGTGCGACTGACCAATGGCTATGAGATTATCGCTTACATTCCGGACGAAGGTCACAACCTTCAGGAACACTCGATCGTGCTGGTGCGCGGCGGCCGGGTAAAGGACTTGCCTGGTGTTCGCTATCACATTGTCCGGGGAACATTGGATGCCGCAGGCGTGGAAAAGCGGCGGGTTAGTCGGTCCAAGTACGGGGTAAAACGTCCCAAGGCCGCAAAGCCGGGTGCAGCGGCAGCCAAGTAACACAGCTATGTCTCGTCGTCGCAAAACAATTACCAAGCATTGGAAGCCTGACGCCCGGTATAACAGCGTTCTGGTGACCCGGTTCGTAAACACCGTGATGCGGTGGGGCAAGAAAAGTGTGGCGCAACGGATAGTGGATGAGGCATTTGCCAAGGTCACTGAGAAGCTGCCGGAATCGAATCCGCTGGATGTGCTCCAGAAGGCCGTGGACAACGCCAAGCCGCGTTTGGAGGTCAAGCCCCGCCGGGTCGGTGGTGCTACCTACCAGATTCCGATGGAAGTTCCGTCCGACCGTTCTTCTTCACTGGCCCTGCGCTGGATCGTTGATTTCGCGGACGCCCGGAAGGGTATTCCGATGATGGAAGCATTGGCGCTGGAAATCCTTGAAGCCTACCAAGGGCAGGGAAATGCCATTCGCAAAAGGGACGAAGTGCATAAGATGGCGCAGGCAAACAAAGCGTTCGCACACTTTCGCTGGTAATAACTAAAACTCTCGGACGCCCTGAGTGCGACAGCAACTCAGGGCGTTTTTAGTCTAAAACACTTTAGCACTTGTCGGTAATGGAAAGCACCAAACAACACAACGCACCCGGGCGAACCTACACGCTCGAGCGGACGCGCAACATCGGCATTGCCGCTCATATTGATGCTGGCAAGACCACGACCACAGAGCGCATCCTGTTCTACACCGGCTTGATCCATAAAATTGGGGATGTGGACGACGGTAATACGGTGACCGACTGGATGGAGCAGGAACGCGAGCGTGGCATCACAATTACATCGGCGGCTGTTACCTGCTTCTGGACACAGAAAGCAGAGTTGGGTCTGCAAAAGCTGTTCTCCGGTTTGGCGAATCGGGTCAATATCATTGACACCCCTGGACACGTTGATTTTACGGCCGAAGTTGAGCGTTCAATGCGGGTGCTCGACGGGGCGGTTGCCGTTTTCTGCGGTGTAGCAGGCGTGCAACCTCAGTCGGAGACCGTTTGGCGGCAGGCGACTAAGTATAAGGTGCCGAGAATTGCGTTCGTTAACAAGATGGACCGGACCGGTGCCAATTTTGATAACGCGCTGAATGACATGCGTAAGAAGCTAAATGCTTACGCGTTTCCCATTTTCCTACCCATCGGGGCGGAAGACTATTTTGATGGTGTCATCGATGTCGTCAACCAAAAGGCTATCTCGTGGGGACCAGCGGAAGTGCTCAACGAGGGCCTGAAGTACGACATTACCGAGATTCCTGACAACCTCAAAGAAAAGGCCAAAGCGGCCTTGGCTGAGTTAATTGATGCCGTCTCCAACAAAGACGACGCCATCGCCGAGTTGGTGCTGACCGACACGCCGATCGAACCGCTCGTCCTCAAGGCGGCCATCCGGCGTCTTACCTGCAAGATTGAAATGGTTCCCGTCCTCTGCGGTTCGGCCTTCAAGAAGAAAGGTGTTCAGGTTCTCATTGACGCCGTCATTGATTATCTGCCTAGTCCGCTGGAAGTCCCGGATGCCGAGGGCATTGAGCCAGGCACCGAGAATGTCGTCAAGGTTGACACCACCGACCATAATAAATTTTGTTCTTTGGCGTTCAAGCTGTGGACCGATCCGTATGCTGGCAAATTAGTCTTTTTCCGAGTCTACTCGGGGCAGTTGAAGAAAGGGGATACGATCTACAATCCTCGCACCAGGCGTCGGGAGCGGGTGAGTCGGCTTATGGTCATCCAAGGCAGCGAGCGCAAGGATATCGACCAAGTCTATGCGGGTGACATCGCCGCCCTGGTTGGCTTGCGGAATATCACGACGGGTGACACTCTCTGCAACGAGGAGTTCGACGTGATGCTCGAGCCTCCCACTTTTCCCGAGCCTGTCATCAGCATGGCGGTCGAGCCAAAAACCAAGGCGGACCAAGACAAAATGTCCGGGGGCCTACAGCGTTTGGCGGAGGAAGATCCGACTTTCCGGTGTTTCACTAATGAAGAGACCGGACAACTCATCATCGCGGGGATGGGTGAGTTGCATCTGGAAATTATATGCGACCGTCTCAAGCGGGAGTTCAAAGTGGAGTCCACCTCGGGCGCCCCTCAAATCGCTTATCGGGAAACCATTACGAAGGCAGCGGACGGTGAAGGAAAGTTCATCCGACAATCTGGTGGCCGTGGTCAGTATGGGCACGCCTGCGTCAAGGTTACGCCTAATGAAAAGGGCAAGGGCATTGAAATCCTCAACGAGATCGTCGGTGGTTCAATTCCGCGGGAGTACATCCCGGCCGTCATCAATGGTATTGAAGAGGCCTGCCGCGGGGGCGTGTATGCCGGCTATCAGGTGATCGACGTCAAAATCGAAATCGTTGATGGCTCGTTCCACGAAGTGGACTCGAATGAATTGGCCTTCAAGATGGCCGGTATTTTCGCCCTCAAGGATGCGTTCAAAAAGGCTGCTCCCATCATTTTGGAGCCGATCATGAAAGTCGAATTGACGACACCTGACGAGTATCAGGGTGACTTGCTGGGTGACATCAACCGGCGTCGAGGAACAATCATCGGCATTGATGCTAAGGCGGGTCAGACCGTTCTCAATTCCAACGTTCCGCTGGCCGAAATGTTTGGCTACGCGACAGCCATCCGTTCGCTCTCCAAAGGCCGCGCATCCTACTCGATGGAACCGCTTCGGTTCGAACAAGTTCCGAAAAGCGTTGCAGACACGATCTTGGATGCTGCAAAGTCGAAACCTGCGGCTCGCACCTAATTAAAACTCCCTATGGCTGGACAACACATTCGTATTCGCCTCAAAGCCTATGACCATCGGGTCGTAGATCAGTCTGCGCGGGATATTGTAGATACCGTGAAGCGCACCGGTGCACGGGTGGCGGGACCGATCCCGTTGCCGACTCGGATTGAGCGTTATACCGTTCACCGCTCGCCGCACGTGGATAAAAAGTCCATGGAAACGTTCGAGCAGCGGACCCACAAACGGCTCTTGGATATCATTGAGCCGACGGCCAAGACGGTGGATGAGTTGAAGAAGCTCAACCTCCCGGCCGGTGTCGAAATTACGATTAAGATTTAGTTTATGATTGGCTTGCTCGGAAAAAAAATTGGCCAGACCCGGGTCTATGACTCCCGTGGCAACGTGGTGTGTGTCACCGTGGTGCAAGCGGGGCCTAACCGCGTCATCCAAGTGCGCACCCAGGAAGTAGATGGTTATAGTGCAGTCCAACTGGGATTCGGCGAACAAAAAGAGTCCCGCATCTCCAAGCCGGCGATGGGTCATCTGCGGAAACACAATGCCACGCCAGTCAAGCGGGTGCAGGAGTTTCGTGACTTTTCCTTGACCGTCAAACCCGGTGACGTGCTCGGGGCGAGTGTCTTCGCCAAGGGTGACTTTGTCGATGCTATCGGTGTCAGCAAGGGTCGCGGTTTCGAGGGTGTCGTCAAGCGGCACGGATTTCGCGGCGGTGATTTGACTCACGGTGCCAAGGGATGGCATCGCCGTTCGGGGGCCATTGGGCAGCGCTTGTTCCCAGGGACAGTCATGCGCGGCATGAAGATGCCGGGGCACATGGGACAATCGTCCCGAACCACCCAAAATCTGGAGATCGTGCAGGTGCGTGAGTCGGACAATCTTTTGTTGGTGAAAGGGTCCATTCCCGGCGCAAAGGGCGATTTCGTTGTAATTCGTGAAAGCAAGAAACTGCCGAAGGGTTCGGCAGTGGCAGTGAATCGCGGCAAACGCGGCATTCCGGTGGCAGTAAACACTGCAGCCTCCAAAGCGGCGGCGGCCGGTGCCAAAAAGAAATAATCATAGGTCATGAATTTAACCGTCATCGACAAAAACGGCAGTCCAAGTGGCGAATTAATGGTGGGTTTTCCCATCATCGAGAACGCGAAGGGAACCCAGTCGGTCCACGATTTTGTAGTTGCTCACCGGGCTGCACAACGGAGCGGGACGGCCTGCACCAAAACCGCCGGCGAAGTGGCGGGAACCAACAAGAAACCGTGGCGGCAGAAGGGAACCGGGCGTGCGCGAGCCGGTTCGTTTCAATCCCCCTTGTGGCGCGGCGGTGGTGTCGTTTTCGGCCCCCGGCCGCGCGACTTTGGTAAAAAAGTGAATCGGAAGGTTCGTGGGTTGGCTCTGCAGAAGGCCTTGAGTGAGCGTCTGAGCAGCGGCGATGTCGTCATTGTTGATGAGATCAAACTGGAGAGATCCAAGACCAAGGAAGTAGTTAAGTTTTTGAAAGGGTTGAAGCTAGACGGAACCACCTTGTTGGTGATCGGCGGGGAAAACAAAGACCTTTGCTTGGCTGCTCGAAATGTGGCCGCAGTGGAAATTGTTACTGGAAACGACGTGAATGCCTATCAGGTTTTGCGGTATGACAAGTTGGTTTTCACGAAAGCAGCCTTCGAGACGATTACGCAGCGCATCAAGTAACCGAATATGAATGCCTTTGATGTTATCAAGACTGTGCGGCTCACCGAGAAGGGGACCATGCAGGCTGCCAAGTTCAACCAATACACCATTGTGGCCGATCGCCGGGCCAGCAAGGTGGCGATTCGCCAGGCCATTGAAGAGTTGTTCAAGGTGAAGGTGCTGGCGGTCAACACGAGCAATTGCACCGGGAAGGCCCGTCGTCAGCGCACGGCGCAGGCGGGATCGGATGCGGACTGGAAGAAGGCTATTGTCACTCTCAAGAAGGGCGACAAAATCAACCTAACCTAATTTTATGGCAGTTAAGAGTTTCAGACCCCTTACGCCGTCCGGGCGCTACGTGACGATCGCATCGTTTGACGAGATCACCAAGACCAAGCCGGAGCGGAGTTTGGTGGAGATCCGTAAGAAGACCGGCGGGCGCAATGCCTACGGTCGGATGACCAGTCGTGGTATCGGCGGCGGGGCCAAACAGAAGCATCGCTTGGTGGATTTCAAGCGGCAGCGCAAAGCGGGCATCGAAGCCAAGGTAATCGCCATTGAGTATGATCCGCTGCGGACCTCGCGGCTTGCATTGTTGGAGTATAAAGACGGCGAAAAGGCCTATGTCGTCGCCCCAAACGGTTTGACAGTCGGAGCGACCGTGATGAGCGGACCGGATGCGCTCCCGGAAATCGGTAATAGCATTCCGTTGAAATCGATTCCTGTCGGACTGCCGATCCATAATATTGAACTCATCCCGGGCAAGGGCAGCCAAATCGTTCGCTCTGCTGGTACCAGCGCGGCAGTCATGTCCAAGGATGGCGGCTATGTGTTGGTGCGCCTCCCGTCTGGTGAGATTCGCAAAGTTAAGGAAGACTGCTACGCGACCATCGGTCAGGTGGGTAACACTGAGCACGAAAATATTGTGCTCGGAAAAGCCGGTCGCTCGCGTCACCGTGGTATTCGTGGCAAGACCCGCGCCGTGGCCAAGAACCCCGTTGACCATCCCATGGGTGGCGGTCAAGGCAAGACCGCCGGTGGTGGCCATCCGGTGACTCCTTGGGGTGTCATCACAAAGGGCTACAAGACCCGGTCGACCCGGAAACGTTCTGACAGGTTTATTTTGGTGCGCCGCGACGGACGCCCGATGAAAATTCGCTAAACTAAGATATGGGACGCTCAATCAAAAAAGGTCCGTTCATCGATCAACATCTGATGGACAAGATCGTAAAGGCCAAGGAGACCAAATCCAAGGCGCCGATCAAAACGTGGTCGCGCCGCTCGATGATAACGCCGGAGTTTGTCGGCCTCACCTTCACCGTGCACAATGGGAAGATTTTCAACCCGGTCTTTGTGACGGAGAACATGGTAGGCCACCGGTTGGGAGAGTTTTCGCCCACCCGGACCTTCAAGAAGCACGGTGCGCATACGGCCAAAGCCGAAGCTAAGTAATTGTATGGAAGTTAAAGCTATCACTCGTAACGTCCGCATGTCCGCGCAGAAGATGCGGGAAGTGGTGCGACAGATCCAAGGTCTTTCCGCGTTGCATGCCCAGGCCTTGTTGGCGGCGGTCCCGCGGAAGTCCGCTCGATTGGTGGCTAAGACTCTTAAGTCGGCCATTGCCAATGCTGAAAACAACAAGAGCCTGCGCCCCGAGAGCCTGCGCGTGAAGGAAGCGGTCGCCGGTGCCGGACCGACCATCAAGCGTTTCATTCCAAAGGCGCGCGGTTCCGCGGGTCCAATTCTCAAACGCAGTTGCCAAATTTTTATTGTCCTGTCTGACGAGTAATATTTTATGGGCCAGAAAGTAAATCCAGTTGGTTTTCGGATGGGCGTCACGCGTGACTGGCGCTCGAAGTGGTACGCCGAGAAAAAAGAGTTCGGTCGTTTGCTCGCCGAAGACTATAACATTCGTGGTCTGCTCAAAAAGAAACTCGAGTCGGCGTCGGTTCCGAAGATTCTGATCGAGCGCGCGGCTAATCGCTGCCGTATTACCATTTTCACCGCCCGGCCTGGAGTTGTTATCGGCCGGAAGGGCGCGGAAATTGATAAGATGAAGGAAGAGTTGGGGAAGATGACCGGAAAAGAGATTTACGTGGACATTCAAGAGGTCAAGACGCCCGAGATCGATGCCCAGTTGGTCGCCGAAAACATCGCGATGCAACTGGAACGGCGGGTCTCATTCCGGCGTGCCATGAAAAAGGCGGTCCAGACGGCCATGGATTTTGGGGCCGAAGGGATTCGTGTCCGTGTAGCCGGGCGGCTCGGCGGTTCGGAAATCGCACGGGTGGAGAAGTATCTGGAAGGCCGGGTTCCGCTGCACACGCTGCGGGCAAACATTGATTACGGGTTTGCGGAAGCGCACACCGTGTATGGGAAGATTGGGGTCAAATGCTGGGTGTGCCGGGGCGAGAGCAAGCCCCAGAAGGCAGCTCAGCCCACCTCCGAGTCAAAAACATCGGCGGCTGTCGCCTCGCCAAACTGATTTTTCTTAGGACTGCTTATGGCAATGATGCCCGCAAGAGTTAAGTATCGGAAAATGCAGCGGGGTAACCGCGCCGGCATGGCGTCGCGCGGTAACCAGGTTGCGTTTGGAGAATACGGATTGCAGTCGTTGGAACGCTGCTGGCTGGATACCAAGCAAATCGAGGCGGCCCGCGTGGCCATCTCCCGCCACATGAAGCGTCGTGGCAAGGTTTGGATTCGTATCTTCCCCGACAAATCATTTACCAAGAAACCCTTGGAAACCCGCATGGGTCATGGCAAGGGGGGGGTCGAGTCTTGGGTTGCGGTAATCCGGCCGGCGAATATTTTATTCGAAGTGGATGGCGTTCCCGAGGCCTTGGCGCGCGAGTCACTTCGGTTGGCGGCCACCAAGCTGCCTATCAAAACCAAGTTTATTTCCCGGCACAAAGTGGGATAGCCATTTGGATCAAAAATGAAGATGTCCGACTTAAAAGACCTTAATATCAGCGAATTGGCTGCCAAGGGCAGGGATATTCGCCAGGAACTGTTTAACCTGCGTTTGCAGAAGGCGACCAGTCAGTTGGAGAAGCCGTCGCGGGTCAAAACCCTGCGCCGAGACATCGCCCGCATCGAGACCCAAATGTCGGCTCAACGTTTGAAGAAGACCGCCTGATTTACATTGTTTATGGCAGACAGCACACTCATTCGGGGACAGCGCAAAGAACGGATCGGCGAAGTCGTCTCCAACAAGATGGCCAAGACCATCGTGGTCCAGGTCGAGCGGCGCTACCGGCACGCGCAGTTCAAGAAGGTAGTTACGAGCTATCATAAGTTCTACGCCCACGACGAGAAGAACGAAGCGAAGCCGGGCGACAAGGTGCGGATTGAAGAGACCCGGCCCCTGTCGAAATTGAAATGCTGGCGGCTGGTCGAGGTTCTCGACCGCAATAGTCAGCCTACCCCGGTGGCGGCCTGATCCACTAAATACTTTTTATGTTTCAAGTACGATCAATTTTGGATGTGGCCGACAACACCGGCGCCAAGCGCGCCGCGGTGATTGGCGTGCTCGGCAGCAACCAGCGATTCGCCCATATTGGGGACGTGGTCAAAGCTCACATAAAAGAGGCGGCGCCCGATGGGACCGTCAAGAAGGGTGAGGTTGTCAATGCCGTGATTGTGCGGACCCGCAAAGCGATTCGCCGGACGGATGGTTCCTATCTGCGATTTGATAACAATGCGTTGGTGATCATCGACAAGGAAAACAATCCCCGTGGCACGCGCATTTTTGGGCCGGTTGCGCGGGAACTGCGCGAAAAGAAGTTCATGAAAATCATCTCGCTCGCGCCGGAGGTAATTTGAGTATGCCAAAGATTCATATTCGCAAAGACGACGAAGTGGTGGTCATCGCCGGGGCCGATCGCGGGAAGCGCGGGCGGTTGATCCGGGTGTTGACCGACAAGGAACGCGTGGTGGTGGAAGGGGTCGCGATGATCAAGCGCCACATGCGCAAGAGTCAGCAGCATCCCAATGGTGCGATTGTCGAGCGCGAGGGGACGATCCACATCTCCAATGTGATGCGGGCCGATCGCTACGATGCCCGGAAGACCAAGGGAGCGGTGGCGGCGGCGACGCCGGCGAACTGAGTGCAGGACTATGAAATCGAGACTTTACAAGAAATACACCGACGACGTTCGTCCGGCGCTCATCGAGCGGCGGAAGTATAAGAATGTCCATGAGGTGCCGACGATTAAAAAGATCGTCATCAACATGGGTGTGAGCGCCTCGTTGGAAAAAGGTGCGGTCGATGATGCCGTCAAGGAATTGACCATGATTACCGGGCGGAAGCCGGTGGTCACCAAGGCTCGCAAGAGCATCGCCAATTTCAAACTGCGCCAAGGGCAGGCGATTGGCTGCTTTGTTACTCTACGTCGGGACGTGATGTATGAGTTCTTTGACCGCCTGGTCGCCTCGGCGCTGCCCCGCATCCGGGATTTCCGTGGCATTTCGGTCCGCTCCTTTGACGGTCGCGGCAGCTACACCCTCGGGGTCTCTGACCAGACTATTTTTCCGGAAATTGAACTGGATAAGATCAAGCGCCAACAGGGCATGGACATTACGATTGTCACCAGTGCCAAAACCGATGGCGAAGCGTTGGATTTGTTGAAGTTGATGGGTATGCCGTTTGCCGAAGGAAAGTGATATGGCCAAAACAAGCTGGATGGAACGAAACAAGAAGAAGCTGGCGACCGTCAAGAAATTCGCGGCGGTCCGGGCGGAATTGAAGGCAAAGCGGGACTATGCCGGGCTGTCGAAGTTGCCCCGGAATTCAAGTCCGACGCGGCTTGTCAACCGTTGCGCCCTGAGCGGGCGGCGGCGTGGTTTTCTGCGAAAATTTGGCGTCTCACGGCTGACCTTCCGCGAGTTGGCGTTAAATGGGTTGATCCCGGGTGTAATTAAAGCCAGTTGGTAAGCATATGACTGATCCGATTTCCGACATGCTCACGCGCATCCGCAATGCGAATCGCGCGCTGCTGCCCTACACCGAAATGTCCCACTCGAAGATCAAGGAGGGAATCGCCAAGATTCTCAAGCGGGAAGGCTACATTGATGATTGCACTGTTGAGGGCACGGGCCTCAAGATGCTGAAGTTGAAACTGAAATATCAAGGCCGGAAGGCCGTCATCGAAGGTCTGCGCCGGGTGAGCAAGCCAGGATTGCGCAATTACGCCGGCGCGACGGAAATTCCGAAGGTTCTGCGCGGGATGGGTACGGCCATCGTCTCCACCCCCAAGGGTGTGATGACCGGCACCGATGCCCAGAAGGAGAACGTGGGCGGAGAAGTTTTGTGTTTTGTCTGGTAACTAGGAATCTCTATGTCGCGCATCGGCAAACAACCAATTACAATCCCCGCCAAGGTCAAAGTGACCTTGGATGGGCGCAAAGTGTCCGTGGAGGGACCCAAGGGCAAGCTGCAGATGGAAATCCCCAAACGAACGGTAGCGGCGCTCTCGGCAGGGATTCTGGTCGTCACTCGTCAAGGCGAGGACGCCGAAGCGAAGGCGCTCCACGGACTGACTCGCTCGTTGATCAATAACATGGTCAAGGGAGTGTTGGATGGCTTTGTGAAAAAGCTGGAAATCAACGGCGTTGGTTTCAAGGCGGCGGTCCAGGGCAAGAACGTGAACTTGGCGCTGGGCTATTCGCATCCCATTAATTATCCGATTCCCGACCAGATCAAGGTGACGGTCGAGGAGAACACAAAGCTCACGATTGAAGGCCCGGACAAGCAGATGGTTGGCCGCGTGGCCGCCGAGATTCGCGGTTTCTATCCTCCCGAACCTTACAAGGGCAAGGGCGTGAAGTATTCGGACGAACGTATCATCCGCAAGGAGGGCAAGACAGTTCAGTAAGATTTCGACTAGCGGGCGGTGACCACCGCCGGCACTTAGGACATGAGAAACGAAAAGAAAAAAAGTCTGTTGCAGAAACGGCGGTGGCGTATACGCAAAGAGGTTAACGGCACGCCGCACCGCCCTCGAATGAGTGTCCGTTTCACCGGCAAGAACATTCATGTGCAGTTTGTGGATGATACGACCGGGTTTACTCTGGTGAGTGCCTCGACTTTGCACAAGAGCATGCCGGATCGGTTGACTCTCGGGGCCAATGTCAAGAGTGCCACAGTTATTGGTCGCACGGCGGCTGAACTGGCCCTCGGCAAAGGAATCACGAGTGTGGTGTTCGATCGGAGTGGAGCCCGTTACCATGGCAAAGTTAAAGCCTTGGCGGATGCCGCCCGTGGTGCGGGACTGAAATTCTAACCTTACTAACTCAAAAGCTATCGTGGCAGACAATATCGAACCAAAAAGTGCGGAGGCGGCCCGGCCCGCAGGCAATCGTTCACCCCGGATGGGGCGCGGCGGTCCGCGGCGCGGCGGTCGCGAGGGCGGGGATTCCGGCGAGGGACGCTCGGAGAACGAGATGGTGGAAAAGGTAGTTGTGATCAATCGTTCCGCCAAAGTTGTTAAAGGCGGTCGCCGATTCAGCTTCAGCGCGCTCGTTGTCACTGGTGATCGCCGGGGCCGCGTGGGATTGGGATTGGGAAAAGCCAAAGAAGTTGCAGACGCGATTCGCAAGGGTGGCGAAGTGTCCAAGCAGGCCATGTTATCTGTTAAACTGAGTGGTGCGACCATTCCCCACGATGTGTTGTTTGAATTCGGTGGTGCGCGGGTGTTGCTGCGTCCGGCGTCTCCTGGCACCGGCTTAATCGCGGGCAAAACGGTTCGTGCCGTGCTCGAAGCGGCCGGAGTGAAGGATATTTTGAGCAAGTCTCTAGGATCGAGCAACGCCGGGAACGTGGCCAAGGCCACCTTGGCGGCGCTTCAGAGTCTTCGCCTGCGGGAAGACATCATGAGTGCGCGGGGTTTTGCGCCCGAGCCGAGGAAGTCAGTCTGACAGGAATATTTTGTATGCGCCTACACGATTTAAAGCCGAAACACGGGTCCAAACATCGTCGGAAACGCCTCGGTCAGGGGGAGTCAAGTGGTCACGGCAAGACCAGCGGCCGTGGTGGAAAAGGACAGTCCGCCCGCTCCGGCAGTTCGATCCGTCCTGGGTTTGAGGGCGGGCAGATGCCGCTCATCCGGCGCTTGCCCAAGCGGGGTTTTAATAACATCCGTCATGCGACGGTCTATATTCCAGTGAATTTGGCGGCGCTGAACCAGTTTGACGAGGGTGCGAGAGTTGACGAGGTCGCTCTGCGGGCGCTAGGGCTGGCGAATGGCCGGGCCGCCGGGATAAAGATACTTGGCAATGGCAAACTAACCCGCAAACTGATAGTGGTGGCTAATAAGTTTAGCGCCCAGGCCCGTGCGGCGATTGAAAGTCTGGGTGGAACCTGTGAAGCGGTTCCCTTGAAGGACGCAGCTAAATCCTAAGTCGTTTGCCTTCCAGGTTATCTGAGTCATGGTAAAATCGATCCTCAACACCTTCGCCAACTGCTTCAAAATACCGGAGTTGAAGGAGCGCATCGTCTTCACCTTGATTGTGCTGGCGCTCTGCCGGGTGGTGTCGATGATTCCGATCCCAGGACTTGATGGCCATGCGCTGGCAGAGTTCTTCAAGAGTAACGCCCAATCGGCCGAGGGGCTTCTAGGAATGTACAGCATGTTCACTGGTGGCGCGTTGGAGCGGTGCGCAGTCGGTTCCCTGGGGATCATGCCATACATCAGTGCCACGATCATTATTCAGCTTCTCTCCGCAGTGATTCCGACGTTGTCTAAGCTTGCACGCGAAGAGGGCGGTCGGGCCAAAATCATTCAATACGGGCGGTTTCTCACGGTTTTGCTTTGTATTGGGCAGGGATTCGTTATGTCCGTTGGCTGGGAGAATCCTGAAAAGATACTCACGGGTTTTCAGGGTGTCTTGGTGCAGTCAGACAATATTTGGTGGTATCGCATCCAGACTACAGTTGTTCTCACAACCGGGACCCTCCTGTTGATGTGGTTGGGCGAGCAGATTACCGAGCGGGGCATTGGCAACGGAATTTCGCTAGTCATTACGGTGGGTATTATGGCGCGCATGCCGCAGGCCGTGCAGGCCATGTATGAAATGTTTGTCCCACCGGCGGGGACCGAGGCTCGATTCACCGTTTTTCACGGGATCGCCTTGGTGTTGCTGCTCCTCGGGGTCGTAGCGGGAGTGATCGCAGTAACTCAGGCTCAACGAAAGATACCCGTGCAATATGCCCAGCGGGCGGTGGGGCGTAAGATTGTTCCAGGGGGGTCGTCGTTCATGCCGCTGCGGGTAAACTACGCCGGGGTGATGCCGATCATTTTCGCTCAGGCCATCCTGATGTTCCCCGAGAAAATCTTCTATACTTTGGGCAAGGCCCTGAGTGTCCCGTTTTTTGAGGAAATAGCGCGAAAACTTACCCACGGTGCTCCGGTCTATCTGCTGCTAGAAGGACTGATGATTTTGTTTTTTTCGTACTTCTGGGTTGCCACCCAGTTCAATGAACTTCAAATTTCCGATGATTTGAAAAAGTATGGAGGATATATCCCGGGTGTTCGTCCCGGCGCGGCGACGAGCGACTTCCTACACCATGCCATGAGTCGAATTACCCTCGCCGGTGCAGTGTTTTTGGCTTTGATCGCGGTGCTTCCGACCATAATGGCGCAGAAGTGGAACATTAACTTTGCGGTGGCCCAGTTTTTCGGTGGAACCAGTATTTTGATAACGGTCGGCGTAATGCTCGACACCATGCGTCAGATGGAGTCTCATCTCCTGATGCGGCACTATGATGGCTTCCTGAAAAAGGGACGCATCAAGGGCCGTTTTTAGCTGCGATTCAATCTGTCGTTCGCGCGGCGGGTTGGGTAGCGACCAATTAGGCACGTTGTGATCATCATTAAGAATGAGCGTGAGTTGGTTTTGATGAGGGCAGCGGGTGCGGTGGCCGGGTCGGTGTTGGACGAAGTTGCGGCGTTTATTGCGCCTGGCGTCACGACTAAAGAGATTGATGAGTTTGCTGCGGCGCGCATTCGGCACTACGGGGCGCGAAGTGCGTTCCTAGGATATCGGAAATATCCGTGCAATATCTGCATCTCCGTGAATGAGCAAGTCGTTCATGGTCTCGCCGGACTCCGCCGGGTCCAGTTCGGTGACATTATCAGCTTGGATGTCGGCGTGATGTTTCAGGGTTTCATTGGCGACACGGCCCGGACGGTGGCGGTGGGTGGCTGTGATCTGCAGGCGCAGAAATTGATTGATGTGACTGAGAAAGCCTTGTATGAAGGGATTTCTCAGGCGGTCGCGGGAAATCGCGTGTCGGATATTTCGCGAGCAGTGCAGGAATGCGTGGAATCCCACGGGTTCAGCGTGGTTCGGGAATTCGTTGGTCATGGTGTCGGAAGAACGGTTCATGAAGATCCCCAGGTGCCGAACTTCGTGGAAGGCAAACCTTCGCCCAAATTGCGGGCGGGAATGACGCTGGCAATTGAGCCGATGGTCAACGCGGGCAAGCCGGGCGTCAGGGTGTTGGGCGACGGTTGGACAGTGGTTACGGCGGATGGGCTTCCGTCGGCGCATTTTGAACACACCGTGATCATCACGGACTCGGCGGCAGAGATATTGACATGGCCAGAGAAGACGCTTTGCGGGTTGAGGGCCGGATAGTGGAGGCGTTGCGGCCATTGTTGTACCGGGTGCTGTTAAGCAACGAGCATAGTTTGCTAGGGTATTTGGGTTCCCGCGGGCGGGATAACGACGTGAGTTATGGGGCGGGTGATCGGGTGATGGTTGAAGTTTCGCCCTTCGATTTATCGAAGGGAACAATTTTGGAAAAGTTGATTAAGTAGAACAGATTTATGAAAGTTCGCGCATCAGTAAAAAAACTTTGCGAGCACTGCAAAGTGGTCAAACGCAAAGGCGTTATTCGCGTCATTTGCACCAACGCCCGCCACAAACAACGTCAAGGTTAAGCAAGTTATGCCACGTATTCTCGGAGTTGACATCCCGCCCCACAAACGCATCGATATTTCATTGCGCTACATCTACGGAATCGGACCGGTCAATGCCAAGGTGGTCTTGGCAAAGGCTAGTGTTGATCCGTCCATCCGCGCGAAAGACCTCACCGAGCAGCAGTTGTCCCAGATTGTGCATGCCATTTTGGATGGCAAGTATATCATTGAGGGCGACCTGCGCCGCGAGCTGGGTCTCAATCTCAAGCGGTTGCAAGGTATCAAATGTCACCGTGGGATCCGGCACCTCCGGAGCCTGCCCGTTCGAGGGCAACGCACTCAGACCAATGCGCGGACGCGCAAAGGTCCACGGCGCACCGTCGGTGTGCAACGTAATCCCAACGCTAAGACCGGTATTCATTGATTTTCGTTATGGCTGAAGAACAGAAGAAGAAACCCGCGCCGAAGAAGGAATCGAAACCCGAAGTGGTCGCTGCGGCTGGCGCGGCCCCTGCAGAGGCGGGGTCGGAGAAGGCTTCCGGCAAGCCCAATAAAAAACCGACAGGGAACGCTGCGCCTGCCGCCGCGAAGCCGCCGGAGACAGTCGCATCAGCCGCTGCACCCACGGCGGCGGAGTTGCTGGCCGACGAGATGGCTGGTAAGAAAATTGTCAAAGCCAAGGGCGCCAAAAATATCTCGAGCGGAGTCGCCAATATTCTTGCCACCTTCAACAATACCTTGGTCAGCATCACTGACATTCAGGGGAATGTGTTGGGATGGTCCAGTGCCGGTCGGGTGGGTTTCAAAGGTTCGCGTAAAAGTACGGCATTCGCCGCCCAACAGGTGGCCCAAGATGCTGCCCGTCAGGCGATGTCTCATGGCATGCGCGAGGTTGAGATTCGCGTGAAGGGCCCGGGGTCCGGTCGCGAGTCGGCAATTCGGGCGCTGCAGGCCATCGGGTTGGAGATCAGCACCATCAAAGATATTACGCCGGTTCCACACAATGGATGTCGGCCGCGCAAGCAGCGTCGTGTCTAACATTGTTCTCACCATTTCTTAACCACAGATCACTCTAGTAACATGGCTCGCTATACAGGTCCCCGGGTGCGTATCAGCCGACGTTTCGGCGTCGCTATTTTCGGTTCATCGAAGTATTTGGAACGGCGGCCCTACGGCCCCGGAGTCCACGGTCCGAAGTCGCGGCGTAAACATACCGAATATGGGATGGGTTTGATTGAGAAGCAGAAACTCCGTTATTACTACGGCCTGCTCGAACGCCAGTTTCGCGGTGTCTATGAGCGCGCGCTCAAGAAGCGCGGCGTGACGGGCGAGACGATGCTTCAGATTCTCGAAACTAGGTTGGACAGCGTCGTGTACAATCTGGGATTTGGTGTGACACGGGCTGCGGCCCGGCAGTTTGTCACCCATGGTCATGTGAAGGTCAACGGCCGCAAGGTGAACGTGCCGTCCTTTGCCGGCAAAGTGAACGACGTGATCGAGGTCGCGGACAACAAAGTTGCCCGCCAGTTGGCCACCAAGGCAATGGAAGGGGCAACAAGCCGCGCGGTGCCGGAATGGCTTACCCTCAACAAGGAAGCCTTTAAGGGAACCTTGGTCCGGATGCCGACCAAGGAAGACATTAACCCGATTGCTAACGAGCAGGCCGTTGTCGAATTTTATTCCCGGTAATCCAAAACAAGCTCTCGATCGAGAGCCAACGGCAAATACAAGGTCCGCGTCGCGACGGTGGGAATACGTCCGGCCGGGCAGATTAAATTTGCCACCAACAAACCCATGCCGGTACGACTAGCACCATTCGAAAAGCCCAAACGGTTGCAGAAGGAAGATGCGACTGCCACAGACACTTACGCCAAGTTCATCGCCGAGCCGTTTGAACCCGGCTACGGACATACCATCGGGAACTCGCTTCGCCGCGTGCTGCTTTCCTCTTTAGAGGGTGCGGCGGCCACGTCGATCAAGATCGACGGGGCGATGCATGAGTTCGCCGTGGTGGACGGAGTTCAGGAAGATGTCACGGACATTGTTCTGAACATCAAAAAGATTCTTTTCACCTGCCACACGCGGGAACCGCAGACACTGATTCTGTCGGTGAATAAAGAGGGTGAGGTCTTGGCTGGGGACATTGAGCTCAATCAGAATATTGAGGTGGTGAATCCCAAGCAGTTGATCTGCACGCTCGACAAGAAGAAGAAATTCACGATGGAGTTTGAGGTGAAGATCGGGCGCGGTTTCTGCCCCGGCGATGAGAACAAGAAGACGGATCAGGCCATCGGTGTCATTGCCATTGATTCTTTGTTCTCACCTGTGACACGGGTTCGCTATGCGGTTGAAAGCGCGCGTGTCGGTCAGCGTACCGACTATGATCGGTTGGTCTTGGAAGTCTGGACCGACGGACGCATTACGCCGGACGACGCGCTGCTCCAGTCCTCCGCCATTCTCCAGCATCACCTCGATGTGTTTGTCGGCTACGACAAGAACGCGATCGAGTTTGAGCAGGTGGAAACCAAGCAGGATGACGAGAAGGCCAAACTCAAGAAGCTGCTCAATATGAGCGTGAATGAGATCGAGCTCTCAGTCCGGGCCGCCAACTGCCTCAACAACGCCAACATCACTACCGTGGGTCAGTTGGCGATGAAGTCGGAAGCGGAGATGCTCAAGTATCGGAACTTTGGTAAGAAGTCTTTGAACGAAATTAAGGATAAACTCACGGGGTTGGGACTGAGCTTGGGGATGACCTTCGATGCCGCGTTGCTCGAGGCCCCGAAAGAAGAACCCGCGCCGGCCACCTAAGGATTTGTATGCGACACCTGAAGCGAACAGCCAAACTCGGACGCACGGGCGAACATCGCAATGCGATGCTGGCCAATCTCGTGTGCAGCCTCATCAAACACAAGCGGGTGACCACCACGCTAGCCAAAGCCCGGGCTGCCCGGTCGGTGGCGGAGAAAATGGTTACTTTGGGCAAGAGCGGCAAGCTGCATGACCGCCGGTTGGCGGCGGCGCGCTTGCGGCAGCAGGCCCGCAGCAACTTCCCCGGGACGCCGACGGTCAAAGGCAAGACCCTGCGGGAGAAATGGCGCTTGGAGGAGGACGTGGTACGGATTCTGTTTGATGACATTGCGCCATTGTTCAAGGAGCGCCGCGGCGGTTACACCCGCATTGTGAAGCTCGGACCGCGCCGGGGTGACGTGGCCGAAATGGTCATCCTCGAGTGGGTGGCGACGGCCGAGACAGCCGCCGATGCCACCGTGGCCGCGCCGGAGCCAGCCAAGACAGCTTGATCGGTTGGGATAATTCAGATGGCCCGTTCGCTTGCGAACGGGCCTTTTTGTTTCAATCGGTCAAGATATGCCTTGCCCGCTCCCGGAAGCCGTGTGCTAAAGTTGAGCAGTCACCGTTAACCCAAACACCTGATGAGTTCTGCTACCGATAACTCGCCCACCGACACTCAGTCGTGGCGGCATGGCCTGACCCCGTATCATTGGTTTGTCTTTGCCGTGGCGTGCCTCGCCTGGCTCTTCGACTGTCTGGACCAACAGTTGTTCCTGCTGGCCCGGAGCGGTGCGATGAAAAAGCTGCTCGCGCCCGGGATGGATCCGAAACTCTACGGCGGCTATGCGACTACCATTTTTGTGGCCGGATGGGCGACGGGGGGGCTGATCTTTGGCGCGGTCGGTGATCGGATTGGCCGGGCGAAAACCCTCGCATTCACGGTGCTTCTCTACTCCGTCTGCACCGGGCTGTCGGCTTTTTCCACGGGTTGGATCGATTTCGCAATCTACCGGTTCATCACCGGCCTGGGAGTGGGTGGTGTCTTTGGTCTCTCAGTGGCATTGGTGGCGGATAGTCTCCCCGAGCGTTCGCGGACCGGTGCCTTGGGTTTGCTCCAGGCGCTTTCTGCGGTGGGGAATATCATGGCCGGCTGTGTGGCGATTGTGTTGGGCAATCTCGAAGGCACGACCATCCCGGCGGGTATGGCGTGGAAATACATGTTTCTCATCGGAGCGCTGCCAGCCTTCCTCTGTGTGTTTATTCTCCTGCGATTGAAGGAACCGGAGAAATGGGTGAAGGCCCGTGCCGAAGGCAAACTTACCGGGGCAAAGTTTGGATCCTATGCCTCGCTCTTCGGTGAAGCGCGCTGGCGGCGACCGGCGCTGCTGGGCATGTGTCTCTGCATCGCGGGGGTGGTCGGTCTCTGGGGGATCGGGTTTTTCAGTCCCGAATTGGTCGGCGATGTGCTGGAACGTTCACTCAAGAAGGATGGGGTAGCTCCCGACAAGATAGCCAAGGCCAAGACGGTGTGGTCGGGGGTGAACATGATCGTGCAGAACCTAGGGGCCTTCTGCGGCATGATGGCTTTCACACGGGCGGCGCAACGTTGGGGACGCAGACCCGCCTTCAGTGTCGCGTTCGTGGCCGCGTTCGTCGCCACCGTCGGCTACTTCCAACTCTTCAATGGTAAGGGCGACATCTGGATGAGTTTTGTCATGGGCTTCTGTCAGCTTGCGCTGTTTGCAGGCTTTGCCATCTATCTGCCCGAGTTGTTTCCCACCCGCCTGCGCAGCACGGGAACCAGCTTCTGCTATAACGTCGGCCGGTTCATCGCGGCTTGCGGACCGTTTCTGCAAGGCCAGATGACAGTCTGGTTTGCTGGCGTCAATCCTACGCCCGAGGCCAAGCTGGCCGCGTTTCGCGACGCCTGCGGCGGGATGAGTCTGGTGTTCCTGCTGGGACTCATCGTGGTGTTTTTCCTGCGTGAAACCAAGGGGCAACCCCTGCCCGAAGACACTGCGCCGGTGAAGTGGATGTCAATGAAAGCATGAGACTATTCGGCGTCGATGATTTATCTGGAACGACGAACCAGTTATCACCGCTAACTGGCACGAGTTGGTGCTAATAAGACACCCAAACCGATCTCTCTCCGGGTGCGGTGGGATTGGTATCTCATTCGTGCCGGTTAGTGGTTTTGAGTTCGGCATTCCAAGTGACGGCCGGAGTTAGGTCGCTGGATTTGAGTCTCGGATAGCTGTCCGGAAATTCCACCCACCACGGTTAGTGATTGAGCGGTCTGGCCGTTCTGTTTGAATCGAGCGCATGAACATTGTCGTTTTGGACGGGCACACGTTGAATCCCGGTGACTTGAACTGGGCGGGCTTGCAGGCGTTGGGGGATTGCCGAATCTATGACCGCACGTCGGCGGCGGAGTTGCTCGCGCGCGCCGCAGACGCGGACGCACTGATCACCAACAAGACCCTGCTGAACCGCGAGACTATTGAGCAATTGCCGAGACTGAAATACATCGGCGTGACGGCGACGGGTTTCAACGTGGTCGAGGTGGCGGCGGCGAAAGCACGGGGAATTCCCGTCACGAATGTTCCCGCGTATGGCACGCGGTCGGTGGCGCAGACGGTGTTTGCGCTGCTGCTGGAACTGACCCAGCGCGCGGGGCATCACAGCCGGACGGTTCACGACGGCCGCTGGGCGGCCAGTCCCGACTGGTGCTACTGGGATTATCCCTTGGTGGAACTGGATGGGCTGACCTTCGGTATCGTGGGTTACGGGCGCATCGGGCAGGCGGTGGGACGGTTGGCGGAGGCGTTCGGCATGAAGGTGCTGGCGACCACGCGCACGGGCGCGTTGCCGGTGGGGGCGAACGTGGGGGTGGTGGATTTGCCGACGCTGCTTCGCACCGCCGATGTCGTCAGCCTGCATTGTCCGCTCACACCGGAAACCAAAAGGCTGATCAATGCCGAGCGACTCGCGCTGATGAAGCCCTCGGCCTTTCTCCTGAACACCAGTCGCGGTCCGCTCATCGATGACGCGGCGTTGGCGCGAGCGTTGAACAGCGGTCAGATCGCCGGAGCCGCCTTGGATGTCCTCTCGGTCGAGCCACCGCCGGCGGACAATCCGTTGCTCGCCGCGAAGAACTGCGTCGTCACACCGCACATCGCTTGGGCGACCAAGGCGGCGCGGACGCGGTTGCTGGACATGACCGTGGCGAATCTGCGGGCCTTTATCGCGGGCACGCCGCAGAACGTGGTGAACCGATAACACGGAAATCTCCCAGTATTTTTTGCCGTCGCCGTCGCCCCTCAGTGAGGAATGCGATGGCACCCGGCCCGCGAGCGCGCCCCGCCGCACCGGCCCGTCCCTACTTCACTCCCAGATCCAATTCCGCGAACAGGCTGCCGAGATTGTTGATCTGGGTTTCCTTGCGCGCCGTGGGGTTGAGTACTTTGCGGAGATACTCGATGGCATCGGCTTCGGACTGGACGGAGCGCGGCAAGGTCGCGCCGGCGGCGTTGGGATGACCGCCGCCCTGGATGAGCGCGGCCACTTTCAGGGCCTCGCCGTTGCGGCTGCGGAGGCTGACGATGAAGACATTGTTGGCCTTGCGAAAGAGCGTCACGAGGATCGTGTAGGGCGTGGACTGCTGCTCGAGCAACTGGTGAACGATGAGATTCACATTGCCGATGATCGTATCCACGTAGCCGACGCCGGGCATGATCTGGGTGATCTTCGAGCGGCTCCAGTTCAGTCCGATTGGGTCTTCAATGCGCCGTTTTACCGCGATGACTTCGAGCAGTGGATGATCGAGCAGGCGTTCGATTTCGCCGTTGAGCAGCGTGTGCAAATTCCAGAACTGGTAGGTCTTCACCAGGTTCGCGTAATCGAGCGCGAGCGCAAAATCGGGATCCTCCTCGAGAAACAAGTCGGCAATGTTGTTGAGCCGCACGAGCCGGTCCAACGCCGGGGTTGCCATGCCGTGAGGCTGACAGAGTTCGTAGCAGAGCAGGCCGGCGGATTTTTTCAGGTCATGGATCACGATGGCCTGCTTGGGCACGAAGTCCGTCGTGTGGTGGTCGATGATGACCCAGTTGGGTTTGTCCAGCCGCGGCTCGAGATTGAAGTCGGTCACCCATGCGCAGCGCTCGGTCAGGGCGCGTTGTTTCCACGCGGTGTAATTGTACGCGGCGAGCGGGACTTTCACGCCGAAGAGTTTTTGCGCGAGCCGTTGCAACAACACGCCCGCCACCAAGCCGTCCAGATCGCTCTCGTGGGTGAAAATAATGTCGGGCTTCGGCAATGCTGTCATGGCGCGGGACCGTAGAGGAAACCGCGCGGCGGGGCCAGAGGTAGTTCCGCGGCGAAGCTCCAAGAACAAAGCTTAAAGCTCAAGGGAAGCTCCAGAATCCAAGTTCCAAGCTCGATTTCGGAGGCGCGACGATTTCTTGGCCAATCGCACTTTGTTGGTCTTGGCTCCTGTTGGTTCTTGGCGCTTCCCTTGAGCTTTGAGCTTTGTTCTTGGAGCTTCTTCGGCCTTCGCTGCGGGCATCCAGACGAGCTGAACCGACGGGTCGCGCGGAAAATTTCCCTTCACCGGCACGCTCTCCCTGTCGCACTATCGCGCCGCTTTATGAATCTTTTTGATCTCAGTGGGGAAGTTGCCGTCGTCATTGGCGCGACGGGTGTGTTGGGCGGCGCGTTGGCGGAGGGGCTGGCGGCTGCGGGCGCAAAGGTCGCGGTGCTCGGCCGCAATGCCGAACGCGGCGAGGCGCGCGTGAAAAAAATCCGCGACGCCGGCGGGACCGCGGCCTTCTTCGCCGCCGATGCCGTGGACCGTGCCAGCCTCACGGCCGCGCATCAGGCCATTCAGAACCAGCTCGGCGCGCCGACTATTCTTGTGAACGCCGCCGGCGGCAACGACCCGAAGGTCACCGTCACCGCCGAGCGCCCTTTCGAGCAGATCGCGTTGCAGGACTGGCACGCAAACTTCGATCTCAACCTCGTCGGCGGAGTCGTGCTGCCGTGTCAGGAATTCGGCCCCGGCCTGTGCGCGCGCGGGCGCGGCAGCATCATCAACATCGCCAGCGTCTCCGCGCATCTGCCGCTCTCGCGCGTGGTCGCGTACTCCGCGTCGAAGGCGGCGGTGCTGAGCCTGTCCCTGTTCCTCGCCCGCGAATGGGCGCCCAAAGGCGTCCGCGTGAACACGCTCACCCCCGGCTTCTTCCCCGCCGAACAGAACCGCAAACTCCTCTTCAACGACGACGGCTCGCCCACCGCGCGCACCAAATCCATCTGGGGCCACACGCCGATGAACCGCTTCGGCGAAGCCCACGAGCTGGTTGGCGCGGTCGTTTTCCTCGCCAGTTCGCGCGCCAGCAGCTTCGTCACCGGCACCGATCTGCGCGTGGACGGCGGGTTCCTGAGCCAGACCATCTAGCCTTGAGACGGCTCGCCCCGCCCATTTTCCCTCGGCGCCCGCCGCGTCGCTGGCGGGGAAACGACTCTCCCGGCCCCGCCCGCCCGCCTTATGAATTAACCCGAATCCCCTCAGGTCGAAGCCCGCGCCGATTTTCCGAAGGTTGGTCGCAGCCATCGCTGCAGCCCCGTTTCATCGGCTCTTTTACCGTTTGTCAGCCCGCAAAATCATGTCCACCACACCGCGTCCCATCGCTTTGTTTTCCCGCCGGCACTTCCCTTCCCGCCGCCACGTCGTGCAATCCGCCGTCCTCCTTGGAGCCGTCGCTTGCCTCGCCGCCGTCAGCGTCCTCAGCGCCGCCGACGCCCCGGCCAAGGCCGCCAAAAAATCCTGGAAAGAAACCAAGTCCACGCTCATCCAGTCCGACTTTCCCTATCAGAAGGCCTGCATCGGCGCGAAATTCCCCGCCAACAACAAGGCCAACAAAGGCATCGCCATGATCCTTGGCAACGAGGCCTTCATGTGCTTCGACACCGATCTGCTCCGCATGTCCGCCGGCTGGACCAGCGGCACGACTCAGGGCAAGGGCGGCCCCGCTCTCGTCGGCTTCATCTCCGCCAAGGGCGTCACCTTCGATGGTTCGCACGGCGGGCATCCTGAAATTTCGGGCGAACAGAAATTCGGCCTGCGCCAGATGCCCGGCTGGGCGGACAAAGACGGCTCGTTCAAAGATCCGCGCGCCGAACCCTTCGGCCCGCTCCCGCGCACCTGGTGCCGCTGGGACGGCATGCACGTCGTCGGCCCCGACCTCGTCCTCGCCTACACCGTCCACGGCACGAAGATTCTCGAACAGCCCGGCAGCGTGGAAAAAGACGGCGAAACCGCCTTCGTCCGCACCTTCAAAATCGACGCCACCAAAACCGCGCTCACCATGGCCGTGTGCGAAGTCGAGGGCGCGACCGCCAAAGCCGACGGCCCCCACGTCACCCTCACCGCTGGTGAACTCGCCACCATCGCCGCACTCGGTGGCGCGCCTGCGGGCGTGACTCTCGCCGTCACCGCCACCAATCGGCTCGTGCTGAACATCCCCGCCGGCACGCCGGCGTCGCTCTTCAAGCTCGTACTGTGGCGCGGTGCCGCCGCGTCCGCGGACAAATTCGCCGCGCTCGTCGCCGGTGCGCCCGCGATGGTCGATTACTCCAAAGGCGGCCCAAAACATTGGCCCGAACCCGTCATCACCACCGGCGTCCTCGCCAGCACCAGCACACCCGATGGCGCGTATGTGACCGACATGCTCACGCCGCCCGTGCCCAATCCGTGGAACCGCCGCGTGCGTTTCGGCGGCCTCGACTTTTTCTCCGATGGCAAGCGCGCCGCACTCAGCACGTGGGACGGCGACATCTGGATCGTCTCCGGCATCAACGAGAAACTCGACAAGCTCACCTGGACCCGCTTCGCCTCCGGCGGTTTCGAGACGCTCGGCCTGAAGATTGTCGATGACGTCATCTACACCACCGGCCGCGACCAGATCACGCGCTACCTCGACAGCAATCACGACGGCGAGGCCGACTACTACGAGAACTTCAACAACGAGATCACCAGCTCGCCGGGCTTCCACGAATTCGTCTTCGATCTCCACACCGACCGCGACGGCAATTTCTACACCGCGAAGGCCGGCCCGGTGAAAGGCGGCGGCCGCGGCTTCGGCGGCGGCGGCGGCAATGGCGACGTCAGCGCCCACGCCGGCAGCCTCCTCAAGATCGACAAGTACGGCGAGAAGCTCACCGTTTACGCCACCGGCCTCCGCGCGCCCAACGGCATCGGCGTCAGCCCCGAGGGCCAGGTGACCACCGGCGACAACGAAGGCACCTGGGTGCCCATGTGCCCGATCAACTGGGTCAAGCCCGGCGGCTTCCACGGCGTCGAGGATCTCGCCCATGGCAAGGACGTGAAGTCCTTCATCCCGCCGCTCTGCTGGCTGCCGAAAAACTGGGACAACTCCGGCGGCGGACAGGCCTGGGTCACCAGCGACAAATGGGGGCCGTTCAAAGGCGAAATGCTCCACACCTCCTACGGCCAGTCCTCGCTCTATCTCGTCGTGAAGGAAGAGGTCAACGGCCTCATGCAAGGCGGCGTTGTGAAGTTCCCGCTCAAGTTCACCTCCTCCGCCATGCGCCCGCGTTTCAATCCCGTCGATGGCCAGCTCTACAACGCCGGCCTCCGCGGTTGGCAGAGCAACGCTGCGAAAGAAGGCGGCCTCGACCGCATCCGCTACACCGGCAAGCCCGTGCAGATGGTCTCCGGCCTGAAGGTCACGAAATCCGCCGTCGCCCTCACCTTCACCACCGCGCTCGACAAGGCCGCCGCTGAAGACCTCCAGAACTACAAAGGCGAACGCTGGAATTACAAACGCACCAGCAACTACGGCTCGCCCGAGTTCTCCGTCGCCGACCCCGAGAAAAAAGGCCACGACAAACTCGAGTTCAAATCCGCGAAACTCTCCGCCGACGGCAAGACCGTCACCCTCGAGATCGTTGGCCTGAAGCCCGTCATGCAGCAGTCCATCGGCTTCAGCAACCTTAAGACCGCCGCCGGCACCACGCTCACCGCGCAGGTCATGCACACCATCAACGCGATCCCCTGAACCCAGGGGCGCGGGCGTGCTGGTGCGTGGGGCAGGCATCCTTGCCTGCCGGTTCTCGGGGCATCCCTGCCCCGAGTTCCCGGTTCCGCCGCACCGCACCCCCGCCAAGGGAACGGGCGGCAAGGATGCCGCCCGAATCGTCAGGCTGGAAGCCTGACCCACGCCGCCGCCCTCGCAACCCTGCTGTCCCCATCGCCTTGACCCTAAATCCGCCTCGTCTAAGCTGCCCGCCGATGACCGCCATCCTCGAAGAGTTGATCAAGTCCCCGCAACTGCCGCGGCATTTCGCGCAGTTGAAGGACCTGCTCGCTGACGAGCGTAAACGCCGCGAGCAGTTCTACGACGAGATGACCGAGGAGGGGAAATGGGAGTTCATCAACGGAGAAATCTTTGTGCATTCACCAGCCACCCTTCGCCACTCGGACGCCTCCGAACTCCTGTTCCTGCTCCTCTCGATTCACGCAACGAGACACGACCTGGGTTTGGTGAAGCATGAGAAAACCCTCGTCTGCCTCGCGCGCAACGATTACGAGCCGGACATCTGCTTCTTCTCCAAAACGAAGGCCGCCCGCTTCAAACCTGAGCAGATGAAATTCCCCGCGCCCGATTTCATCGTCGAAGTCCTCTCGCCCAGCACCGAGGCCAACGACCGTGGCGTGAAGTTCGAAGACTACGCCGCCAACGGCGTCCGCGAATACTGGCTCGTCGATCCCGCGCGCCAGCAGGTCGAGCAGTACCTCCTGCGCACCGGCAAGTATCACCGCCACGCCGCCCTCAAGACCGGCGAGATTGCCAGCAGCGTGGTCACCGGCTTCCGCGTTCCCGTGCGCGCCCTGTTCGACCGCGCGGCCAATCTCGCGGCGCTCCAGAAACTTTGAGCGTCGCGCGCCCGTAATTTTTTCACCCATGATCCCCTCCCTCCCCACCCGCGCTTTCCTCCTGTCCCTGCTCACCGGATTGCTGGCCGTTTGCGCCTCCAGCGCACTCGCCCAAGCGCCTGCCGCCAAACCCGAACCCGGACTCCTCCTCACCCACACCAGCGGCCCTGCCACCGACACCGCCGTCGCGCCGAACCTCTGGCTCCACGTCGCCGCTGGACAATCCGCCGCGCCCGCGCTCCCCGCCGGCAAATTCACCGCTACCTGGACCGGCGCGCTCAATGCCGATCTCCGCGGCGATTTCCAATTTCGCACCGAAGTCCTCCGCGGCTCCCTCAAGCTTGAAATCAACGGCACCAACATCATCGAAGTCACCGCCGCCACCACCGCCGACAGCGCGAAACCCTCCGCCCCCAGCAAGCCCGTGCGCCTCAGCAAAGGCGCCAATCTCCTCAAAGCCACCTTCACCAGCCCCGACAGCGGTGACGCCTTCGTGCGCGTGCAATGGTCCGAAAAAGGCATCCTCTGGGAACCCATCACCACCGCGCTCCTCACCCACAATCCCGCCGACGCCGCACTCGCTAAGTCCACCGCCATCCGTGCCGGACGCGACCTTTTCCTCGAACACCGCTGCGCCAAATGCCACACGCCCGCAGGGTCTCCCGCCCTCGCCGCGACCGGTGCGCCCGAACTCGCGATGGACGCCCCCGACCTCGCCGACATCGGCTCGCGTCGCCACTACGCGTGGCTCGCCGCGTGGATTCTCGATCCCAAATCGCAGCGCGCCGTCGCCCACATGCCCCGCACCCTCCACGGCGCGAACGCCCCAGCCGACGCCAACGCCATCGCCGCCTTCCTCGCCACGCTGACCGGCGGCCCCGCTCCCGCGCTCCCACCCAAAGCCGACGCCGAAGCCCTCGACTCCGGAAATAAACTCCTCGAAGTCCTCCACTGCGCCGGCTGCCACAACCTCCCCGACGCCACGGAAAAGGATGCGAAAAAAATCTCGCTCACCCATCTCAACGCCAAATTCCCGCCGCCCCATCTCGCCGCCTTCATCAAAAACCCCGGCGCCCATTACGCCTGGACCCACATGCCCAAGTTCCCCCTCACCGATGAAGAAGCCCACCAGATCGCCGCCGCCCTCTCCTCGACCGCACCGATGTTCAAGCAACCCGGCCCTTCCACCGACCCCGCCGTCATTGCGCGCGGCCAGCACCTTGTGCAGACCACCGGCTGCCTCAACTGCCACACCCTCAAGCTCGATAACCAATTCAAAGCCAAACCGCTCGCCGACTTCGCCGCCACCCGCTGGCAGTCCGGCTGTCTCGCGGAAAAACCCGCCGCCGATTCCGCCGCTCCCGCCTTCGCCTTCAACGCGGAGGAACGCGCCGCCCTCCAAGCCTTCGCCGCCACCGACCGTGGCTCACTCACGCGCCACGCGCCCAGCGAGTTCGCCGCCCGCCAGGCGAAAAATCTCCAATGCGCTTCGTGCCACGGCCAGCTCGAGGGCTTCCCGCTGATCGATGTCCTCGGCGGCAAGCTCAAGCCCGAGTGGATCGCGTCGCTCCTGAAAGGCGAAGTCGCCGACAAGATGCGACCGTGGATCGAGCATCGCATGCCCGCCTTCCCCGCGCGCGCCGCGCTGCTCGCCGCGGGCCTCGCGCAGACGCACGGCTTCCCGCCCGTCACGCCCGCCGAACCGCCCGTCAAAATGCCGCTCACCACCATCGGCAAAAAACTCGTCTCCAGCGACGGAGGCTTCTCCTGCATCGCCTGCCACGGCGTCGCCGAGATGGCGCCGGTGCAGGTCTTCGAGGCTCCCGGCATCAACCTCGCCTTCAGCGGCGCGCGCCTGCAGCACACCTGGTTCCTCCGCTGGATTCGCAATCCCCTCCGCGTCGAGCCGACCACCAAGATGCCCGTCTATTTCGATGAAGAAGGAAAAAGCCCGCTCGCCGACATCCTCGGCGGCGACGCCGACCAACAGCTCGACGCCCTGTGGCAATACCTCCGCCTCGGGAGCAAAATGCCGCCGCCCATCCCGCCCCAATAACGCCGCCCTCCTCGTCCCGGGCGAAGAAGTTGAAACCGAGTAACCACGGATAAACACCGATAAACACGGATGAAAACCAACGCCGCCCCTTTCCCATCCGTGTCCATCCGTGTCCATCCGTGGTTAAACCATTCTTTCCCCTCCCCCTGAGTGCCACCACCTCACCCAACGTCCGAGTCCCCCAAATCAAAATAAAACCCCAAACCCCAAACCCCAGACCCTAAACCCTATGAAAAAATCCCTCGCCGTCAGCGCGCTGGCCCTGTTCCTCGGCTTCCGCTCCGCCACCGCCGCCGAATGGACCGTCCTCTTCGATGGCAAACTCACCGATCAGTTGCGCGGCTATCAGATGAAAACCTTCCCCGCCGACAAATGGATCATCGACGGCGACGCGCTCAAGACCGTCCCCGGCAAAGCCACCGACCTGATCACCAAGGACAAATACAAAGACTTCGAACTCGAACTCGAATGGAAGGTCGCCCCCGGCGGCAACAGCGGCGTGATGTATCGCGTCGCCGAACTCGACAAAGGCGCCTCGTGGTTCACCGGCCCCGAAATGCAAATCCTCGACGACGACAAACACGGCGACGGCAAGAACCCGAAGACCTCCGCCGGCGCGCTCTATGCCCTGATCCCTCCCTCGGCGAAAAAGAAACTCAAGCCCGTCGGCCAGTTCAACCAGGCCAAACTCATCATCAAAGACAACCACGTCGAACACTGGCTCAACGGTGAGAAGATCGTGGAATACACTTGGGGCAGCAGCGAAGTCGCCGAGTTGGTGAAGAAGAGCAAGTTCTCTGACAAACCCCGCTTCATGAAGGAAGGCGAAGGCCACGTCGTTTTCCAGCATCACGGCCAGGAATTCTGGCTCCGCAATGTCCGCATCCGCAGCCTGTGAACCACCCGGAAACTTTCACCCAACACTCAGCATGAAACCATTCCTCCGCCCGCTCCTCGCCCTCACCCTCGCGCTCGCCAGTGCCAGCGCGCCCATCGCCGCGCTCGCCGCGGATTCCAACACGCTCACCGACGCCGAAAAATCCGGCGGCTGGAAACTGCTCTTCGACGGCAAATCTCTCGCTGGCTGGACTAGTTTCAAAAAAACCACGCCCCCGGACAAAGGCTGGGACATCCAGGACGGCTGGCTCCACCACATCGCCAAGGGCGGCGGCGGCGACATCGTCTCCGCCGAAAAATATTCCGAGTTTGAGCTGTCGTGGGAATGGCGCATCGCCGAGGGCGGCAACAGCGGCCTGAAATACTTCATCTCCGACGACCGCAAAGGCGGCGCGGTCGGCCACGAGTACCAGATGCTCGACGACGACAAACACCCCGACGGCAAGAAGGGCCTCAACCGCCAGACCGCCGCGCTCTACGACGTCCTCGACCCCGCCAATCGCCCCGTGAAAAAGCCCGGCGAAATCAACCAGTCCCGCGTCCTCGTTAAGGGCATGCACGTCGAGCACTGGCTCAACGGCGCGAAAGTCCTCGAGTACGAACTCGGCAGCGACGCCCTCAAAGCCGCCATCGCCAAGAGCAAATTCAAAGGCGTCGAAGGCTTCGGCACCCGCTTCCCCGGCCGCCTGTTGCTGCAAGATCACGGCGACGAAATCTTCATCCGCAACGTGAAGCTCCGCGACCTCACCGCGAAGTAGTCTTCACCCCTCTCACTCTCTCACTCCGTCACTCTTTCACTGCCATGAAGCTCCCACCCCTCCTCGCCCTCCTCACCGCGCTCACCCTGACCCTCACCGCCCGCGCCGCCGATGCCCCGCTCAACACGCTCACCGACGCCGAGAAAGCCGCCGGCTGGAAGCTCCTCTTCAACGGCACCTCGCTCGACGGTTGGCGCGGCTTCAAAAAGACCACCCCGCCCACCGGCGGCTGGGAAGTGAAGAACGGCGTCCTCACCTGCGTGAAAGGCGGCAAAGGCGGCGACATCATCACCACCGACCAGTTCGATGATTTCGAACTCTCCTGGGAATGGGCCATGCCGGCCAAGTCCAACAACGGCATCAAATACTTCATCACCGAAACCCGCCCCGGCGCCATCGGCCACGAATACCAGATGATCGACGACACCCTCGCGCATGACGCCGCCTCCAGCACCGCGTCCTTCTACCTCGTCGTCGCGCCCAACGAGAAAAAGAAGGTCAAACCCTTCGGCGAATGGAATCACTCCCGCGTCCTCGTCCAAGGCAACCACGTCGAGCACTGGCTCAACGGCGAGAAAGTCCTCGAGTACGAACTCGGCAGTCCCGCCATCCTCGAGCAAGTCGCCAAGACCAAGTTCAAAGGCGTCGCCGGCTTCGGCACCAAAATCCGCGGTCACATCCTCCTCACCTACCACAGCGACGAATGCAGCTTTCGCAACGTCAAGCTGCGCGAATCCAAGGCGGGGAAGTAACTGAACCACCGCGCCAACGCAGTCGCATCGGCTCCGTCCTCACGGAGCCGATTTTTTTCGATCTGAATTCAGCCCGCTCCCCACGCGATCCGCCCGCGCCCGTACCGCAGGCTTCCAGGCCTGCTGTATCGCAGGTTTCCAAACCTGCGGCCCGTCGAAGTTCTGGGCGTGCCCTCCTTTCCGACGCCCTGCCGACTTGGAAGTCGGCGACACAGCAGGTTTGGAAACCTGCGCTACGCTGGCCGGCGCGCGCCACCGCCGGAGCGCGACCGGTCCCCGGTCGCAGCGCGTATGGACACGAGCGGTTGGTCTGGAATTATCCCGTCGCCTTCGCGAGTTCGCCGCCGCTGCGGGCGGGCGCGGAGAAACTTCACCCGAAGAAGCAATTGTGGGGATCCTCGTCAACCACCCGGAGGGCGGTGGCCAGGGATTTAGCTTCCGGGAAGGGCTGATAGCCATGCCACTTGCGGTCGGCCCGCTTCCAGAAGAGGAGCCAGACTCGGGCGGTGCGGACATATCGTATCTTCGCGATGGATTCCTCGACGTACTTGCCGGGCTGATTGAAGACCGGCCGCACAAAGAAAAGCTCCACCGCCTGACCGGTGAAGCGCTGCCCCTCGCGTATCCTGTCCCGCAGGTGCAGGGGCGGACGCCGCTTGGACCAGATCAGTTCTTCGACCAATCCGGCATGCTCGGCGATTTCTGCGTCAGTGTAGCTCATAAAAAGTGAGTCGATGAATCTCAGGTCGGTGGCGACGGCGGGCAGTCTTTGCGTGAATCCGTCTGTCCGCCGCGTGTCAGCGCGCCACGCCACTCACGGCGCCGCCTTCAGCAACCCCCGCTCGCCCAGCCATTCCAGCGAGCGCTTCTGCCAGGCATCCCATTCCGCGCCCTTGTAGCCGCTGAAACCGTGATTGCCCTTGGGAAACTCCTGCAACTCCGCCGGCACACCCTTCGCCTTGAGCGCCTCGTAAAACATCTGGCTGTGCGCCACCGGCACCACCGCGTCCGTCCGTGCGTGCGTCAGGAACGCCGGCGGCGTCTTGTCCGTGACCTGCTTTTCGTTCGAGAAAAGGTCCATCAACTCCGCCGACGGCGAAGGCCCGAGCAGGTTCCGGCGGGAACCCCCGTGCGTCTTCTCGCCCATCGTGATCACCGGATAAACGAGCACCATGAAATCCGGCCGACAGCTCAGCCGCTCAATCGGGTCCGCCGACTTTTCATTGCCGCCATCGAAGTGCGTGCCCGCCGTCGAGGCGAGATGTCCTCCCGCGGAAAAACCCACGATCCCAATCCGGCGCGGATCAAGCTTCCACTCGGCCGCGTGTGACCGCACCACGCGGATGGCCCGCTGCACATCCAGCAGCGGACGATGATAATTGCCCGCTGGCAGCCGATACTCCAGCACCACCCCGGCGATGCCGTGCGCGTTCAACCAGCGCGCGATGCCGTGCCCTTCGCCCTCCACCACGCGTCCGCCATAACCACCGCCCGGACAAATCACCATCGCCGCGCCCGTGGCCTTGCTCGCCTCCGGCAAATGCACCGTGATCGGCACCTTCACCTTCTCCGACTTCCCCTCGCCCAACGGCGCCTCGTCCGGCCAGATGGATAAGCGCAGCGGCTCGGCCGCACTGACAGAGGTCGTCAGCCATGTGAGCCATGCGAACAGAACTAACGCCGCTACCGACCGGTAGGAATTTGAAGTGATTTGCATGGTCCGAGGTTGCCGTTCCACCGCCAGCAATGCAACCGTCACGGGCAGTAAAGCGTGATCGAGTCTTGAATCTGGGCGCGTTCGAGCACCCTTCGTAGCGCAGGTTTCCAAACCTGCTGTATCGCCAATTTCCAAATCGGCAGAGGCCACGGAAATGCGGACGCGTGTGAATAGCCGAGGACTTTCCGGTGGCTGGACCGCCAGCGGGTTGGGAAACCCGCGATACAGCAGACTTGGAAGTCTGCGCTACACCTACGCAGTGGACGTATGCGCCCTTTCAAGAAACCCATCTTCGCCTGCCAGACCTTGAAGCGGGCGTTTTCCCTGTCGGTGGCGCGCGATCTCCCGGCATACTCACCGCCGCATGATGACCGATGAAACCAGGCCGCCCGGCTGGCGCTTCGACAACACCTACGCCCGCCTGCCGCAAGCATTTCACTCGCGGGTGAATCCCACGCCCGTCGCCGCGCCGCGCCTCGTCCTCTTCAACCGTCCGCTCGCACAATCCCTCGGCCTCGACCCTGCGGCCTTCACCGGCGCGGACGCCGCCGCCTATTTCACCGGCAACCAGATTTTCCCCGGTGCCGAGCCGCTCGCCCAAGCCTATGCCGGACACCAGTACGGCAATCTTACCCGCCTCGGCGACGGACGCGCCATCCTGCTTGGCGAACACCTTACGCCCGCCGGCCAGCGCTTCGACATCCAGTTGAAAGGTGCCGGTCCCACGCCCTATTCGCGCCGTGGCGACGGCCGCGCCGCTCTCGGCCCCATGCTGCGCGAATACCTGATCAGCGAAGCCATGCACGCCTTCGGGATTCCGACCACGCGCAGCCTCGCCGTCGCGAGCACCGGCGAACCGGTCTATCGCGAACAACCGCTCCCCGGCGCGGTTCTCACCCGCGGCGCCGCCAGTCACATCCGCGTCGGCACCTTCGAATACTTCGCCGCCCTCGGTGACACCGACAGCCTGCGCGTCCTCGCCGACCACACCCTCCGCCGCCACTTCCCCGACCGCGTCGAGTCGGAGCATCCGATTCTTGGAATGCTGGAGGATGTGATCGAACGCCAAGCCTCGCTCATCGCCCACTGGATGCGCGTCGGCTTCGTGCATGGCGTCATGAACACCGACAACATGGCGCTCTCCGGCGAAACCATCGACTACGGTCCCTGCGCCTTCATCGACGCCTACGATCCCGCCACCGTGTTCAGTTCCATTGACCACCACGGCCGCTACGCGTTCGGCCAGCAACCCGGCATTGCCGCGTGGAATCTGGCCCGCCTCGCCGAGGCGTTGCTGCCCATCCTGCACCCGGAGCCGAACTCCGCCATCGCCCGTGCGAACGAGCTGCTCGAATCATTCTCAGAACGCTTTCAACGCCACTGGTTCGCCACGCTCCGCGCCAAGCTCGGCCTCTTCACCGCCGAACCCGAAGACGCCGTCCTCGCGGAGGACTTGCTCGCTTGGATGCACCAGCACCGCGCCGATTACACCCACACCTTCCGCAACCTCCGCCCCGCCGCCGCCCCGTCACCCACGGCTCCGGCCGACGCCACCTTCACCGCCTGGCATCAACGCTGGACCGCGCGCCTCGCCCGCCAGCCCCAGTCAGGGAGTGAAGTGACGCAACTCATGAACCGCCACAACCCGGCCGTAATTCCCCGCAATCACGCAGTCGAAGCCGCCCTCACCGCCGCCACCGAAAACAATCTCGCGCCGCTGGAACGCCTCCTCACCGCGCTTGCTACTCCCTACGACGAAACCAACCAACCCACCGAGCTTCTGAATCCGCCACCTCCGGGAACTCCGGTCTGCCGTACCTTCTGCGGCACTTGAGTCGAGGGTGGGCAGCGGGGCGAAGTGAGAAGGTCCGCGGCGGTGGCGCGGGCGGCAGTAAGAGCGCGTTCGGCAAGTCGCCTCTGGGTAGCCCAGGCGACTCGTCTGTGTCGGCGGGCGACCCGCCCGACGGAACGGGGGAAACGATTGGAGCCAATAAAGACAGCCTTTTCGTCAAGTTGCGCTCCGTCGTTCCGACCGGCGCGTCGCTGCTGAGGTCGAACTTTTCCAAAAACGTCGCCAAGATCATCTGGCAAACTCACCGGCGTTCTTTGCCCGCTGCGAGCCGCGCGCGGGCGGCGGCGATGACGGACTCACCGACGCGGAAGTTGGTGCGCGTGGCCAGCAGCGAGAGCGCGGTCTCGAAGTCCGCCACCCCGCGAAGCGCGGCCTCCACCAGCACGCCGAGGGTGCCGGTGACCGCCAGACCGAGTTGCGCGGCGACGGCGCGGCCCCGCCGTTCATCCAGCAGCACCAGGTCCGCGCGCAGTTCCCGCGCGAGGCAGAGCGCGGCGGTCTCGCCCGCGTCAAGCGGTGCCGCGACCGGCAACACATGTGCGCCGTCGGAGACGGGCACGACGCGCAGCCACGGCGGCGGTGCCGCAGCCCAGGCACGGAGCGGCGCGGGCGCTCGCTCGTGCTGGCATTCGGTGATGACCTCCGGCGGGCACACCACCTGCCCGAAGACGGCTGGCAGCCAGTCCAACCCGCCAATCACCGCGAGGTAACGCAGCGGCGTGGTGTCGCTGACGACGATCATGCCCGGCGAAGACGATCAAGGGTCGCCATGTCGGACTGGAATTCCTCAACCGTGGTGGCGGGCCAGGCACCGTGAGCCGCCAGAAAGTCCTCCGACTCCCAGCGGGAGGCGTGGCCGAGCAGTTCGCCCACCTGCGCGCAGGAGAGCCGGCTGCTGCGGTAGCCCTCCACCGCGAGGCTTTCAAGCGCGGCGCGTGGCAGATCGTCCCATGCCGTGTGCAGCAGGGTGCCGATACGGTCAGGAAGCTGAAGCGTGAGCGTCATGGCGGAAAATCCTAGGTCGCCGGGAAGTGCTTTGCAATCGCGTCGCGTGCCGGATCAGGGCTGGGCGGAAGGCGGGAAAGCGGGCGGGGGATGGGGTTTGGCGTGTTTGGTCTTGGGTCTGGGGGATTGGGGAAACGGGATCGGGCGCAACTCGCCGTTGCAGGTGAAAGCCCATGGGCCAGAGCGCGGCCGTCTCCGTAGTTGCCATTGCCCTTCCACGCTCAGGGGTTGAGCAGGATCAAATCGAGACCGTGGGTTTCAAAACTCTTGAAATCGTGGTCCAGAGTTACGAACCGCAAACCACCGCTCCTCGCAAAAGCGGTCAGATAGGCATCCATCCACACCTTGGGCGAAGCCGTATCCCGCGCCGCCAGCCGGTGCCAGAGCGCAACCAAACCGGGTGGCTCGTCGCGTTCACAGACTTGCCGCAGGGCCAGCAACGCAGCCAGCGCCGCCAAGGCATCTCGTTTGGTCAGACCCTCCGCGCCATAGGCCTTCAGCAGCACCGGAGTGGATGCCAGACGCAGGAAACTCTGCTGCGTGGAGCGGCAAAAGACCGCCGGAGCGGCGGGCGTTGCCTCCTGCAAGGCCGCCTGGGCCTGCCGGTGGAAAGGATGCGTGGCGAAGACCGCCGCAATCCACACATTCGAGTCAAAGAGGCAGCCGGGCACGCTTCAAATCCTCCTCCTTCAGGGTTTCCTGTTCGAGCGCGAGCAATTTTGCCACGCCCATGCGGGTGGCCGGGGCGTTCTTGGTGCAGCGAATCACCGGCAGACCTTTTGCACCGATCTTCACCATCGAACTAGCCGGACGGTTCTTGGTCCGCCCAATGGGTTCCATGCCCAGCCCCTGCCGAAGAAATTCGGCCACCAAATCTTTGACCGTCCGTCCCTGGACGACCGCCCGCAATTTCACCTCCCGAATCAGCTCATCGGGCAAATCCATCGTGGTTTTCATGGGGCCAGCTTCCCAGCTTCCCAGCTTACCGTCAAGGTGGCGCGCCCCCGCTTGCGGCACGGAGTCTGTTTGGTTTGCCAGCCCCGCGATCATGGGGATGGGGTCGGTTACACCTTTTGGGATTGCCGCCAACTTGTTGATCGTCGCGGCAGACAAACGCCGCCGGTGCGGCGGTGGGAGGGAATCGCGCAGCCGATTAACCGGACGCCATGATGACGACGTTAGCAGCGTTCCTACGGGCGGAGAAGCCGTCGGGATGGAACGCCGAGCTCGGTATTTCGAGTGTGGCAGGAAGTTGCCGTTCTCAAGAACTGACCCCGTTACAGCCTTCCAGCCTGACAGTTGGTGGGACATCCTTGCCTATTCTTTCTGGCGGCAGGGTGGATCGCAGTCTCTAGCAACCGAAGCGCATCATTGTTGCACCAGGCTTTACAGGCTGTCTCAAATCGTAGCTGCCGCGGCGACGCGGCGGACGCAACTCACGCGCAAGGCTCGGGAATCCGCCTCCTCTCGACGGCGGCTAAGTCGCGCAGCCGGTAAAGCGGGATGCTTATGAAATGGGTTGCCGGTCGCACGAGACTGAGACCGTCTTAAGCTGGGAGTATATCAGTCGTTGCGAAAGTTCGTGCCGAAGCCGCCGGTACGAGAAGCGCGTCCGTCTCCCTCGCCCCGTGAGGCACGAACGGGGCGAGGGCCGGGGAGAGGGGTGACCCACCCTTGCCTACAGTCTCATAGTGGCGGTGCGCCTCCTCTCCCCAACCCTCTCCTCCGTTCCGAACGGAGGAGAGGGAGCCGGAGGCCACGGTACGGACTGCACGAACTTTCGCAAAGATTGATAAAGCGGGAGCTTATGAAATGGGTTGCCGGTCACACGAGACTGAGACCGCCTTAAACTGGGAGTATAAAAGGTTTGCTATTTTCGGTTCGGCTGACTATCGAAGTAGAAGTTCCTTAAACCATCCGTCAGTGCGGATTGACTGGTGATGAATAACCACGCCGCGATTCGCCAACCGGACGACAGGGAAGACGGTTCCAACAAGTAACAATCAACCAACCGTAACAAAGTCCTTCACACCAACCCAAGCCAAGGCCGAAAAATGAAAACAACCTTGATCACCCTGCTCATCGGCGGTCTGAGCCTGCTCAGCACCGGCCTTCCCAGTTTCACCACGTCGGCGACGGCCGGCACTTGGACTCCGTCCGGACCACCGGGCGTCGGGGGATTCGCCCATGTCGCTTCTTCGGCCGATGGCAAAAAGCTGATCGCGGCCACGGATACGGCCCACTACCTCTCCAAGGATTCGGGCCAGACCTGGACTCTGGGCACCGCGTTCGGTGATCCGGATTCGGGAGTTTTCTTCAGCTACAGCGGCGTCGCCTCCTCGGCGGACGGCACCAAGCTGATGATAATCGGAACCGGCCTTTTCGCTGACAGCTTAAGTGCCGGCCATATCTTTGCCTCGACGGACTCGGGTGCCACGTGGTCATTCGAGTTGGTGTTGGGAGACGAGTCATTCTTCACTGCGTGCGCAGTTTCGGCTGACGGCAGCCGTCGGGTGGCTAGCGGGGGCGGTCCGAGCGCCTTAGATGGTTCCATTTCCCTCGGAATCTGGACCTCGGTTGACGGTGGTCCTTGGTTGTATCAGCCGGGCAGCCCGCTCGTGGACTTTGTCACGGTATCCGCCGACGGGACCAAACTGGCGGGAGTTGTATTTGAGTCATTTGACACCATTGTCTGGACCTCGAAAGACTCCGGACACACCTGGACCAAACGAAACACTCGTCAGTTGCCGTCCTTCGCCGGGGTTCGGGATTTCACGGGTCTGGCCGGGTCGTCCGATGGTCAGGTGCTCCTCGTCTTGGGCAGGGGCGTTGCCTCGCGTCACGCCCTCTCAGCCGTGTCGATGGATGCGGGCAAGACTTGGAAAGCCGGACTGGCCTCTGGTTCCGGCGGTATTTTGGATGCCTGCGCGGTGTCGGCAGATGGGACCCGGATGGTGATTGCCGGATTTATCTCCAGCCCGGCTGGGCGTGCGGCCGCGGGAGTCTGGGAATCGCTGGACGCGGGGGCCACTTGGAATCTCCAGCCCGGTAGTCCGACCGAAATTGGCGCGCTCGCCACGTCGGCGAATGGTCGCCGGTTATTGGGTGCTGATGGCGATAAGCTGTTTGTGTATGACGCCAATCCGCCGTTGACTTTGACCTGTCCGCCGGACGTGACGGTGGAATGCGGTCGCGGTATTACGCCGGACAAGACCGGTGGATCGGCCACCGCAGCGGGCGGTTGTGCGGGCGTGCGAGTTTCCTACACCGACCGCATGGCCAACGGTCCGCGTCCAGTCGTCAAGCTCGTCACCCGGACCTGGAAGGCGATCGATGGCTGCGGTCACACCACGACCTGTCAGCAAAAAATCACCATCGTCGATACCAAGGGGCCGGCGATTCATCGCCTGGTCGCCATGCCGGCCACAGTGACCCCGGCGAATGGCAAGTTCGTCACCGTAGCCTTGGACGCGGTGGTGGAGGATTCCTGCTCCACGCCCAGCCAGGTTGCGCAAAACTCGACGGTGAGTGTGAAAGTCACCGACCCGGCCGGTTCGGATGGGAAGAGTTACTTTGTAATCAAGAGCCTGAAGGAGGTTCAAGTAAGAGCCAAGAAAGGTGTATCCTACGCGATTACATTGAACGTCGCGGACGCTTTCGGGAATAAGAGTTCCAAGACCGTGACCGTGACCGTGCCGTAAGTCGTTCAATGAGGCGGAGCAGTCGGGTCGTCGGCCGGGGTGGTTGGCTAACCATCCCGGCCGTTTTGCTTCGGGGTTGGCTCGAACCGTTGCCGAAAGCTGGCTGGCTGACGTGCCGCCCCATCCGAACTCGCGTACGCCCGGAAAAGGTTTCAACGGGGGCGAGGTTGGCGACAAGCTGCGTTTCCGACGCCTCCACCAAGGCCACCGGTTGCTCCACTGTGGCCACGGTCCGGCACTCTTCCGCGAATCTCATCTTGCTGGCACCTCATTGTTCAGAGCTGCGGATGGCGTGGGAAGTCGGTGTAACCCTCCGCAGTCGGCGCTGACCAAGCCTTCATGTCTGCGGGTGGATTCAACTCCCAGCCGTGCGTGAAACGCTCCACGAGATCGGGATTGCTCAGATAGGGCCGCCCAAACGCAACGAGATCCGCCTGGCCGGAGACAATCGCCGCCTCGGCCGTTTCCTGCGTGTAGCCGCAGTTGCCCATCAGCGGCCCGGAGAACACCGCGCGAAATTCGGCGAGCGTCATCGGCTTGCCCTGCTCGTGAAATCCAAACGCCAACCCGTCCACCACATGCAGGAAGGCCAGCCCGTAGGTGTTCAACTGGGCGGCGACATAGGTGAACGTCTCACGGAAATTGGGCGCGCCCATGTCATTGAAGTTCCCGTTCGGCGACAGGCGCACCGCCACCTGGTTGGCCGGCCACACCGTGAGAATCGCCTCCACGATCTCCTTCAGGAAGCGATAGCGGTTCTCCAGGCTCCCTCCGTATTGATCCGTCCGGTGATTGGTCTTCGAGTCGAGGAACTGATTGATCAGGTAGCCATTGGCCGCGTGAATTTCCACGCCGTCGAACCCGGCGGCCTTGGCCCGCTCCGCCGCCCGCCGGTAATCCTCCACCACCGCCGCCACCTCGGCCGTCGCCAGCGCGCGCGGCGTCTCGTAGGGCTGCTTGCCGATGGGCGTGTGAATGTAATCGCCATTGATCTTGATGGCCGAGGCTGACACCGCCGGTTGGCCCCCATGAAAGCTGCTGTGCGACGCGCGCCCGCAGTGCCAGAGCTGGAGAAAGAACGGCGTCCCGCAGGCACGCAGCGCCCCCGTGATCTTCTTCCAGCCCGCCACCTGGGCGTCGTTGTAAATGCCCGGCGAATCCACCCAACCAAACCCCTGTTCGGAAATCGTCGTCGCCTCCGCGATGATGAGTCCCGCCGAGGCGCGCTGCGTGTAATATTCCAACATCAGATCGTTAGGCACCCGCTCACGCCCGGCGCGGGCGCGGGTCAACGGAGCCATCACCACGCGGTTGCGCAGCGGCAGCCCGCGCAGGTCAAAGGGGGAGAGCAGATGGGGCGAAGAGTTTGTTGATGCAGTGTTGTTCATGAGTTCAGATTCTTAGTTCAGGATGGGGTTGATGGACCAGCATTGCCACAAGTAGTGAGTTCGGCGACGAGGGCGGAGAGGAGGTCCGCGGCGGTGGCGCGGGCGGCGACGAACTGCGTTTCCAACGCGTCCACCAAACCCATCAGTTGCTCCACTTTGGCCACGATCCGGCGTTGTTCGGCGAGGGAAGGGATGCCGGTGTTCGAGGGCCAAAGGCCCGGCATCATTCCAGCCTGGGGCAACGCCCCAGGAAACGTGGGGAAGAAATGCCCTGAGCGCTGAAAGCGCGATCCATCCGTGTGAAGCGGCCGGCGATTCGCTGATGTTGGGTGACGCGGCATGATGGATCGGGCCTTCAGCCCTCGTTCTGTTTGCGGCCTGTGACCTGGGGCGTTGCTCCAAGCTGGGATGAAGCCGCGCCGTTGGTGCTGGGACGGGCGGCGCTGGCGGACGTGAGTTCGGTGACGACGGCAAAGAGGAGGTTCGCGGCGGTGGCGCGGGAGGCGGCGGGCGGCGTTTCCAACGCGTCCACCAAGGCCATCAGTTGCTCCACTTTGGCCACGATCCGGCGTTGTTCGGCGAGGGGTGGGAGTGGGATGGGAATTAGCTCCCACTTGCCCTTGTTTATGATGGGCGTTGCAGAGCCGGAGGCGTTAGCGAGGACTTGTTCTTGGAAGTAATCGGCAGTGACGGCCAAATAGACGAACGTCGGCAAGTCCCGCTGAAGCCGCAGTGAGTTTATTTGCTGATTAAATCCAATGGGCTCACGGCAGATTGCAGCCTTCCCGATGGACCCACCGATACACACCATGAGGATGTCGCCTGCCTTTGCCTCTGTGCTGTTCTCAAACCCCTGTCGCGTGATCGACTTTTCGGAGGCTGTAAATCTGCCGCTTAATGTGATTTGGCCAGGACCGATGAATGGGAAGCCAAGGCCATAATTCGTGGGGTCGCCGGTTGGTGGCGTTTTTCCGGTTCTACAGAGGCCCAATCTTCCAAGTGGTTTCCATTGCCAGTTTGACGGAATATCAAACGGTGCCTCGCATCCTGAATCTGTCTCCACCGGTTCGTCGTTGGGGTCTTGGGGGACGAGTTTGCCTTGGACGGCGAGGGTGAGGATGGATTTGCGGAGGTCGGCGGGGGGGATGGCGTAGGACGGGTGGAAGAGGAACGGGAGGGTGGCCGGGGTGGGCGCGTCGGCAAAGCGGGCCAGCGACGCGCGGGCGAGCGCGGCGTGCCGCGTCTCCCGTTCCCGCTGCTGCGCCTCCAGCCGATCACACAACGCCATCAACTCATCCACCTTCGCCACGATCCGCTTCTGCTCGGCGAGGGGTGGGAGGGGAAAGGGAAAGGCCACGATCTTGACCTTTGACAAGTTTGGCTGCGCTCCGCCCTCACTTGCTTCGTGGAAAGCGGCTCGTTGTGAAACCAGATAGTTGAACAAGTAGCGGTTTGAAACGCCTTCAAACGGCGTGCATCCGCAAACCGCCTGATTGGTCACCGCCGGTTCGGCAAGAATAGCGACCTTCCCAATGGTTGCTCCATCAGTAGCATCCGGATGTTGTGATAGGTGCCTGTCGTAACGCATTGGTCCGCAGCGGAGTGCGTTGACATCAGGGTGTGAGCGATTTGAACTTTTCGCCAGTTTTTCTGCGTCTTTGCTTTCAGTTTTTGCTTGCCAGAATGCTGT
>CAMAUZ010000004.1 GCA_945861535.1 Akkermansia muciniphila | reverse complement strand
GCCTGTCCCAAATGCTACAGATTGTGAGCGTCAACGCGTTTGAGCAAGTGCCTATGGCTGAGCTGTTTGCCAATATCGGCTCTCAAGATGAGGCTACCGCCTCTCGTAACCAGTTGATGCTGTGGGACTAATATCCGGATGGTTATGGTATTGCATCGTGGATTACCCGGCGAGTTATCACGACGGCGCGGCGGTGATCAGTTTTCGCGGACGGTCACGTGGAGGTGCATCGCTGGCTGGAGAGCACGACCACGCCGCCGGAGGGCATGGCGGGGCCGCGCGTCCACACGAGCGCGACGGACCGGGAAATGGCGTGGCTGCAACAACGGGCGACGGAGGAGCGGTAGCGAAGCTCCAAGGACAAAGCTCAAAGCTCAAGGGAAGTGGCGGCCCTTCACCCTCCCCACCGATCGGGTGCCGACGGAGGGGGTGAAGGTGATGGCTCGCGGTCACCGGCCCGCTAATACCCTCGACGCGTCGCAACCGTGCGCGGTAAGAATTTCGCCGTGATCCATCGTCCCCCTCGTCCCCGCGTTCCCACCCAGAACTGGCCACGTTTTCACGGCGCAGTCGCCATCGCCCTGCTCTTCGCTCTCTCCGCCCCCACCCTCGTCGCCAACGAAATCGAAATCCGCCTCGTCGCCGCTGACCGTCCACCCGTCGCCGGTGTGCGTCCGCCTGTCAGTTACCTCGTGGATTTCCGCCGCTCACCCGACGGTGGACTGATCGCGACGCAGTGGCTTTCCGGCGTGCTGCTCGGCGACCGTCCGCTCTTCCCCATCACGCAAACTTCCCGCGCCCCCGCCCGCCCGACGCTCAAGGACGATCCCTCCGCGAAACCCAAAACCAAAGCCGACACCGACGACCTCCTCGCCGAACTCAAGCGCGACGCCGGCCCGACCAAACCCCGCCCGCCGCGTCCCGCCGACGTCATCGACGAACTCTACCAGGGCAAAACTTTCTCCGACGGATCGATTGTCGGACCGCAACGCTCGCGCGCCAGCAGCGCCACCATCGAAATCACCACGCCCACCGTCGTCGCGCCCGGCGGCCAGTCCGTCGCCGCCACCGACAAGCTCGTGGAAATTCCCGCCTACCCCGTCACGCTCACGGTCGTCGCGGCGGACGATGACCGCACCACCAGCTTTGTCCCGCAACTCACCTGGCGTGGCCGCGATCTGCTCGCCGACTGCCTCTTCGAGCACAGTCCCGACCTCCCGCTCGGCGATCTTCCAGGCAACCAAACTCCTGCGAATCTGGAAGCCCGCTGGGCCGCGCTCCAAGGCGGCAACCGCCTCTTCCGCCGCCTCACGATTTATCTCCCCGCCACCGGCCCGGACCGCGAACCCTACTGGTTTGACGGCCATCCCTTCACGCTTGGCGACGCCGGCGCAAAGCCCGCCGAAGCCCCGCCCCGCGCGGCCAAAGCCCGTCCCGGCCAGCTCCGCGCCGCTGAAAAATTCAGTTTGCAGATCGTGCAACGCGCCCCGCCGCCAACCGTCCTCGCCCGCGTGCCCGTGCTCACCAGTCTGCCCGCCGGCTGGAAGTCCGATCTCCCCGACACGCTCGCGCTCGGGCCGGAAGCGACGACGCTCGAACTGCGCCTGACCACGCCTGGCGGCACTGCGCTGAACCTGCAACCCCGTGTGCCCGTCGCCGCCGCCGACCGCTCCGGCTGGCATCTCTACGCGCTGCTCACCGCGGGCAATGCGACTGAAATTCCCATCGCGTACTGCCTCGCCATTCGCCGCGCGGAACTGGCGCGCGCCGGGCAGTTCGAAGTGCGCGTGTCCGTCGCATCGCCCGCGCCGGTCGCGCTGCCGGGTTCCTTCGCCGCCAAATTCACTCCCTGGTTTTCCCCCGACACCAACGCGGCGAACCCCGCCGTCAGCCTCGAATTTCGCAGCACTGCGCCGGGCGAATACACCGCGAACATCGGCCCCGCGCCGCCGGGTCTCCACCGCCTGACGCCCGACTTCGCGCCTGCCAGCGGCGGCGTGCCCGTCGTCATCGCCGCCGCCGCCGCGCCCGGCTCCGTCACGCTCGCGACCTATCACAACCGCTCCGACTACCTCCGCGGCGAACAAGTCCAGCTCGCCCTCATCCTCCGCGCCCGCCACGCCATCGCCCCGCTCCGCGCCACGCTCGCGCTGCACGATTCCGCCGGCACCCGCACCGCGCTTGGACCCCTCGCCCTCGAATGTCCCACCCCCCAGACGCGCACCCTCTTCGTCACGATCCCCACGCACGCGCTCGAACCCGGCACCTACCGCGTCGCCCTCGAAGCGCCCAGCCTCCTCACGTATCCCACCGAGTTCACGCTCTACTCGCACATCCCGCGCACGACCTTCGCGCTCTACAGTTGGATGTCCGCCAGCTTCTCCGGCCCCGTCCGCGCGGGCGACGAGGTGCTCGTGAATTGTCTCCTCGACGAGAAACCCAGCCGCTCGCTCAGCCCCGCCGAACTCGCCGCCCACACCGCCCGCGGCCCGCTCGACGCGCGCTTCCGCGACCGCTTCGCCGCCGACCTGCTTTTTCCCGCGCCCGAGCGCACGCTCGCCTACGACCCCGACACCGAACTCGAAATGGCCATCGCTCTGCGCCTCGGTGTGCGTTACGCGCCGTCCTACGGCTGGGGCTTGAACGATCAGGAAGCCGCGTGGAATCCCAAGCACACGCTCCCCGGTGAACTCGACCGCATCCGCCGCCTCTGCACGCAGGTCACGCAACGCCATCGCGCGTTCGGCAATTTCGCCGGCCTCCATCTCAACTGGTATCCCACCTACGGCGGCTATTGGGAAAATCAGCCGCAACGTGACGGCAACGTTCGCCGCCGCGCCGAACAGCTCCAATCCGAAGTCGCTCAAATCCATCTCCCCAACCGGCCCGACGACTCCGCGCTCACGGCCGACGAAAAACTCGACCTCGCCGTCGCGCGCTCGAAGCACTACACCGGCGCACTGCCGCGCGCCTACCAAGCGTGGACCGCACAGGCCCGCGCCCTGCGCCCCGGCCTCACCGACGGCGCGCCCACGCCCGCCAGCGCGCTCGCCGACCAGCCCGGCCTCTCGCCCGACGCGCCCGTTTACTCTTCGTTCCTGCCGGTCAGTTGGTTTGATCACCAGCGCTTCTGGCCTTCCACCTATTTCTCCGGACTGCCCGTCGCCAGCGTCCACGCCTACACCGACTACGGCTTCTCGCCTTTCCAAAATCTCTGGGCACTCGATCACTGGACCGCGGGCCTCGGCGCAAAACCCAAGTGGGTTACGAGCATGAGCAATGGCCGCGACATCCTCCTCAGCCAGGCCCTCCTCGCCGTCGCGCGTGGTGCCGATGGCATCGATCTCCACGGCTCCGACCCCGTCACCGCCAGCGTGCTCGCGCGTTTTCTTGCCGCTTACGGACCCTTCTTCCGCGCGCTCGAACCCGAGAGCGACGTCGCCATTCTCAGCTCGCTGCGCCAGCAAATCAGCGGCAGCAAACTCGTCGGCCGCTGGATGGGCTACACCGGCGGCGACTACTTCGATCTTTACACCAAGCTCTGGTACGCGCGCCGCCCCGCCGCCATGCTGCCCGAGGAAGATGTCACGCCCGAGCGTCTCAAATCGTTCAAGGCCATCTTCCTCGTCGGCCAGCAAGTCCGCCTGCCCGAACCCGCCATGCAAGCCCTCGCGCACTACGCCAAATCCGGCGGCGTTATTCTCAAGGACAAAGCCACCGCCGCCGAATTTCCCGGCCGCTCCTTCGAACTCATCCCCCAAGCCCCCGACGGCAAAAAACTCGGCCGCTGGGACGGCGTGAAATATCAGGCCACCCGCGACCAAATGTTCGTCGGCACCCTCGCCGCCTACGAAGCCGTCGCCGAGCAACTCACCGAACTCCTCGCCCCGCTCGCGCCCGCGCGCGTCAGCACGCCCGCGCACGAAATCCTCACCGCGTCCCTCGGCGGCCCCGGGCAGGACGTCGCGGCGGCCATGATCGTCAACGACACGCACCCGTATCCCGGCATCGTGCATCCGTGGAATTTCTGGTCCGCCACCATCATGGCCACGCGCTCGCAACTCCTCTGCGACAAACCTTATTTCGCCTACGACCTCCTCGCCGGTGGTCAGGAAATTCGCGCCACCGCGACCACCAACACTGCGGGCCGCTTCGCACTCCCCGTTGATTTCGATCGCTGCTCCGGCCGCGCCTTCATCCTCACGGAACGCCCCATCCGCGGCCTCACCGCCACCGCGCAACCCGACGCCAACGGCGAACTCACCCTCTCCGCCCGCATCACCGACGACCAGCAGCGCGACTTCCAAACCCCGCTCCCCTGCGAAATCACCCGCCTCGACGCCGCCGGCCGCACCATCGAAACCCTCTACCGCGCCCTCGGCCCCAAACACACCGCCACGCTTCCCGCGCCCGCTCGCACCGCCACCTCGCTCCGCATCCGCGAACTCGCCTCCGGCCTCACCGCGCAACTCGCGTTCCCCGCGCCTACCACACCGCTCACGCCCACGCTCGCCGCCAGCCCCGTCCTCATCCCGCGCCCCTCCGAAGTCCGCGCCTTCTTCACCACCACTTCCACCCAAGCCCCGTCTTCCCAAATCCTCCTCCTTCTCGATCCCCGTCAACTCGCCCGCGATCCCTCGCTGCAAGGCCACGCCACCGCCTTCGTGCGCGACCTCCGCGCCCGCCACCCCGCCGCCGACATCGCCGTCCAGATCGCCGATCCCCTCGAAATCATCGCCGTCGCGCAACGCTGGCAACCCACCGCCCGCGACCGCACCTGGCAAACCGAAGCCATCGCCGGCCGCCGCATCCTCGCTGCCGAATCCCTCGACACCCGCTACAACGCCGAGAAGCGCACCAGCCAAAGCACGCCCGATTACCTCCATCCTTGGTCCGGCTTCGGCGAACCCGCCGCCCGCCATCGCATCCATCGCCACGTCATCCTCCTCGGCACCCCCGCCAACAACCGCTTCCTCGCCGACCTCGAATCCACACTCGAACAACGCGCCTCCGAAAACTTCCCCGCCCCCGGCTCCGCCCTCATCCAAGTCGTCCACGACGCCTTCGTCGCGCATCATCACGCACTCACCATCCAATCCCCCGACACCCCCGGCCTCCTCGCCGGCCTCGCCGCAGTGCTGACCACCGTCTCCTCTCCTCCCCCAAAAATTCCCCTGCCCCAAATTCCCCTGCCAGATCCCCATTCCCCTGCGACCACCAAAACCCCGCTCCCCAACCACCTTTCTGCGTCCTTCGGCGCTGCCGTCTCCCCCCTTGCCTTCACCCCCGACGGCACCCTGCTCGCCAGTGCCGACACCCAATCCGGGAACTACTTCCAGTTCGACCGCACCGGCCAGCTCACCCGCACCTGGCTCGGCAAATACGGCCTGCAACCCTCCGCCACCGGCTCGACCCTGTGGCTCCACGATTGGTGGGGCGCGCCCGGCTGGCTCGACAAAATCATCCGCGCCGACGTCACCGCGCAGCCCCAATGGCAGATGTCCGCCCCGCGCTGGAGCGGCTCCTTCCAAGGCTGGCAACACCCCGGCTCCCGCTGGCTCACCCACCCGACCACCGACGACCTCTTCATCGCCGGCCACCACCAACTCTCCCGCCTCACCGCCGCCGGCAAAGTCGTGTGGCAATACGACGACCTCGCCACCGCCAACGACGTCGAGAGCTTCCGCTTCAGCCGCGACCTCATGCTCCACGACGTCAGCCGCGATGGACGCCACCTGCTCGCCGCCGCGTTCGGCGTCGTGCCCTACGCCCGCTTCGTCAGCAGCTTCAACCGCCCCGCCGTCCTGCTCCTCGACGCCGCCACCGGCAAGACCCGCTGGAGCAAACCCGGCGTCCTCATCGACCACTCCGCCTGCGCTTTCGCCGGTGACAAAATCCTCCTCGCCGACGCCACACCCGAAGCCAAACGCCTCACCCTCCTCGATCTGAATGGCGAAGAACTCTGGTCCCTCGCCCGCCCCGAAGGCACTTCGCGCGCCGCCCTCACCCCCGACGGCACCCGCCTCATCGTCCGCCCCGAATCCGTCCGCGACCGCAATCATCTAGTCGTCGGCGAGCCCCTCGGCCTCCAAGCCATCACCCTTGCCGACCGCACCACCCGCGAATTCCCCCTCACCGACGCCATCGCGCACTGGGCCATGCTCGCCGACGGACGCGTCCTCGTGAGCACGCGCGACGGACGCCTCCGCTGCTTCACGCCCGACACCCAGCTCGTCTGGGAACAAGACTTCGCCGGCCCCTGCAACCTCCTCGTCGCCCCCGACGGCCAGCAGATCGCGCTCGGCACGCCCACGGGACAACTCCGCTGGCTCGACGCCTCCGGCAAGCTCCTCCGCGAATTCGATGTGAACCCGCACAACCTCGTCACCAACGCCACCGCCTACGTCCGCGCCTACACCGCCACGCCTGCCGACGCGCCCGTCACCCAACCCACCCCCGACGCCCCCCGCACCATCGACCAACGCGCCCGCGGCACCCTCGAATTCTCCACCAACCTTCTCGACCCCAAAACCACCGCCGCCCTCACCGACACCGGCCTCCCAGCCCCCGTCACCACCACCCTCCAACTCGCCGCCAACAGCACCTACGTCCTCACCCTCCTCCAACGCACCGCCGGCGGACTCGCCACCGGGGAGAAAGAAATGATCGCCGTCGAAGTCAAAGACACCGCCTCCGGCAAGCCCATCTACACCGCCCGCGTGCCCGTCTCCGCCGCGTGGCTGGAACGCACGCTCTCATGGAAAACCAGCCGCACCGCCGTGCGCGCCACCCTCACCCTCCGCCACCAACCCGCATCCCTACCAAACTCCCAACCCCCAACCCCAAACTCAAAACACAAAACTCACTCCCCCGAACTTCGCCAACCCGCCCTGTTCCTCCTGAAATTTCCTTCCCCCAACCGCCTCGCGCAACGCGTGCCCGACGCCGCCTCCGATCCCTTCGCCTCGACCACCCGCGCGGCCCCACCCTCCGTCCGCTACTTCCTCCCCAACGACGTCGATCTCGCCGCCCGCGCCCGCGGTGCCGCGCCCTTCACCCCCACCGTCGAATTCACCGTCCCCTTCGACGGCCAGCTCGACGGACGCCCCACCTCCTGGCTCAACCGCCCCGTCACCGGCAGCACCCACGCCCGCCTTGAACTCAAATACGATCGCCCCGTGAAACTCACCTCCCTCGCCGTGTACGAAGACCCCGCCGACCCCGCCCGCTACACCGACACCTACGCCCTCTTCCTCCACGACGCCAAACGCAACCAATGGCTCCAAGCCGGTCACGTCACCGACAACCGCAGCCCCTACAACCTCTTCACCTTTCCCGCCATCGAAGCCGACGCCATCACCTACCTCTGGCTCCGCTCCCCCGACGGCCACGCCCGCCTCGCCGAACTCGAAGCCTACTCCCCGCCCGCCGATCTGCTGGACTAAACACCCGCTCCACCTCCCGTCCGTCATTGGCACGGGCGGCACGGATGCCACCCGAACCGTCAGGCTGGAAGCCCGACCTATATTCTAAGAAAGGCTCTTACGGTTGGACTCCTGTCTATGCCCGACGGTAACAATATCTCTATGCGAACGCCTGTTTTCAATTTTGTGGTTTTGTTCCGTCTTGGTACTGCATTGTGTTGCTTGTCGGCGTTGCTTCTCTGCGGGTGCGCCATTTTGTTTGGGGACAGACACTCACTCATAACCACTGTGCCGACACAATCACCCTCACCCGCGAGTTTTAAGGCGGTGTTGCCGATGTCAACTACCTCCATCGAGTTCGATGGGTTTCAAGACGGGACGGGCACCCAACGATTGCAAATCAGTGTAATCAATCGAGGCCGGTTCGGCTTCCTGATGAAACACGCGGACGGGAAGTTTGCCCCCGTCATCCCCAACACTCGTGTCGACCTCTATATTGGTGAAATCACAAGATCGACAAACTCGCTCCACTTGCGGGTTTCCGGGGTTCAGAGTCGAACTCCCTGTGAGTTTCAGGTGGAGGTTTCAAACCCTTCGCACTTTCGCAACCCAGTCAGGGTTTACGTGTTCAGTTCGTCCGCCCCAATGTGAGTCGCGACTACCCGAACCTCGTTCCAACTCTTCCCTCTCCCTATTTCTCTGCGCGGCATTCTCCTGCTCCGTCCCCTCACAACTGCGACCGGAACCAGCCGCTCACCATCTCTCCCAGCCGGTGCAGCAGCGACCGCTCGCGCCACTCCTTCACGGACATCTCGCGCGACTTGGTTTTATCCTCCTCGAAAATTCGGATCTGCTCCGCCGCGAACGCCGCGGAGAACACATTCAGGTTCGCCTCGTCATTCAACCGGAAGGAGCGGCTGTCGATGTTCGCCGAACCCACCGACACCCAGATGTCATCCACGATCATCACCTTGGTGTGATACATCGTCGGCTGATATTCGTAGATTTTCACGCCCGCTTGGAGCAGCGGTGCCCAGCGGTCGCGCGACGCCAGGCCGACGAAATGCGTGTCAGTGTGCGGTCCTGGCAGGATCACCTCGACACTCACGCCCCGTTCCCGCGCCGCGATCAAGCCCTTCACCATCATGTCGCCTGGCACGAAGTAGGGAGACGCCAGGCGGATGCTCTTTTGCGCCGCGGCGATCGAGAGCAGATACATCAACCGCACACTCTCGACACCGTCCCGCGGCGAGCTGAAAAACACCTGCGCGTAATCCATTCCCACGGAATCGAGCGCCGGGAAATACTCTTCGCCGTGCAGCACGACGTTGCGCGTCTTCATCCAGTTGTCCATGAACGCCGCCTGCATCTGCCCGACGGCCGGCCCCTCGAGTTTGAACTGCGTGTCGCGCCAATGCTCCGGGTCCTGCGCGTTCCCGAGCCATAGATCCCCGATGCCCGCGCCGCCCGTGAAGCCGGACTTCCCATCGATCACCAGAATCTTCCGGTGATCGCGATGGTTCACGCGCAGCGGTCCTTTCCAGAACAACGGATGATATTTCTCGATCTCGACCCCCGCCTCCTCCATCCGCCGCAACGCCCCCGCGTCGATCCGCGCCGACCCGAACCAGTCGATGAGCAGATGCACCTTCACCCCCGCCCGCGCCCGTTCGATCAGCGCCGCGGTGAACTGCGCCCCGATTTCGCCGGACCAATAGATATAGGTTTCGAACGTGATCGTCTTCTGCGCGCCCCGCACCGCCGCCAGCATTTCGGGAAAAATCCGGTCGCCGTTCACGAGGGCCGTCACGCGGTTGCCCGCCACGATGCCCGGTCCGAGCAACTGTCCGAGCGAGCGGAGGAACTGCGGCTCGGTGACCGCATACTGCGACTCGATCTGATACTTGATGCGGCTCGAGCCAAAGCTCGCGCAGCCGGTGAGCCACACGCCTGCCAGCACTGCCGCAAAGAGTTGTAGGAACTGTTTCATCAAGCCGAGTCCGTCCGGGGTCGCAGGGCGGAGACGAATCCGAGGCCTGCCCGCAGTCTGCATGGGAAAATCTAAAGACCGCACCCAACCGCACCAGACAAATGAAATCGGGGGCGAGGGAAGGGGGTAGGGCAGGGAAAGGGGGGCAAAGGAATGGGGACAGCGGAAGGGCAACTTGGAATCTCATTCCTTTGCCTCCATTCCCTTGCCCAAAATTCCCCTGCCGCAATTCCTGTCCCCCCATTCCCCTGCGCTTGCAGCGCTACTTTGCCGCCGTGCCGATGGCGTAGAGGGCCTCGAAGCCGCGCAAATAGAGGCGGCCATTGGCGATGGCGGGCGACGCGGTGAACTGATCGGGCAGCTTGTTCTTCGCGAGGATTTTCAGCTCCGGCCCGGCCTGCACCACGGTGACGGTGCCGTCCTTGGCGGTGAGGAAAATCTTACCGTCCCCTGCCACGGTCGAGGCGCGGTAGGTCTGCGAGTGCGCGCGCTCGGAGTAGAGCTGCTTGCCGGTCGTGGCATCGAGGCAGGTGAGCACGCCGTTCTCGCGGCAGAGATAGACGCGGCCTTCATAGACCACCGGCGACGGGACATCCGGCGTGCCGCTGGGCAGCCGCCACGCCTCACCCGTCGCGCCCGCGCTGAGGTGGCCGGCGGCCTCGGGCTTCACGCCCACGACGACACCGTTTTTGGCAGTGGGCACGACGATGAGATTGTCCACCGCCACCGGCGAGGCGACGAAGCGCAGCGTGCTGTTGTAGCGTGCCTTGGGATTGAGATCGCCGAGCCGCCAGGCCTCGGAGCCGTCGGCAAGGTTGTGGGCGATGGCGTAGTCGTTGCCATGCGTGATGAGGCGGGCTTCGCGGCCGCGGAACCAGAGGCACGGCGAGGCGTAGGAATGCAGGCATTCGCTGTGACCGTCGCTCTTGCGCTCGACTTTCCAGACTTCTTTTCCGGTCGCGGCGTCGAGTGCGACGACGAGTGCGGCGCGCGCGTGGATGAGCTGGAGATAAAGCCGGCCGTCGTGCAGCAGCGGCGTGGTGTGCATGCCGAAGCCGTAGGAGAATTTTCCGTAACGCTCCTGCGCGTTGAAATGCCAGACCTGCTTGCCCGCGAAATCAAACGCCGCGAAGTCGCCCGTGCCCACGTAGCCGAAAACGAGCTTGCCATCGGTGCTGGGCGAGGGCGTCGCGCCGTTGCCCTCGCCGCCGCGCGAGCGCTTGGCGCCGGCGCCAATCTTTTGTTTCCACCGTTCCTTGCCATCGGTTCCGAGGCAGAGGAGCACGAGATCATCCCCGTCTTCACTGGTCAAAAACAGCGTGTCGCCCCACACGACCGGCGTCGCCGCGCCCTGGCCGGGCAGCGGTGTTTTCCAGAGCACGTTCGTCGTCGCGCTCCATTCGGTCGGGAGATTCTTCTCGGCGCTGACTCCGTCGTGACGCGGGCCGCGCCAGGTCGGCCAGTTGTCGGCGAGGGAGAAATGGGCGGAGCACAGGAGCGCGGCGACAGCGAGGAAGGCGGCAGGTTTCATGGGCGAACTCAGACGCGAGGTGCCGCAACCGGCTTCAGGCACAGCCACAGCAGCACGGCCGCCGCGCCCGCGAAGCTCGCGCCCGTGAGAAACGCAAACCCCGGCCCCAGCCGATACCACAGCCAGCCCATCAACAAACTCGCCGGCAGCGACGCCAGGCCGACCGTCGCATGATACCAGCCATACGCCTGTCCGCGCTGCGCCTTGGGATAAAGGTCCGCCACCCACGCGCGCTCGGCGGCTTCCGTCAGTCCGTAAAAAAGTCCGTACACCGCGAACAACGCCCACACCTGCCACGCCGCGCCGGCCCGCGCGAAACCCAAATAAACCAGCGCATACACCAGCCATCCCCCCACGACCAATGGCCGCCGCCCGATCCGGTCGCTGAGCCGCCCCGCGGGCAGCACGCTCACGGCCTTGATCAGATTCAACAGCGCCCAGAGCAGCGGAATTTCCGCGACGCTCACGCCCAGCGACTGCGCACGCAGGAGCAAAAAGGCGTCGCTGGAATTGCCGAGCGTGAAGAGGAACAGCAGCGCGAGATAGGCTTTGAAACGCGGCTGCACCACGAAAGGCTCCGGCGGTGCCACGGGATTGCTCGCGGGCATTGGGGGTGCCGGCGCTTGCTCCTTTGCGCCCAGCGTGAGCACCAGCAGCGCCGCCACCATCGGCACCGTGGCGATCCAGAAGAGCACGCGAAAATCCTGCGTCACCCACGTCAGCAGCGCCCAGGCGATGAGCGGCCCGAGCACCGCGCCCGCGTTGTCCAGTGCGCGCTGCACCCCGAACGCCGCGCCGCGCTGATCCGCCGGCACCGCCTCCGTCAGCAGCGCGTCGCGTGGCGCGCTGCGGATTCCCTTGCCGACGCGGTCAATGAAACGCGCCGCGAGCACGTGACCCGTCGTGCCCGCCAACGCCAGCAGCGGACGCGTCAGCCCGCTCAACGCATAGCCCGCCACGGCGAACGGCTTGCGGCGCCGCACGCGATCCGACCACCAACCCGAAGCCACCTTGAGCACGCTCGCCGTGCATTCCGCCACGCCCTCGATCAGCCCGACAAACGCCACCGTCGCGCCCAGCGTGACCGTGAGAAAAATTGGCAGCAGCGGATAAATGATCTCCGTCGAGACATCCGTGAAAAAGCTCGTCCAGCCCAGCGCCCACACGGTGCGGGGCAATTTGGGCCGGGGCGGCGGCACGGCGGGATTGGGAGGAGCGGGCGCAGACATCGGCGGAGCTTCATCCCACCCGCGTGACGGGGCGATGCAGAAGTGGGCGCCGCTGCCGCTTTCCACGCCCGGGGAGGTGGCGCGATGGGGGGAAGCTCCAAGGCCGGTGAATGGTTCCGACTTATCCGAACAGCGCCATGACGGGCTTCCCGGGCGAGAATGGCGGACGGATGATGCCAGTGTTTTGCCGTGGTCGCTCAAGGGCTGCCCAGAGCGTGGAGCACCGTGGCGTGGAGATCTTGCGACGTTGCGGGATGGCTTTTCGGCGCCGCGCCGGCGATTTCCAGCGACGGATACTTCGCCAACGTCAGCATGATCGCCCGGCGCATGACCGGCGAATCTTCCACCCTCAGCACCCGAATTTTAGCCGTGGCGAAAAGTGATCGACCGCCGGAGCGGATGGGAAGCATGCAAAAAATGGCCGGCACCCCTGAAGCGCGCCTGTATCGAGGCCCAACCACAGCGGCGCCAATCTGCTCGCCATGTCGGAATGAATCTGTGGCCGTCAAACTTTTGTTGCGCCTCCGTACTCGCGGGTGCGCTGAAGCTGGTGCGAGCCGCCAACGCCCCCCTTTCGCACCCAAGCCTCCCGCAGTTCGACGCCGACAAGTCGCCTCGTGAAACTGGTGGCACGTCACCGCACTCCGCGGGCGGCGCCCATTCCGCCTTACCTTGCGCTTGCCACAGGAGGCAAATCCAGTTCCCTTCGAGACGGCCAATAGCTATGAATTCCACGCCGTCCAGCAGCCGAAACCAGCTCGTCTTCCGCGTGGCTGAATTCGCATGAAACCCCGTGCCATTGTTGCGCTCAGTCTGATGCTGACCACCGGGTGCGTCATTCTTCCCCCGCTTTCGCGAAAGCCCTTGGCTGGGAAAGTACGCATCACAAATTCAGACGCAGAGTCCATTGTGATTGGTTCCACCGACAGGGCCGTCGTCACCAACCGGTTTGGCGCTGCCTCCATGGAGTGCAAATCCCCGCCCGCTCTCGCTTACTCATGGGAGTTGGACGGGCCGCGTGTTATTAGTCTTGTCGGGGAGGCCATACCGGGACCGGGGCGACCCTGGGGACCTATGGAAGGGCGGGGGGAAAGGGAACTGGGGTTCTTCTGGCGGGCGTTGTTCGTGGCGTTCGATGAGCGTGGGATGGTTTCCAAGAAACAATTCATGCGGCTGGCACACGACAAATCCCTCGACGATCAACTGGAAGCTTGGGCGAAGCTACCGATTCGGAAGTAAGCATCGGCGCGGCGTTCATGGTTCACCGCCACCGTCCCTTCCCAGCTCAACGCGGCTGGAGGAACGCATCACTGAGCACGATCTCCCGGAGCAGAGACTTCAACTTGAAGTTATCGCCCTCGGTCTTGCTGACGATGGCGTCAATCGCGAGTGAGTCGGCCGGAGTGAGTTCACGCGACAGGGCGAACCGTAACAAGTGTCCGGTGAAGGCGCTGGCGAAGCGGCGGTTTTCTTTCACCAAGGATTCCTTGAAGTCAACGATGCCGTCAAAAGGGTATTTTTTCAGGAAGGTCCCGCTCGCGTCCACCTTTCGGCCGTTCTCATACTTGTCCCGCCACCGCCCGGTGATGTCGAAGTTCTCCATCGCAAAACCCAGCGGATCGAGCCGCGAGTGACACCCGGCGCAATCGGGGTTTTTCCGGTGCTCGGCGAACTGCTCCCGGATGGTCAGGTCCTTCGCGGAATCGTCTTCTTTCAACGGCGGCACATTGTTCGGCGGCGGGGGCGGCGGGTCATTGAGGATGACTTCAATAATCCACGCACCGCGCGCGATGGGATGAGTCCGATCCGGGCCGGAGGTCATGCTGGCCATGGCTGCGGTGGTGATGACGCCGCCGTAGCGGGGGTCCGTGGCCGCCACGCGCTCGAAGGTGGTCGAGCGGAGTTTGTTGAGCAACTCGCGGTCGTGGTTTTGCGCCGCTTCTCTCTGGACCTCACCGGGGTCTCTGGTTTTCGGGATGGCTTTAAGGGCTTGTTCCGATTGCGCGAGTGAGTTGGTCAGCGCCTCACGCTTAATCCTTTGTTCGGGTGTCAAGGCCCGCACCAACTCGTCGTTCGGGAGATAACTGCCACCGGCATTGGATGCAGCAACTTCGTCCGCAGTCAGAGCGCGGGTGTAGAGACGCGCCTTCGCCAGACTTACTGACAAGTGTCGGTTGCCGCCGGCGGGCAGGTGGCGGACGCCGAAGATTACGGTGCTGTCTTGGGCGGGAAAGGTCGTCGCGCCCTTCCGGTAGGGTTTGCCGTATGGTTTGCCATTGCGATAGAGCGTCGTGGTGCCGTCCCCGGCATAGACCATTACCAGGTGCAGGTCCTGCATGGGCGATTCCTCGGGAAAGGAACCGGGAAAGTCCTCCGTGCGGGCAAAACCATTGCTGCCGGAAATCCAATGCCCGCGCTTACGTTCGCCGAGCACGATGGTGTCAAAGAGATCGCCCCGCCCCTGAATTCCCATCAATCCGCCACCGGACTGACCAAGGTCATGAACTCGGCACCAGACCTCCAGGGTCTTGGCCTTGAGATCAATCGGTAGCTTATCGCTCTGCAGGTGGGCGTTTTTTTCTAGGATCAGCATGCCGTCCCGGTAACGCAGCTTGCCTTTCGCCCGTAGCTCCAGCGATCCCACGGTGTCTTTCAAAGAGTCGTTAAATTCCCATGCAGCGAAGGGTTGCAAATCCACCCGTTTCTCCGTACCGGTAGCGTGCTGGCGGGCGGCGAGCAGTCGGGTCTTCACGGGGTCAAGCAAGGCATCCAGCCCGGCCCGAGTATTCTGAATCTCCGCTGTGAGGGCCTGGCGCTTGGCTTCATTGGTGCGGTTTTCATCCAGCAGCTTGGTAACATCCGGCACCGGCGGTTTCAAATCCGAGTGATACCAAGTGCGGAGAAAGTCACTCTGGTAGCTGAAGGGCGGCTTAATCAGATCACTGAGCGGGCGGTTTTCCAGAAACACCGCATCAAAGAGCAGCAATGGTTCGAGCACCATGTGGGTGCTGGCCGGGTTGCTCCTATCCAGGCTGAACAACCGGGCTTTGGCAGGGTCGGGCGCGGCCGACAGCACGTTCTCAAGCTGCATCCATTGGGCCGGGAAGGTATCAAGGAAGCGTTCGATCTTCGGATCGGCGAGCAGGCGCGTGATTGTCTGATTCAGAGACGCCGGTTGAGACAGTTCACCAGTCTCCGCCAGCCGCAGCAGCTCGGCGTCGGGGCTGCTGCCCCAGAGAAAGAAAGACAGCCGGGAAGCGAGCTGATAGTTCCCATCCGCCGCGTCCTCCGATGCGAATCGATAGAGGAACAGCGGCGAGGACATGACTGCCGACGCCGCCTTCTTCATGCTGTCCGTGAACGACAAGCCCCGCTTGGTCTGACTGACCGCGTAATCCGTGTAGCGCTGGACCGTTTCGGCATCCACCGCCCGGCGGAACGCTTGTCTCAAAAAGGGAGCCATCCGCCGGCTGATCTCCGCCCGTGAGTCCGAGTCCGGCGCGGGTGCCCGGAAGAACCCATTCCAGATGCCGACGTTATTCTCTGTGAAGTCAGGGCTTTGCAGGATGGAAACGCTGAGTTTCAGAAAGGAATCCAGCAACAGCGGCGAGAGCGTCAGTTGGTTGGCTTGATTGTCGTAGCCGTGGGAGGCTCGCAGGTCTTTTGGAAACGGGTTCACTTCCTGAAAACCGGGCGCGGGTCGCAGGGCCAGGCAGGCCACGCTGACTTTGTCCGGCATTTTGTCAGACCGGAGATAGTCTCCATTCCGAGTCATCAACTTCTCCGGCAGGCTGAAGACATCGCGCCGGAGTTGGAACAGGTCCCGCACCGCGTTGTTGTATTGATAGCGGTTCAACCGGCGGAGGCCAACGGACGGCGGGCCGCCGCGGGCGGCGGACTGGCTCAGCAGGGACTTCAGGGACGCAAGCAGCCGGGTGCGATCTGCCTCAGTGAGTGGCGGCTCGTTCTCGGGCGGCATTTCCCGGGCATCAATGACCTTGATCAGGTTGTTGAGTAACTGTGGCTTGGTCAGGAAGTGTGCCGTGTCAGGGAGCTCCGTGAGATTGACCTTACCCTTGGTTTTCTCCCCGCCGTGGCATTTGACGCATTGCCCGGCAAAGAGTGGCTTGATGAAGGTGTCGAAACTGTCGGCACCTTTTCCCTCGAAGGCAAATCCGATGAGTAAGAACAGCAGCGTGCAGCGGACGATAAGCTTGGGTCCAACCATGATCGTCAGCTCAAGTCCACAGGTCAGAGATGACACCGGAACTGTCAGCATACTGTTTGGTCTCCAGACCCATCAGCTTGGCGAGCGTCAGCCACATGTTGGAATTAAGCGTGCCGCTCCGGCATTGGATGAAGCGCCCCTGCTTGATCTGCTTCTGGCCCGTGCCGGCGACGATGAGGGGCAGGTCGAAATACTGGTGCGTCGCTCCGTCGCCCAGCCCCGCGCCATAGGTGACCAGCGAGTTGTCCAGCAGGGACGTGCCGTCCGCTTCCTTAAGTTCCTTCATCCGCCGCAGCACATAGGCGTATTGCTCCATGTGGAAGACGTCAATTTTCTGGAGGCTCTTGTAGCCATCGCCCTTCTGATTGTGGGTCATGGTGTGGTGGTTCACCGGTTTGTCGAAGACCCCCTCGTAAAGCATCGGGGCCTCCCAGCGCTCCGGTCCCAGCATGAAGGTGCAGACGTTGGTGATACCCATCTGGAGCGCCAGCAGCATCAAATCAGCCTGCAGGCGGATATATTCGCCGCGTGGCAAGATTTCGTTCTTCGGAATTCTCACATCCGCCGTGGCGACCAGCCTTTGGAGCTTGGCGATGCGGATTTCCACATTGCGGATCATCTCCATGAACTCGCCGAGCGTTTCGCGGTCATTGCGCCCCAGCTTTTTAGCGAGCGCCCTGGCATCGGCCAGCATCAGGTCGGTGACATCGGCCACATGGGTGCGGTAACTGTCGGCCATGAACAGCCGGTCATAGAGTTTCTTGGGATCCTTGATGGAGGGGGCGATGCGATCCGGTCCATACCACGAGATATTGTCAAAGTAGATGTCCTCCTTGCCCGCCTTGAAGCCGTTGCAACTGATCTCCAGCGTGTTGAAAACCGTGGCATGGCCGACGTGGTCGCCGATGACCTGATCCAGGCTGCGACCATTGGGATGCGCCATGCCTTTCGCCGCGGCCTGCTCCGGCGAAACACTGGTCAGGTAACAGGAGGCCCCCTGCGCGTGGACGTCCTGCCCATCCTTGTAAGTCCGGTCGAGGCCCGTGACCAAAGTGATGTCTCCGTGGTGCGGCGCCAATGGCTGCATCGTTTCAGTCAGCGTCACGGGATAGATGCCGGGTTGGTTCGGAATCCGTTTCTGGTTCTTGAGCTTGTCCGCGTTGAAGCCTCCGACAAAGCCGGGCAGCTCGGACTTTTCTTCACCCGGAAAAAAGCAGCGGCGGACCAGACCATTGGGGGCGTAGATCATCACCAGCCTCCGTGCCGGTTTCGATTCTTTCCGCACCGGGCCGCCGGCGGCGCTCGCGAGCGAATGCAGAAAAGGGAGCGCCACCAAAGCGCCGTTGGCCTGCAGGAATTTTCGTCGGGAGGATTGCATACGTCTTCAACGGTCGCAGAATCCGTCAGTTTTTCGACAGGTATTTTCTGTCCGGCCTGGCCCGATGGCCTGGCTCAGGCGACCACCATCGGGGAGTGAGTATGAGGGTGTTGAAGGCCGCGGGGATACTCAGGTCGCGCGGCTGCCGAGTCAGGCTTATCCGAACAGGGCCGTGATCGGCTTCCCCGAGGAGAACGGCGGACGGATGATGCCGGTGTTCTTGCCGATGTCGCTCAGAGGCACACCCAAGGCATGGAGGACCGTGGCGTGGATATCTTGCGGCGTCACCGGATGGCTCTTCGGCGCAGCGGCGGTTTTGTCGGATTCGCCATAGACGGCCCCGCCGCGGATGCCGCCACCGGCCATGATGGCGGAGAAGCATTGCGGCCAGTGCTGCCGGCCGGGCGGCCCCTGCGTCAGGATGACCGGCGTGCGCCCGAACTCGCCCATCGCGACGACAAGCGTGTCATCCAACATGCCGCGATCCTTGAGATCAGTCAGGAGCGCGGAGAGGGCTTGATCGAGGCGCGGCAGACAGAAGTTCATGCCGTAGGAACCGTTGCTGAAGGCGTTGCCCATGCCCATGTTGCCGCCGTGCATGTCCCAACTGGAACTGGGCGGTCCCCCGCCGGTTTCTCCGGGTGCGGAGCCGACCCAGCCATTGACGGTCACGAAACGCACGCCGGCCTCCACCATCCGCCGCGCGAGGAGCAGGTTCTGACCGAGCGGATGCATGCCGTAACGCTCGCGGACCGTCACCGGCTCGCGACTCAAGTCAAAGGCCGCGCGCCCTTCCGGCCGGGTCATCGCGTCGTAAGCCAGTTCGCGCAGTTCATGCCAGTCCTTGCCGCCCGCGTCGGCGGCGAGCCGGTCGGATTCGAGCGCGTCGAGCAGTTTGCGCCGTTCCTGCAGGCGGGCGGGATCGGCGGTGTCATAAATTTCCGGCAGCCGGAATTTCGGCATCGCCGGATGATTGTCCGCGGAGCCAATGAACACCGGCGCATACGCCGAGCCGAGATAACCGCCCGAGCCGAGGTTCGGGGCGCAGAACACCGGCGGGCCGACACATTTGATGAGCCACGCGTTGGAAATCAGGTTGCGTTCGTTGGAGAGACTCTTGGCCACCACCGAGCCAATGTAAGGCAGGTCGTCGGGCACGCCTTCCCGGACCCGCTCGACCACCTGCCCGCACAGCAGATTGTGCATGGCATCGAAGTGATTGTTGATCGGCCGGGGATGATGCACCGAGCGGATGAGACAAAACTGGTCGGTGACCTTCGCGAGCTGCGGATGCAGCTCGCTCAACTGCATCCCCGGCACCTTGGTGCGGATCGGTTTGTAAGGCCCGCGAATTTCGGACGGGGCCTCGGGCTTCAAGTCCCAGGTGTCGATGTGACTCGGGCCGCCGCACAGCAGCAGGAAAATGCAGCATTTCTTCGAGGACACGGCCTTGCCGGACGCATCGAATTTATCCTTGCCGACGACCAAACCCGGCACCGCGAGATTGAGCAAACCAACGCCGCCGGCCTGGACAAAGCGGCGGCGGGAAGTCTTGGGAAGTTTCATAAGTTTTTCGTGTCAGCGATGAACGGCAAAGGATCGTGCAAGGGACTAAACCTCTGCGCGCCGTGAGGCAAGCAGAATGCGGGCACTGGTCGTGGCCCGCATAAGGTCGGGGCCTCTGGGGCAAGTCACTCCAGGACCTTCAATCCGGCGGGTTTGATGGCGCTGTCCGGCAGCTCTTTGTCTCCCGCGAAGGCCATGCTTTTCTGCACCTGGCGGACCGCCTCGGCTGGCTGCATCTGGCGGGCGAGCACGAGATCCAGCAGCATGAAATCAATCACGGCGCTCCCGGCCCAGTCTGCGACTTTGGTATAGCCGGAGACCGGAGCGGGCAGTCCGCTGGCGGCACGGATGCGCTGGGGGACATCGCCCGCCATCGCGAGACAAGCACCGAGATGCACCAGTCTGATGTCCCGGGCATGGCGAAGTTGCTGTCCGATGAAGTCACCGGTGAGCGTATTCCTCCCAACTGTGATCCCCGCCTCTGTCCCGTGGCTTGCAATGTAGAACACAATCGGTTCGTTAAGGTAGGGCAGTTCGGCACACCATCTGGCGAAATTCTCGCGGCCGTCGAAGTAGCGATGGCGGACCGCCACGCCGGGGACCCGGGTGAAAAACTGTTTGAGCATGTCGCCGAAGGAATACTCGTTGGCGCGCAGGTTGGCCTCCCAGTTTGCCTCCAGCACCACCAGCCAAGACCGTCCGGGCGTGGGTGCCAGACGCGCGCCCTCCCAGCCTCCGCCCAGCTTGCCGTCCTGCTGTTTCCAAGTTCCGGAAAACGAGCCGGCATCGGCGCCAAGCTTGAACTCACCGACGCCTGCGACCCCGCTGGGTTCTTGGTAAGTGAAGCCCAGTACGCCGGACTTCACCGTGCCGCTAATTTCCGAGCGCTCGCCAAAGGTGTAACAGCCGGTGACCTTTTCGCCGTCCTGGTTCAGACGCATCAGGCCGAAACTGGTCTTCCAGACGCCGGAAAACCCGGCGGCCGCGGCCACCACGCGCCGGCCATCCCACGAATCCCATCGGCTCTGCCCTTTTTCCCGCCAGCGCCCCGAGAAGCTTCGGCGGTCGGTACTGAGGATGAATTGCCCCTCGCCGATCACATCCGGCTCGGAGTAGGTGAAAGTGAGTTTGCCGCTGCTGCTCTCACCCCTCAAGTCATTCACCGGGCCACCGGGGACGAAGTAAGTTCCCACCACTGACTTGCCCTCGACCCGGAGAGACATCCGGCCGTAGGTCGTGTCCCATTCACCCGCAAAATCCGGCTCGGCCGCCGCGAGGCCGCCCGCCGCAATTCCGCAGACCAGCAGCATGCTTCGCAAAAAAACAGCCAAGGGCAGCGAGTAAGACAAGGAGGCACTGAGTGTCATGCGGCAGTTCCTGACAGGCTTCGTGAAATATGTCGTCGTCGAGATTCTATTTGTAGGCCGAGGGTGGCTTCGGGACGACGCCGATTTCTTTGTAGTTGAACCCGCTTTTGAGCGGCTTGTAGGTGCCGACGATATCAACGCTGCGGGTGGGAGTGATGGTGGATTCCATGCCGATGCCCCAATAGACGGCGTTAATGATGAGCCGTCGCAGGCCGGGATTCTCGAGGTCGGTGCCGCTGCCCATGGTGGATTGCAAGACCCGGGCGGTTTTGCCCTCGCTGGTCTGCCAGTGCTTGAACCAGGCGACGGGCAGCGGTTCCAGTTTGGGATTCGGTAGATCGTCGGGCTTCCGGCCCATCAAGGGCTGGCCCCAGACCAGGGCGGTGCAGCCCGCTGGCAGACTTGTCCCTTCTTTGTAGGTCCGGTAAACGTCCGAGTTCCCCCAGATGTCACTCACGCCAATCAGAATGGGGTGATCCTTCTGTTCCGGCACAATGGTGCCGCGGGTGGAGTCCGCCTGCCAGCGCCCATGATGGCCCATGAAGGAACCGCCGAGCACATCCTCACCCCAGCGGACCTGTTTGCCGTTGATCTTATAGGGCAACGCGGCGTGGAAGCCGTGGTTCCCCGTCCGCAGCGAGATGATCGGTTTTCCGGAATCGACATATTTCACAATGAGTTCGCGCTCGGGCACCGGAAGCGTGAGCAGACGGGGAAAGAAGATGACCAAGTCAGCCGACGCCAGTTGCTCAAGGCCGGGAATGTGGTGCTGTTTGAATTCCTTACCTTTCTCGGGATAGACCGGCATGGTCGGATCGACCTCTCCCTTTTCATTCACGGCGAACAGCACGGTGCAGTCGAAGCCATGATGGGTGCTGAGAATCTTGGCCATCATGGGCATCGACTGTTCGCTGCGATATTCCTGATCGGCGGCGATGAGCACGACGCGCCTGCCTTTGCCGGGGCCGTCACCGCCGGGGTAGGTCAGCCATTGCAGTTCGGCGGGAACTTGGGCGCGACCATCGGCGAAGGATAGGAGGAAGGCGATGGAACAAAGAAGACTCAGTGGTCGTGTAGGCATGGGTTGACAGGTCGGGGTGCGAGTTGGTGACGGTGCTCATCCGCGCCACAACAGCGAAACATCGTAGGCGGAAAACTGCGGATCGCGGGTGATGATCGTCAGCCCTTCGGTCTGTGCCTGGCAAATCATGAGCCGGTCAAAAGGGTCTCCATGATGCCTCGGCAGCGTGATGAGACGACGATAGTGTTCGAAGCTTGGGGGGCAACATTCTAAATCCGTTCGCATCCAACACCCCGGGAAAGATCGCCTGGTAGTCCGCTTGGAGCTGCAATTTCCCGAGTGCCAGCTTGATCGCTATCTCCCACGGGACGGCCTGGCTGACGAACCGTTCGTTCGTTTCATCCTCCATCGCCGCCCGGGCTGCCTCGGTTAGCAGCTTGCTGCCCTCGCAGAACCACAGCAACGCATGAGTATCAATGAGCAGGCGCATCAGGTGTATTCTTTGAAATCCTCCAGCGGCTCATCAAAATCCTGCGCCATCGAAATCTTTCCCTGTAAACAGCCAAAGCCCTTCAAGCTCGGGACCATCTCAGTTTTCTCCACCGGCTCCAACTCCGCAGTCACGCGAATGGACAGCTTGCGCCAGGCCTCAGGCACTGGCAGGTGCAACGTGCCGTCCGCGGCGGGTTCAAAGATTGCGGTGATCGTGTTCATGCGCGGAGAGTGTCTGGTGCCCACCGTGCCGTCAACTCACGGCTGCTTTCACCCAATCAGCCGTTCATATTCGTCGAGCGAGCCGATCCAGAACCCCACCAAATGAGTGCCTAGATCAAAAGTCAGTGCGCGGTGTTCCAGCCCGATCCGTGCCGAATACATTTTCCGGCCCACCTTCTTCAATTGCAGAGACCCATGCCTCGGGTTCGCTTGCAACAACTCGAAATTCTTATCCGCCAGGGCACGTGCTGAAGAGGAAAGCTGGCGATAATGAAACCAAAACTTTGGATGCGCCTTGTGCTTCACAGTTGGGCGCAATTTCCGGCTGTGTCATCAGCTTGGATTCGATTGCGCAGTGCGTCGAACTTGCCGGCAGCCACATCCGCCTCGATTCGCGAGTCCCACTGTGCCCAATCACGATCGGCGATCCACTTGCGCAGCTCGCGGAACGTCTGCGGTGGCAGTTGTTCAATCGCCTGTTCGATTTCAATCAGAGTGCTCATGAGGGCAAAATGCCGCGAAGTCAGGGGGACCGTCAACCCACGCCTCGTCAGGGATTGTCCGGAATCGGAGGTTTCGGAGCGTTAGTCTTTCGGAATCTCGTTCACCGTGTAGTAAGCCTTGGTGTGCAAGAGACGTTGGCCGTCCGGGGCGGTGATTTTGGCGAGGTCAAAGTCATGGATATGGTCTTCTACGATCCCCTCCAGTCGCACCATCACTGAGAGACCGTCCGCTGCGGGGATTGCCTGGGTCACCTGTGCGGTCGTCTGATCCACCTCGGGACTGCCATAGGCACCGTGGTAGATATGGGTATAGGTGGTGATGTTGTAGGATTCGGGCTTGGCGGCGATTTGCTTGTCCACGGGCTTGGTGAAGGTGATCAGGAAGCCGTCTCTCTTGATGTTGATCTCCTTGATCTCGAACGGCACGACGCCGTTCCAGTCTATCCGTTGGAGGGCAAATGGCTCGGTTCCGCGCACGGGCCACTGGCGGCTGGTGGTAAATCCTCCGGCGACGAGCTGCCCTTTGGGCGAGAACTCCACATTCATTATCCCGGTGGCCAGCCCTTCGCGAAATGGATAACACGCGCCCTGCCACACGCCGTTGATCTGCTCGGTGGTCGCGCGCAGGATCAGGCTGAGACTGTAGTCACCGAGGAAGAGTTGGCCGTCGAAAGGGCCGAACTTTCCGCCCGTAGTGTTGAGACGGAACCCGGAGAGGGAGCGGCCCATCTTGATGTAGGGAAACTTCACCGCCGGGGGCACCAGTTCCTTGATCCGTTTCTTCTCCACGCCCATGCGTGAATTGGTGTTCGGCTTGAGCTCGGGCGCCTTCACGCCGGGCGCGAAGGGATACCAGTTGTAACTCGCGGGATGCCCTACGAAGCCGCCCTCCTTGAGATGCTTCAACGAACAGCATCCGTTCCACGGCCCCTGACTCTCGATGGCAAACATCGCGCCCTGGGCGTTGGCGCCTACGCCGCCGGGGCTGCGCAAACCGCTGCACACCGGAATCATCTTTCCCTGCGGCGTCACTTTCACCGCCCAACCGCGATACAGGTTGTGGGACTCGTACGAGCCACTCAGTCCCAATGCCACCCAGATGTTACCGGCGGAATCGTGCTTGGAGGCAAAGGCAAATTCGTGCCCCTCGGCATAGCCCCAGTTGCTGGTCAACGTGTCATACCGGTCGGCAATCCCATCGGCGTCGGTATCGGAAATGCGAGTAACTTCCCCCCAACTGGTCGAGGTCAGTGCGCCGTCCTTCCACGCCAGGGAGAAGATCTCATCCTGGCCACTGGCGAAGAGCTGATACTCCGGCCTGGGCGGAGTATCGAACGCGCCCTTGATGAAATAGATGTCACCCCGCCGCGTGCCCACGGCGAGCCGTCCATCTGGCAGGATTTCCAGTCCCCCCGGTCGCAGGGGGACGCCGGTGGGAATGAGTAAGTTGACGATGGGATAGTATTTGGCCTCCTCCGCCGCGGTGCCCCACATGGCCCCGAGGTCTTCCTCGGCGCGAAGGAAGGGAGTGAGCGCCAAAGTCTGCAATAGGATTAATAGGGTGAGTGGTTTCATGAGATGAGTCCTTTGACCACCTGGCCGCCGAATTGGGAGAGCTGCTTGAAGCGGCCTGCGTGGTAGTAGGTGAGTTTGTTGTCGTCGAGGCCGAGGAGGCGCAGCAGCGTGACGTGGAAATCGCGCACGTGCGCCTTGCCTTCCACGGCGGTCATTCCCAGATCGTCCGTCGCGCCGAGCGTGGTGCCGGCTTTGCAGCCGCCGCCCGCGAGCCAGATGGTCATCGCATTCGGGTTGTGGTCACGACCGTAGGCGGTGCCGCCGCGCACGCCGTTGTCAGGCGTGCGGCCGAATTCCCCACACCACACGATGAGGGTGCTCTCGAGGAGGCTGCGTTGCTTGAGGTCGGCGATGAGCGCGGCGATGGGTTGGTCCACGCCGCGGACGAGATTGCCGTGGGCGCGCTCGATGTAGTCGTGCGAATCCCACGTGCCGTTGTAGAGCTGGATGAAGCGCACGCCTTTCTCGACGAGCCTGCGCGCGAGGAGACATTTGCGCCCGAACGAATCCGTCGCGTCTTTGCCGATGCCGTAGTTTTCCTTCGTCTGCGCGTCTTCCTTCGAGAGGTCGAGTGTCTCCGGCACTTGCATCTGCATGCGGAAGGCGAGTTCGTAATTGTTCATGCGCGCGGCGAGTTCGTCGTGGCCGGGATGCTGCGCGGCGTGCGCGGTGTTGAGCTTCGCAAGCAGATCGAGGTTTGCGCGCTGATGCTCGGGCGTGATGCCGGCGGGCGGCGTGAGGTCGAGGATGGGCGAACCTTTCGCGCGCAGCGGCGTGCCTTGGAAACTCGCGGGCAGATAGCCATTGCTCCAGTTCGCCGCGCCACCCTGCGGATAGGAAACCTCCGGCAGCACGATGAAGCCGGGCAAGTCCTGGTTCACCGAGCCGAGGCCGTAGTTCACCCATGCGCCAAGGCCCGGGTCGCCACCGAAGCGGTTGCCGCAATTCAACTGATACATCGCCGTCGGGTGATTCACCGAGTCCACGTGGCAGCCGCGCCAGAAGCAAATCTCGTCCGCGACCTTCGCGAGGTGCTCCCAGTTCTCCGCCATGTCCGCGCCGCTCTGGCCGGCCTTGCGGAACTTGAACGGGCTTTTCACGTAGTAGCGCTTGCCGCTTTCCATTGCGGACTTCTGCTTCCCTTCGCGCACGAATTCCTTGAGGTGCTGTTTCTCCAAATCCGGCTTCGGGTCGAACGTGTCGATGTGCGACGGTCCGCCTTCCATCATCAGGAAGATGCAGCTCTTCGCCTTCGCGGGAAAATGTCCGGCCTTGGGCGCGAGCGGACTTACCTTCTCCGCCGCGCTCGAGTCGCGCGCCATCATCGCGGTGAACGCCACGCTACCCAGGCTCGTGCCCAGGCTGTAAATGAACTCGCGCCGCGTCGGCGCGTGCAATGCGCGGGCGCCGGCGCAAGGGAAAAAAGTCTTCATTACGTTCACACGCGGAAACTTCCGCCCATTTTCTCAGGGTGAAATTTGGGTCTGACAAACCGCCGCGCCGGTCGCATGGTAGCGGGGTGGAAACCGACGGCGCATATCTGCTTCGCGAGCACACCGGCACCTCCGGCCTGGAGCAGACGGTGCGCTCGGCCGTCGCCATTCTGGCGGACCACGACATTCCCCACCTCATCGCGGGCGGGTTGGCCGTTCAGGAGCACGGTTATTTTCGGGTCACACTCGACGCGGACATCATCGTGCCCGACGTGCTCGAAGCTGTGGAGTGGCTGACGGCGGACCTGGCCGGGCCGTTCCGAGTGGTGCCCGGCATCGCTGACACCGTGTGTGACCGGCGCAATGGCGTTCAGATCAACTTCCTCCCCGCCGGCCGGGCGCTGCGCGCCAAATGCAAGGTTCCGTTTCCCGAACCCATTGTGGTCGCCGAGGTGCCGCGCTTCGTCACACTCGCCCAACTGATCTCCCTCAAGCTCGACAGTTGGTCCACCAATCCCAACTGGCGGCTCAAGGACAAGGCGGACGTGATCGAACTGATCAAAGCCCTCAAGCTTCCGCGCGACCTCACAGTGGACGAACCCGTCCGTCACCACTACGTCGAAACGTGGGACGCCCTCCAGGCGGAGCAGTGATTCGCCCTCAATACACATACGAAAATTCGTTCGCGTTGAAGAGCACGAGGCAGACATCGGCCAGCGCGCGGGTGCGGGCGTCCACGGCAGCCGGTTGGAGGTCGGGGACGAATTCGGCGTAGGCTTCGAGCTTCTCGGTGAAGGTGAATTTCTCGCCGGTGTTTTCTTCGACGGCTTCGCGCTTCACTTCGAGCGGCGGCTTTGGCGCCTCCATCGTCACCGATTTCTGTTTCGCCTCCATCGCGCGCCAGTGGGCGAGGCAAGCTTGCAACTCTTCGGCGCGCGGCGCCCGTCCGTAGGCAAGTTGGAAACAGCGCGTGAGCGCCGCGTCGTCGGACGTCGCTTCCTTCACGGCCCGATGGGCGAGGGCGAGCGCGCGGTCGTAGCTGGCGCGACCGTTGAAGAGGCCGAAAACCTGCGGCGTGACGGTCGAGGCGGAGCGGTTCTCGCACGAGAAATCCGGCGCAGGATGGTTGAACACCTCGAGGAACGGATCGGGCAGCCCGCGAATCCGCAGCGCGTAGAGCGAGCGGCGATGACGCTGCTCCGGCTTCGGGTTCGGTGTCCACGCGTTGGCGAACGTGCCCATGACCTGCCGCGGCTGGAGCGCGGCTTCGAGATTGATCTCGGGACGATTGGGGATGCCGCCGAGCGTGGGATTCAACTCACCCGTGGCGGCGAGCATCGAGTCGCGCAGTTCCTCCGCGGTGAGGCGCCGCGGCCTAAAGACGGTGTAGCTCGACATTCCAATGTCGAGACTCTGGCGGTTCGTGGACTCTTGACTTTGGAAAGTCGAGCTACGCCGATACGCCTCGGAACTCATGATGAGCCGGTGCATCGCCTTGAAGGACCACGGGCTCGCGGGCGGGCCGCCCGCGCTCCCGTCCACGAACGTCGCCGCGAGCCAGTCGAGCAGCTCCGGATGCGTGGGCTTCTTGCCGGTGCTGCCGAAGTTGTTCGGGTTGCCCGCGAGGGACTGGCCGAAATGCCAGAGCCAGATGCGATTCACGATGGCACGCGTGGTGAGCGGATTCTCCGCACTCGCGACCCACTCGGCGAACGCCTTGCGCCGCCCTTCGATGGCGTCGGGGATCGGCGTCTTCTGCCCCGCGCCAATCACGCTGAGCACGCCGGGCTTCACCTTTTGCCCCAAGGCGAACGGATCGCCGCCGGTGAGCACGCATGTCTCTTCCAGCTCGCCTTCGGTCATGCGGTTGGCCGGCACCCGAATGGGAGTGAAGACCGTTTTGTATTGGCGCGTGCGCCCGCCAAACACGGCGAGCGCAAAAGGTTCGTAGCGGTCCAGTTCCCACTTGAGGCGTTCGAGACCCTTGCGCGCCACGCGTTCATTGCCGTAGTCCTGCGGCGAGAAGCCGACAAGCTTGGGCGGGTATTGACTCTGGGGCACTCCCTGCTTCGCCATGGCCGCCCGCGCGGCGTCGAAGAGGCCGCCATACTCGCGCCGCCGGCCATTGCGATCGGCGGGCGTCGAACTGCCGGTCTGCTCAATGGCCGCATTCCATTTCGTCGCATCAAGGCCCTTCTCCTTGAACCATCCCTCCGCGTTCTTCACGAGTTTCTCGTCGAGTTGCCGCAACAGCGCGAGGTATTCCATGCGGCGGGCCTCGAGGAACCTTTTCTCCTCGAAGCCGGCGGTGTTCTCGGTCGGCAAAAACGGCGCGGCGCGCTCCGCAAGCTGCGTCGTAGCGAAGACCGCCTGGAGCGCATAATAGTCCTGCGTCGGCACGGGATCGAACTTGTGATCGTGACAACGCGCGCACTGGAGCGAGTGCGCGAGGAACGTTTCGCCCACGCTGTTCGCCACATCGTCGAGGAAACGCTGGCGCGCGATTCGCTCCACCTCCATGCCGGTCAGCTCCCACGGTCCCATCCGCAGAAAGCCCGTCGCGACGAGCTTCTCAGAATCGTTCGCATCAAGCTCGTCGCCAGCGAGCTGCTCACGGATGAACTGGTGGTACGGCTTGTCGGCGTTGAACGCGCGCACCACGTAGTCGCGGTAGCGCCACGCGTTCCCGCGCTCGTAGTCATTCGAGAAGCCGCTCGAATCCGCGTACCGCACCACGTCGAGCCAGTGCTGCGCCATGCGCTCGCCGTAGTGCGGCGAGGCGAGCAGGCGCGCGACGACTTTGCTGAATGACTTGTCGTCGGAATCTTTGTCACCCACAAACGCCGCGATCTCCTCCGGCTTCGGCGGCAGGCCGGTGAGGTCAAACGTCGCGCGGCGGATGAGCGTGAGGCGGTCCGCGAGCGGTGCGGGTTGGAGGCCGGCGGGCAGCTTCGCGGCGAGGAAGGCATCAATCGGATTTACGACCTGTGATTTACGATTCGCGAGTTCTGGCGGCGCGGGCTTCTTCACCGGCTGATAAGCCCACAAGGCCTCGGGTTGGTACCTGCGATTCGTCCACTCGGCGCTGAGACCGCCGCTCGTTTTCACCACGATGCCGTCTTCCGCCGACCACTTGTCCGCATTGGCTTTCGTGAGTTCCTTCACCCGCCCGGCGTCGGGCCACGGTGCGCCGCCGGCGATCCATTGCCTGATCCAGCCGATCTGTTCGGGCGTGAGCTTGTCCGCCTCCTTCGGCGGCATCGGCATCCAATTGTCGTCCTCGTGCAGGCGCGTGACGGCGAGATAGAGCGGACTGGCCTCGGGCTTGCCGGCGACGATGGACGGCTTCTCGCTCTCACCGCCCTTGAGCAGACCGGCGTGCGTGCGCATGTCGAAGCCGCCTTTGATTTTCTGCGCGTCGTTGCCGTGGCAGGCGAGGCACTTTTCGTTGAAGAGCGGCGACACGCGCCGGACGAACAACAGCTCGGCCTGCTCGTCGCCCGCGTGGAGAGCGCAGGTAGCGGCGAGCAGCAGAGCGATGATTCGCTCCGGGATGAACCGCATGGTCAGTTCGCGCATTCTTCAGTCCGAATTACTTCTCTGTTGTCCCTAGCTGGTCGAAGAGGAAAGCGAACACGTCGGCCTTCTGCGCGATTCGCTCCGTGAGGGCGGTGCCCATTCCATGGCCGGAGGCGGAGCTGAGGCGGACAAGAATCGGGTGCCCGGAGGTGGTGGCGGCTTGGAGACGTGCGGTCATCTTGCGGGAGTTGGCGGGGTTCACGCGGCCGTCGGTCTCGCCCGCGAGGAAGAAGACGGCGGGGTATTTCGTGCCGTCCTTCACGTTGTGGAAGGGCGAGTAAGCGCGGAGCGCGCGGAACTGTGCGGGGTCCTTGACCGTGCCGAACTCCGTGACGTTGAACGCCCCGTTCGGGTCCAGCTCCACGCGGAGCATGTCGTAGATGCCGACATGGGCGACGACCGCGCGGGCAAGCGCGGGGTGCTGCGTGAGGAACGCGCCCATGAGCAGGCCACCGTTGCTGCCGCCCTCGACGGCGAGTTTCTCGGGGCGCGTGTAGCCGCGGGTGATGAGGTGTTGCGCGCAGGCGGCGAAGTCATCGAACACGTTCTGCTTCTTGGTGAGGTTGCCCGCGAGGTGCCAGTCCTCGCCGTATTCGCCGCCGCCGCGCAGGTTGGCGATGACGTAGATGCCGCCCCGGTCGAACCACAGGCGCTGCTCGAAATTAAACCCCGGCCTCATGCTGTGCCCGTAGCCACCGTAGGCGTAGAGGAGCGTGGGATTGTTGCCGTCCAGCTTGGTGCCTTTGCGGCGCAGGATGTTGACGGGGACTTTGGTGCCGTCCTTGCTGACGGCGAATTCGCGCACGGCCTCGATGTCACTCAGGGCCACGGGCGAAGTGTTGAAGAGCGCGGTCTGCTTCAGGGTGCCGACGGCGGGGTCGTAGCGCATCCAAGCGGCGGGCGCGACGTAGCTGCTCTGGCGGAACAGGATGTGGCCCTCCACCGCGAGAAGCCCGCCCACGCCGGAGGCCTCGGGCAATGGCACGATGCGCTCGCCTTTCCCATCCAGCCCGAATTGCCGGATGCGCGACGGCCCGCCGATGAGGTCGGCCACAAAGAGAAACTTCTCTGTGAGCGTGATGCCTTCGATGACCGCCTCGCTCTCCGGGACTATGACTGCGGCGTCGCGCAAGTGGCCGCTGATGGGCAGGCGCAGGATTTTACCGCGCGGCGCGTCTTTCACCGAGCGGAGATAAAGCAGCGTGCCGTCGTGGCTGAACTCCACTTCCTTGATGCCATCCTCGTGCCGCGTGATTTGCCGCCACGCGGCCCCCGCCTTGGTCTCGCGGACATGGTGCGCGAACTCGCCGCCGTCGCCATTGGCCACGCTCGCGAGCAGCCATCGCCCATCGTGAGAGGTCGCGAGGTCAATCTCCGCAATGCGCGGGAAGTCACGGCCGGCGGAGTAAGAGTCTTGGCTCTCCGGGCTGCCGAGTTGGTGAAAATAAATCTGCTGGAAGAAGTTCAGGTCGGCCTCGGGTCGCTCGCCCTTGTGCGGATAGCGGGTGTAAAAAACCGCCGTGCTGTCCGGCGTCCACGCCGCGCTGCCGCCGCCGGTGGGGTATTGCACGCGCGGAATCCGGTCGGGCAAACGCTCACCGGTTTCGGTGCGATAGAAATGCAGCGTGCCCTCCTCGCTGCCGTGCTCGGAAAGGCAGACGGCGATGAGTTTGCCGTCCGGCGACGGCACGAACCAATCCATCGCGACCTGGCCCTTCGGCTCGAGTTCGTTGGGGTCGAGCACCACTCGCTCCGACTTCAAATCATCGGCCGAGGCGAGCGTGACGAGCAGCCGCTGCTGCCTCGGCGGCTGAAACTTCAGCGCGAACAACCGTCCCGGCCTCGACACCAGCCCGGTGTGCGACGGCGTGTCCTTGGCATACAGCGCGGTGAGCTTGGCCTCAATGCCCGCGCGGTCAGACCGCGCATCCAGCCACGCGCGCGAGTGCTGGTTCTGCGCTGCGGTCCATTCCTTCACCGCCGGGGACCCGGGTTCCTCGAGCCAGCGGTAGTCGTCCACGACCTTCACGCCGTGATACTCATCCGTGACTTGTTTCTTTTGGGTTGGCGGTGGGGCGGCGGTGGCAATGGTCATGGTGACAGTGAGTGAAGTGAGAAGGAGCAACCGCAAGGCAATGCGGCGGCGGACGATAGTAAGCAAGCAGCGCAACATTCGAAATGCCTCACCCAACCAAGGTGGAAAAATCGTGCGACTTACCATTGGTATTCCAGGGTGAGGGTGGAGCGGCCTTGGGGAAGAGTCAGGGGAATCAGCACCTCGCCGGCGTTACCTTCGCGCACGATTCCCTTGTGGTCGCTGGTGATGCGCAGTTGCAGTGGAGCGATGCTGAAGCTGCGGTCGGACTTGGCTGCGACACCTTTGCCGACGGCAGCTCGGAAATAAAACGGTGACTGCGCGGTCGGTGTCTCGAAGCGGAGTGTGCGTTTGAAGTAAGTTCCGCCGTCTTTATCGCGCGCATCCTCGAAGTAGTCTTGCACCGCGATGTCGCCGTAGTGATAGAGGAAGGTTGGCCGGCGCGCGGCATCCAGATGATAGCCGCGGAACTGGTAGCCGTGGTCCTGCGGGAACGCGTAGCTGGTCTTGCCCTTGTAAGGCCAGTTCTCCTCCAGCGACTTCAGGCGATGAAACGGGATGCCCGGCGGGAACGCGATTTGATCGGTGCCACGGGGGCGGAAGGAACCCAGCTCAGCGTTCGCGAACTCGCCTTTCCAGAGTTGGCGCAAAGTCATCTCTTCCGAATCGAAGGCGAGGCTGATGCGTTCGGGATAGCCCACGCCGATCCCGCGATAGCCGATGGAACTGCGTCCCCGACAAAGCTCCGTCACATCGCCCACGCGCAGCTCGTTGGATTCGCGGGACAATCCTACCGGCTTCTTTACCCGGACACCGTCGGCCAGATAGAGCCACAGGGCTTCGATTTGCTGTGCGGGGTCGCCGCCGAGGAGGTTCGGGCGGACTGACTTACCGTCCGGCCAGTAGCTGGGCATGATCACCGTGGGATGAAAGCGAGCCGGCTGCCGCAGGTAGAGATGGAACCAATCCTTCTTCAGTCGGTCGGTGACATAGACGAGATCCAGCGCGCTCATTTCGCCGGACTTCTGTCCGTTGAACTCATGACAGACGATGCAGCTTAGTCCGGAGACGCCGATCATCTCATGGCCGGCGGCTTTGGACTCCTGAAGGTTGGTAATTTTCGGGATGGTTACTTTCTCCAAGGTATCGACCTTGCCGAACAGTTCGACGAGATGGCCGACCTGGGCTTCGCCAAACTGCGGCATGGCGGCGTCGAGATAGCCGCGCTGGCGTTTCCCGCGCAGCAGGACTTCGGCGAGCCACTCGGGTTGCAGCTTCGCGCCGACGTGCGTCAGCGGCGGCGGTACACGGCCCTGATCGCCAAGCGACGGCTGGGTGCCGGTGAAGAGCGCGTTACGCTCCGGCGCGATTCCGCCGACGCCGGTGCGCTCGTGACAGGCGATGCAATTGAAGGTGGCAAGTGTCTTGTTGATCTGTTGTCGGTCATCGAGCTGGGGCTTCTCGGCCTGCGGCAATGCTTTCGCGATCCAAGCGCGCTGCTCCGCAGTGAGATCGAAGCGCGGCCACACGCCGGCAGCCTCACTCAGACATCCCCGGCTGGCAGTGAGTTTGGAGAAAGCGAAGGCGGATTTCGACGGGAGCCGGAGATCGTCGTGGCAATTCGCGCAGCCGAGTTGGCTGAAATGTTCCCGGCCACGCGCGGCGAGTGCGGTGTCCACCTTGAGCGGCTGGAGAGCGGGAATGAGTTCGTTGGAGATGAAGAGCATCGACGAAGGTATTGGGCCTCGGGGGAACTGCGGTCCTGCCATTTCGAGTGAGAGCTTGGGCTCCCGGCCGGTGTGAAAATAGATGAGCTGAATCTTATTCCAACCGGCCGCCAGTTCCGCCGCGCCGTCGAGTTGCTTTGTCCCCCGTCGGTCACTGGGTTCCTGCTGGATGACTGGTTTTCCAGCGATGGTCAGCGACCCACCGTTCAGCTTCAGGTAAAACGTGTAGCGACCCTGGTTTGTCAGGTTGATCCAGCCGTCGTATTTGATGGCCGAGTGATGCTGGGGTTTGCCCAAGCTATCCAAGTCAAAGTCCGGCACCTGCCCGGCGCGCTCGGCAGTGACCTTGTCACTCGCCAGCCCTTCCCACACCTGGCCGCGATAGAGCGTGTAGGCGAGGCTGCCCGGCACCCGCGTGTCTTGCAGCAGATAGTGGGCGATGCGTTCGGGGTCTTGTCCGCCGAGGCGCAGGTCGGGCATGCGTCCCGAGGGCCGGCTGGTGTGTGGCTGGCGCAGAAAACTCACCAGACTCTTGAAACTATATTTCTTCTCCAACGCTCCCAGCGGGACGGAGGTCTTCCCGAGTGACTCCGCGCCTTTCTCATCGCGCGGCGAATGACAGGCTGCGCAACCGCGGGAATGAAACAGGCGCTTCCCGTGCTGCGCCGCCACCGCGTCGGGCGGCTGCAACGCAAAGTCGTTCTTCCGCAGCGAAACTAGGAAATGGCTGAGTGAGGTGGCGACCTGCTTCCTTTCTTCCCCACTGAACTGAGTCAGGACATCCGGCATGGTGGTGCCGGGCTTGCTGCCGTGCGGATCGCGGATGAATGACTCGAGGTAGCCCGGATTCACCCGCGAGCCGACCTCCGACAGGCGCGGGGCTTTCTTCGAGCGAGAGACCAGTGACGCGTCGCCGGTGTGGCAGGCCACACAGTTGAGTTCCTCGATTAAGACCAGTCCCTTAGTTTCTACAGCGAGTTGGCTGGCGGTCAGTCCGGCCAAGATTGGCTCCGCAAAGGTCGCGGGAATGGCGCTGAGAAACAGGAGGGCACCAAGCGTAAACCGCACGAGCGGCGTCGCGTGGGAGCGGAACGGTTTGCCGCCTCCTGCGGCGCGACCTGGGGCTGCTGCGTGGTGGTAGGAACACGGCTTTTGCTTTGGGAACATTGCGGGGCGCAGCATCGGGTTCCGAGGCCGTAAGGCGAGTTTTTTTCACGGCCGCTCCGGGCGGAGTTAGGGGTTAGCCGTAGCAATTCGGTTGAGCCGATTTGGAGGTATCGCAGAAACACGGTGAACACAGTGCGGCGGGGCCGCAGCCCAAGGAGCGCGGCGTTCTCGCCGCTTCACCGTTCGAACGTCGTCGCGGGTCCGAGCATCCCCGCACCTCACACGTTGAAGCGGCATAAATGCCGCGCTCCGGGATCCTCGCGGCGCGCGAGGACACTGCAGATTTGTAGCGCAGAGCGGTGGAGCCGCAGCCCAAGCGGAGCGCGGGAAGAGAGAATGGTGCGGCTGCCCCCGGCGTACCCGCTGCTGGCGCGGAGGGACAGGCGTGATTTGGTTGGTGGTGCTGGACGGAGCCGAGCGGGAGCACGGCGGATTTTGGCAGGGGAATTTAGGGCAAAGGAATGGGAAATGACGAGTTGGCGGCGGGCTGATCTGGCCGTCCGTGCCACGGCAACATCCTCGCGGAGCGCGCTGTGCGCGCGGAGCACCAGTCGTAGCAGGTTGGCCGCACGGGAAGTGTCTGATTTCAACGGGTGCCCATGACGTTTCGGGGCTGCTGCTGCTGGTCCTCGGCGGACACATCCGCGCTCCTTGGGCTGCGGCTCCGCCGCTCTGCGTTCAGAGTGTCTCGGTGGTCTTTTCGGTATTTGCGACTGTATCTACCCGGCTCAGCCGCATTGAGCGGGCGGGGTGTCTCCCGGAGTTGAGGTGCGCTGGAGCGAACCGCACCTCCGGGATCACCGCTACGGCTTGGGGACTCCTGCTTTTGCATGTTTTTCATGCAGGCGTTTCCAGAAGTCTTTCCAGTACTTGTCGTAGTAGTCCTGTGCCGCCAGGTCGATGTGCTCAAGTTTCACGACCTTGGGCGCGGTGGCCGGATGGTAGCCCGCCAGATGCCCCTGACCGGCACGGGTGCGGGGCGAAACAAAGCGCCATTCCGAGTCACCCAAGACCTCGGCGCAGAGTTTGGCCAGCTCGGGGTCGTACGTTTTCAACTGGCTGCGGGTGTGAATGTGATTGTGATCGTGGTCCATGGTTCGATTGGTGTCATACCAATCCTGCACGCCCTCGGCCCAATACTCCGCCTGGCTCGCCAGCGCATAGCATCGCTTCGGGCCGCCAAACACGATGAGCACCTTGTCTTCCCGGGTCACCTTGGCGTCAGCGCGGACGGGCCGGCCGTTGACGAGGATGTCGCCGCCGTCGAGACACTGACTGAGAAACCCCGGGGTTTCTGCGGGGAACGATTTGACCAGGGCGTCTCGCTTTTCACGCGCCGGAATTTCTGGGCGGCATAGCCATCGTTATAGATTCCCTTCGCTTTGGCGTGCTCGAAGGCCGCCTTCACCCGGGCGTTCAATTCCGGGTCGAACCCCGCCCCCTGAATCACATGGCCAAATTCGTGAATGAGGATGCTTTCGAGCTGCATGCCGCCCTCGTATTCCATCACATCTTCCTCGGCGAAGAGCACGACCGGGCGGCCGTGCTTGGTGGTGAGGAAGCCGCGCTGCCGCCAGTTGTAAAAGTCGAGTTCCTTGCCGGTCTTGTCCGAGGCAAACAGCGGGACATCGGACGTGAGTTCCCGGTGACCGACGAGCACGCACAGCACCTTGCGATCCCGGATGCGCCGGGCGATTTCCGGGCGGATGCTCTGCATCACCATGTCGAACTGATAGGCCGCCTCGCGATGGGTGAAATCCGAAACCTTGTCCGAAGTGGCGATGAGAATGTTCTGCACCAACGTGGCTTTCTTGAAGAACGCCGCGTCGAGCTTGTATTCCTCCGCCTGTGCCGGGGAGACGGGTTGGATCGGGAAGGTATCGGCCGCGGCGAGCGCGGTGGCGAATAGCGCCGAACCGGCGATTTGCAGGGCGGCGAGGAGGTGGAAGGTGGCGCGACGGTGACAGTTCGAGTGTGGCATGGGGCTGGCGAAACGGAGGTTTGGTTCGATGCGTTGCGAAAAGTGAAGGAACTCGCGAGCGGTGGAAAGTAGTGTCTTCGAGAAACTGGGAGCGGGTCGTGGGACAACGCTGGAGAACTGGCTGGCCGGCGATCTGGTGCTGGCGGTTGCGCGCGCGGGCGTCAGTTCGCCGAGGTGATTCATCAGGGTGCGAATTGTACGAAGCTACGGCCGGGCGCGTCGGATTTTTTTGGCTCGGGCGCGTCAGCCGATTGTGTCCAGCACTTCGAGCCACAGCTCGCCGTTTTCGGAACTGACGCGCAGGGGCTTCAGGCTTGCGCCGGCGCACGGGCCGTGGAGGCACAGGCCGGTCAGTGGTTCGTAGATGGCGCCGTGGGTCTGGCAGGCGAAGTATTGCCGGTCCTGCGTGAAGATGTGGTTGTCCCCGAAATCGAGCGGGAGCGGGAGGTGCCGGCAGACGTTTTCGTAGGCCACGATCTGGTCGCCGATCCGCGCCAGAAAGCCTTCGCGCGGCACGCCGTCCTGCACGTACGCGAACTTCACCGTGACGCCTTCCAGCAATTCGGTCACGCGGGTCAGCCACTGTTTCGCCATGCCGGGAGGGTAGGGGAGGTGGGTGGGGAAAACCAAGTGCGGTCCGGTTGGCTGGCGCGCGACCGGTCTCCGGGCGCAACGGTCGCGTAAACGAAGGGGGGTGGAGAATTCCCGGCATCGCGGCCGACTCGACGGTGCGCTGGCCGGGAACCGCCTCGCGCCGCCGCGCGCCGCCTGCGCGCAACTATTCCATGTGGACCGCCCACGTCTTCGGGTCAAAGACCAGCACCCGTCCCGGCGGCGCGGGCGGGGGCTTGGGACAGCCGCGCAGGGTGGAGAGTTCTTTTACATTTTGCGGGAGGTACGAAACCCGGTCGATCCACGCCTTCAGCGCCTTGTTGTATTCCTTCAAGGACTCCTCGGTGGCGTATCCGACCCGGACCACACCCGACGCGGCGGTACTCGCTTGGCCCGGGGCATTCAGAATGGTCGCATCGCCCGCCTCCGCTGGCTCCGCCGGGGCGGTGGGCAACGGTGCGGCTTCCTTGGTCTGATCACTGCTACGACCGCAGCCGAGCAGCACGAGTGACAGGGCGGTGAGCAACAAAATTCTCATGCTGCGGGCCGATCGAGATTAAGGAGCCAGGGGGTCGGCCACGCTGTTGCTGCTCGCCGCGTTGTACCGCAGGAGTTCGACGTGAAAATCACCAAACGCCGAGGCGGCCTGGAGTCCGTGACGCACGGTCAGCACGTCCTGCGCGCCGGCCCAGCGGCCGTCATTGATCCAATCGGTTCCGGCGGTGAAAATGGTCGGGCCGTCGTCCGGTCCGCCCCGCTCCTCGACCAACATGAACTTGGAGTCCGGCCGGATGATCTGGGAGGTCCGGAATCGCACGATGGTGGAGCGCGTGGAGTTGATGAAGGTGGCCATGCCGTTGTTCTGGCCGAAGCTGTTGAAGGAATAGGAAAAGGTGTAGCCCGGAGTCGTCGCCGGCGCGAACGGACTCACGCGGTTCTTCCACAGTTTGTCGGCTGGACACCGCAGCACCGAAGCGCCGTTGGTCCGGCACGCGGGAGCGAACCCGCCGAGGTAGGAAGCCAGCGGGCTTTGATCAATCGCCCGCGGCGGGCTGCCGATGGTGTTCGGGTTGTTCTGCCACCAAATCCAGTCCTCGGGCTGGTTGCCCAAGGCGCCCTGCGAGGCGCCCGCCGGAAACGTGTCATCATTGTCCTGCGTGTAAATCGAGAACGCCAGCGCCACCTGCTTCAAACTGCTGATACAACTGGCGCGCTGCCCCTTGGATTTGGCCGAGGACAGGGCCGGCAACAACATGCTGGCCAGAATCCCGATGATCGCGATCACCACGAGGAGTTCGATGAGGGTGAAGGCGAGCTGTGAACGCCGGGCCGTGGAGGGAGAAGTGTGATTCATAAAAAATGTCAGCTCTTGAAATTCACCGGCGCAAGCTGGCGCAGGGCGGGGAGGTGTTCAAATCATTTTCCTGCGCGGCGCGGCGGACCGCGGGCGCTGCTGGCGCGTCGGCGCGCCCGCCCACGTTCAGGAATTGCCAAAGCAAAGACGCTCCCCTTACTGTGCGCCGCGCCGCGGGAATCCAGCCGACCTGCGCCATCGCCAATGTCCGAATACAAAGTCCAGTTCGAGGTCTTCGAAGGCCCGCTCGATTTGCTCCTCTATCTTGTGAAGAAGGAGGAGGTGGACATTTACGACATCAATCTCACCAAGATCGCCACCGAGTTCATCCGGCACATCGAAATGATGCGCCAGCTCGACCTCGATGTTGCTGGCGAGTTCCTCGTGATGGCCGCGACGCTCATGTACATCAAGAGCCGCGAACTCCTCCCCGTCGAGCAGCAGGTCGAGGCGACCGAGGAGGACGAGGACACCGAAGACCCGCGCTGGGAGCTCATCCGCCGCCTCGTCGAGTACAAGAAATTCAAGGACGTCGCCGCGCGCCTGCAGGAACGCGAGACGCAGCAGGAAAACACCTACGCCCGCCAGCCCGGCAAGCCCCAGATCGTCGAGGCCCCCGTCGCCCGGCCCGTCGTCTCGATCTTCGACCTCGTCAACGCCGTCAACGCCATCCTCAAGCGCTTCCAGCAGCAGGAGGTGCGCGACATTTTTCAGGACAAATGGACCGTCAGCGAAAAAATCGAGCTGCTCCTGCGCACGCTCAGCGAACGCACGACCATCAAGTTCTCCGAACTGTTCGCGTCGGCGACCAGCCGCACCGAGGTCGTCGTCACCTTCCTGGCGATGCTCGAACTGATCCGCCTCAAGCAGCTTCTCATCACGCAGCCCGAGCCGTTCGACGAGATTCAACTCGTCCGCGCCCCGTCCGCCGTCACGCCGCCGCCCGTTGAGGAAATGGCCGCCGAACCGTCCGCCGAAGCCGCCGTCACTGCCGCGCCCGCCGCCGCGTCCCCCGTCCCGTCCGCCGCCGAAACGCTCCCCGCCACCTGACGCATGGAACTCAAATTCATCCTCGAATCCCTCCTCTTCTCCGCGCAGAAACCGCTCAGCCCGCGCGAACTCCGCGACCTGCTCAACGCCGCCGCCGAGCAGTCCGAGGACACCGCCGTCAAGGCCTTCAAAAAGCTGAAGGAAGAGGAGCTCGTCGCCGCCCTCGAACAGCTCGCCCACGACCACGAAGCCGCCAAACGCAGCTACCGCCTCACCTGCATCGCCGGCTCGTGGCTCTTCGCCAGCACGCCGGAATTTTCGCCCTGGATCAAAGTGCTCGTCGGCGAAAAAGCCCGCCCCACGCGCCTCTCGCAGCCCGCGCTCGAAACGCTCGCCATCGTCGCCTATCGTCAGCCGCTGACCCGCGCCGAGATCGAGCAGATTCGCGGCGTCGCCGTGGATGGCGTGATGCAGACCCTCGTCGAGCGCAGCCTCGTCGAGCAGGTCGGTCGCGCCGACGCCCCCGGCCGTCCCGGCACCTACGGCACCACCCAGCAATTTCTGGAATACTTCGGTCTGCGCAGCCTCGAAGACCTCCCGGACGCCGACGAACTCCGCCGCATCCCGTTGAAAAAACCCGAGACCCTCGTCACCGCCGACGCCGAGGCCAACCCGGCCCCGAAAGAAGAAGTCTCCCTCGAAACCGCCGAAGCCGCGCCCGGCACGCCCGCCGCGGCCGCCGCACCCGAGTCTCCGGCCGCGCCACCCACGGCTCCCGCCGCGTCACCGGAAAATCCCGCCACCAACTGACCGATGAGCCTGGCGCGGATATTTGGCACCCAGCTTGTACCGCAGGCTTCCAAGCCTGCTGTATCGCGGGTTTCTAAACCCGCACGGCGTCCGGCGAGGCCGACACCCTGCCGACTTGGAAGTCGGCGACACAGCAGGTTTGGAAACCTGCGCTACTCGGCGCGCGGCGCGCGCCACAGGAATATCAACCGTTGCGAGAATTTGTGCCGAGACCGTGATAACCACCAGCGCGTCCGTCTCCCTCGCCCCGTGAGGCACGAACGGGGAGAGGGCAGGGGAGAGGGGTGCCTCACCATTGCGAGCGGCCCAGCCTTGCGGAGCGCCTCCTCTCCCCGGCCCTCTCCTCCGTTCCGAACGGAGGCGAGGGAGCCGGAGGCCCAGGTGCGGTCGGCACGAACTTTCGCAAAGATTGATAAGTGCGAAATTCTAGCCGGATCATCTTTCCCTCCCACCGCTGCTTTTTTTGCGTCTCTTTGCGTTTTTTGCGGCCATTCCACCCCCCCCTCTTTAGGATGAACCTCTCCGAGCACCGCCAGGAAATCGACCGCATCGACGCGCAGATCGTCAAGCTGCTCAACGAACGCACCCGCCACGTCCTCGGCATCGGCGAGATCAAGCGCCAGGACGGCGGCGAGATTTACGCCCCGCACCGCGAGCGCCAGGTCCTCGAGCGCATCTGCAAACTCAACGCCGGCCCGATCACCAACGAGTCCATCCGCGCCATCTACCGCGAGATCATGTCCAGCGCCCTCGCGCTCGAGAAATCCATGACCATCGCCTACCTCGGCCCGGAGGCGACCTTCACCCACCAGGCCGCCCTCCAGCGCTTCGGTTCGAGCCTGCTCTACGCCTCGCAAAAAACCATCGCTGAAGTCTTCAACGAAGTCTCCAAAGGCCGCGCCGACTACGGCGTCGTGCCCGTCGAAAACTCCACCGAAGGCGTCGTCACCCACACCCTCGACATGTTCGTGGACAGCGACCTGAAGATCGTCTCCCAGATCGTCCTCCCCATCTCCCACTGCCTCGTCAGCCGCACCCCGCGCCGCCGCATCAAGAAACTTTTCGTCCACCCGCAGACCCTCGCGCAGTGCCGCGGCTGGGTGCAGAAAAACTTCCCCAACGTCGAACTCATCGAGACCTCCTCCAACGCCCGCTCCGCCGAACTCGCCGCCGCCGAGAAAGATTCCGCCGCCATCGCCGGCCTGCTCGCCGCCGAGAAATATCAGGTGCCCGTCCTCGAACACGACCTCCAGGACAACGCCCACAACGTCACCCGCTTCCTCGTCCTCGGCCGCCAGTGCAGCCCCGCCACCGGCCACGACCGCACCAGCGTGATGTTCAGCATCGCTGATAAAGTCGGCGCGCTGCACAAGGCCCTCGCCCCCTTCCGCCGCTACCGCATCAACATGACCAAAATCGAGTCGCGCCCCAGCAAGCGAAAGGCGTGGGAATACTTCTTCTTCGTGGACTGCGACGGCCACAGCACCGACCCCAAAGTCGCCCGCGCGCTCCAGCAGCTCGGCGAACATTGCAGCCTCGTGAAAATCCTCGGCTCCTATCCCCACGTCGAGTGACGCGCGGCCGGAGCGCGCCCGTCCCCGGGCGCAGCAAGGTGGAGCGCAGAGTGATCCGGACGAATCCAACGCCTTGGTGCGTGCGGACGTTGCTGCGGCCGGGGACGGTCGCCCTCCGCCGCCCGTTCGTTCGGAGTTCCGGCTTCAGCCCGCGAGACGCTGAAAAAAGCGCGACTGGTAAAATGCCAACGCCGCGCGCATTCGCCGCCCCGACCGCCTGAAGGCGGAACTCCAAACTCCCGAGCGCCCGCCCCTGGCGCGCGGGCGGCCCCCGCCCGCAGCGGCTCCGCATTTGCGAGGGCGCTGGGAAAATCCCGCCGCCCCACCCCTTCGCACCCGCTGCGACCGGGGACCGGTCGCGCCCCGGGGTAGCGCGTGCGGCCTCACCGCTGCCCCTTCGCCGTCGCGACCGGCCGGGCCGGGCCGCCGGGCCGGTCGATCACCAGCCCGCCGCGCTCCCGCCGCACCGTCTGCAACGTACGCTCGATCCCGCGTTCCCACGAGAACTCCGCCACCGCCGTCCACTCCGTGTGGAACGACCGCGCCACCCGCGCCGCGATGTCCGTGAGCGTTCCGTCGCACGGCACTGCGCGCCGGAAGCTTCCGCGCCGGTTGAAGTCGAGATAGCTCCGCGTCTCCGCGATGTAGCACACCGCGTGCAGATACCCCGGCATCCGCACCTCCACCAGATGCGGCGTGTAGCCGCGCGCCCGCAGCACGCCGGCCGCCAGCGTGGCGAAGTCGTCGCAATCCCCGGCGCGGCGTTCGAGGAACTTCTCCGGCGGCTGCACCTCCGCCCGCAGTTCGAATTTGAACTGCGAGAAACGCGCCGCCAGCCGCTCCGGCGTGAGGTGCGGATCGTTCTGCAACTCCTCGATCGTCAGCGCCCGCAGCCCCGGCGCGAGCACCAGCAGCGTCACGAGCGCGAGCAACCACCCGAGCAACGCCGCCCGCCGACCGCAGCTCAGTTTCTTGCACCCTTGTGGGGCAGGCATCCCTGCCTGCCAGTTCGCGGGGCATCCCTGCCCCGTGTTCCGGCTTCCGCCGCTCCGGCCGGCCGCCGTGGGAACGGGCGGCACGGATGCCGCCCGAACCGTCCGGCTGGAAGCCTGCCCCACAGAGCCGGAGTGCCCTTGCCGCGCGGGCCGCGGACGCGACGCGCCCTGCTCGTGGCCACGAGCTTGGTTGACTGCCGCCGTCTTCTCGCTCCCCGCCGTGGTGGGAGCGCCGTTGTTTGCGAATGGTTTCATAGGACGCTGTTCGTTTTCACTGTCGTTGTCGTGGAGCGGTTCTGGGTCCCGGCCAGGACCCGGCGTCTCGCGAACGCTGCTTCGAACCGCATAAAATTTTCGAAGCGTCCCGAGGATAGGGTTGGGGGTTTGATCCTGCCGTCGGTGGGTTTGTCTGAAATTCACCGACAAGGTTGCCGACAGGCGCGGGAGGGAGGGAAATGGGCAACGCGGTTAACTCGGCACGCGCTGGGCGCAGACAATTTCATCCGATCTGGCCGGGGTTGGTATGGGGGCCGCAGCGGAGACCGTGCCGCAAAAACGGCGCCAGAGGCCCGGCGCTTTCCCACCGCAGGGCCAATTGGGTTTGGGGGAGACGGGTGAACCTCGGCGCAGGCATCTGTGGCGCGCACAGCCCGCCATCGGGCGCCGCTCAATTCTTTGCAACACCCCGCTCCCTTCCCGCGGTCCCGGAGGGACACATGAAAGTAGCCCAGCACTTCAGTGCTGGGTCGGCGTTGGGGGAAGCACCAAGTCCCGATAGGGACGGCCGACCCAGCTTGCCACGGACTCGGTCGTCCCTGCGGGACTGGCCGGGGGAATCGCCGCGTACCCAGCACTCAAGTGCTGGGCTATTCTCAGTCGTCCCTCCGGGACGGCCAAAACCACGCCGCGTCGCTGCAAGAAACGGAGAAGCGCCCCCCTTCGGCCCGCCCTCCTTCTCCTTGTCACGCGTCCGCCCGCCGCCCTACCTTCCCGCGACACACCGCCTATGAGTTCCGCCACGCCAACCACCCCGCCCACTCCCCGCGTCACCCTCACCTTCCAGCTCGACCCCGTGAAACTCGTCGCCACCCGCGTCGAGACGGCCGGTGCCTATGGGGATCCCGATGACAAGGGGTGGAAGCAACAGTTTCTCACCTCCAACCTCCCCGGCCGGACCCTCGAGCGGCCGTTGGACTGGAGCGACCCCACCGATCCATCCGCCAAGCCGCAGGCTTTCAAGGCGCTGGTCCTCGCGCTGGTCCGCCTGAAATACATCCTCGACCTCTACGCCGATCATCCGGGAACGCACCCGCTCCTCCGCGGTAAACCCGGCAGCCCCGCCGCCATGCTCAAAGGCGTGCTCGATCGCAGCGATCCCGACGCCCTCGAGTGGATGCGTGATTTCTGCGGGTATATAAAAGCGGGTGACAAAGGCACCTTCACCCTCGACCACTGGTTCTCAATCAAAAAAACCACCCCCCGCGACAAAACCACCTCCTCCCTCGACATCTGCTGCCACACCTCCGACATCTCGGCCGACCAACTCCTCATCGCCATCCACAACCCAAAAGCCCCCGCCGCTCCCCCCGTCCTTGCCGATACCCCCCAACTCCTCCTCATCGCCGACGCCCTCGCCAATCTCGCCAAATGGGGATCCCCCGACACGATGCCCTTCCCCCCAAAACTCCCTCGTTCTCCGCTCGCCCCGTCTACCGCTTCGGCCACATCCACCGCTCCCCCCCTCACCGACGACGCCCTTCTCGCCGAGTTCCGCGATTGGATGGCCTCGGTGGCCGATAAATGCGATCAGGTCGAACTCCGCGGCATCAAGCTTTCCAGCAGTCGCATCCCCCGCCTGCCGCATGTTTACGCCAGCTTGCAGACGGATACGCCGCGAGCCAGGAATGAAACCCAGTTGCGTAAACCCGAAAGCGCGGAACAACCCGGCCACCTCTCCGCCCTCGAAGCCCTCCTCACTTCCACCCCGCCCCGCGTGGTTCTCCTCGGCGAACCCGGCTCGGGCAAATCCACCTTCGTCCAGTACGTCACCCTTTTCCTCGCCGACAAACTCTCCAGCCCAAAACCGGACGACTCCAAGTTTGCGGGCATCAGCGACGAGGTCGATGGCCTCCTCCGCGCCTGCCGCGCGCTGCCTGTGCGGATTCCGCTGCTTCCGTTCTCCCGTGGACTCACCGCCGCCGATGTCGGCACGTCCGAAGACGTGTACCACCATGTACACTCGCAATTGGCGGAGCACAGCCACGCCGCTGCACCGCATCTGCGCGAAGTCCTGACCCGCGGCCTCGCCCTGGTGATGTTCGATGGCCTCGACGAAGTCCCGGGCGCACTCCTGCCGGTTGTCAAACGCGCCATCGAGTCCTTCGCCACCGGCGGCTTTCGCAAATGCCGGATCGCCGTCACCTGCCGCATCGCCTCCTACCGGCTCCCAGAGTTCAAACTCGCCGCCTTCCCGAACGAACACACCATCGTTCCCCTTTCCCCCGAACTGCGTGACCGCTTTGTCAACGCTTGGTACCGCCAGCTCTCCGACAAGCGCACCGAGTATGATGCCGAAGCCGTCAGCACGGCCCAATCCCTCATCCGCGCCCTCGACACCGAGCGCCTCGTAAAGATGGCGTCCAACCCGTTTTTCCTGACCGCCATGGCCGCCCTCCATCGGCCCGAAAAGCAACTGCCCAACTCCAGCGCCGAACTCATGAACGAACTCGTCGATGGCATCCTCAACGATACGCGCAAACGCCGCGGCGATGCCGAGGACACCGACGGACTGCCAACCCTGCTCGCGCTCCTCAAAGAAAAAGGAATCGACAACGGCGTCAAACGCCTCCGCGAACAACTCCAGGCCATCGCCTATCTTGCCCGCGCCGCCCGGCCGCACTCCAAGCGCGGGGAAAACCGTGTGGAGATCACCCTGATTCGTGGCTGCTTGATCGAGATCGGGGATGTCGATACGGACTGGGTGAACCGGATGATCCTGGCCATGCAACATCGCGCCGGGGTGCTCCAGTCCGACGACGGCAAACAGTTCCAATTTCCCTATAAATTCGAGGAATTCCTCGCCGGCTGCCACCTCGCCCGCGAGGATTTTTGGAAGGATCAGGATAATCCCCAATCATTCGATCTGCGCGCCCGCCAACTCCTCCGCGACCAGGGAAACTACGCCCGGCTGCCGGTGCAATGGGCCGCCGGGGTCAAGACCTACGTTCACACGGACCGCAGCGATGTTCGCGACCTGGTCGATGAACTCATCCCCGATGGCGTCGTCACTGATCCGGAGGCGCTGGATGACCTCGATCTGGCCGTCGAGATCGCGCGCGACGTCGGCATGGCGAAGTGGGGCGACAAGAATCCCCGCCGCACCCCGGAGATTGTCGCCCGCCTCGTCCAACGCCTCACCGAGGTCCGCGACGGCACCCTGCCCATTGCCAACCGTGCCCGCGCCGCCTCGGCCATCGGGCGGTTTGGCGATGACCGCGACGGCGTGGGGCTGGATTACGGGACCAAACACTGGATCAAACTCCCCAAGGGACCGTTCATCATGGGCAGCAAGGCGGGTGAGGGTTTCGACACCGAGCGGCCACAGATGCCGAAATGCGGGTTGATCCGGGAGGACTACTCGATCAGCCGCTACCCGGTCACGGTGGCGCAGTACGCGGCGTTTGTGGATGACGATGGGTATGCGGCGAAGCACGAAACGTGTTGGACCAAGGCCGGGTGGCAGTGGCGCACGAAAAATAAAATCACCGGCCCGCGCAATGATGACGACCCGGTGTTCCAGACCCCGAATCATCCGCGCGTGGGCGTGAGCTGGTACGAGGCGTTTGCCTTCTGCCGCTGGCTCACGGGCAAGCTGCGAACGGCGGGACGGATCGAAAAGCACGAGGTCATCTGCCTGCCGACCGAAGCCCAGTGGGAACGCGCGGCGCGCCACCTCGATGGCCGGACGTACCCGTGGGGCAACGAGGACAAGGCCATCGCTGAGCTCTGTAACATGGGCAATACCGGCCTGAACAAAACCTCGGCGGTGGCCCTGTTCTCCCAAGGCCGGGCCAAGTGCGGGGCCGAAGACATGGCGGGCAATGTGTGGGAGTGGTGTCTCACACCGAGATTGCCCAATTACGCCGGCTACGAAGCGAAGGCCGAAAAGCTTGAGGCGGACCTTGAAAACACGGGCGCTCGCGTGGTGCGCGGGGGCTCGTGGATCAACGTTCACGACACCCTCCGCGCTTCGTACCGCTACGACTACGAGCGTGGGACTCGTATCGACAGTCTTGGGTTTCGGTGTGTGTTGGTGGGCGTGGCTGCTGGTGGGTGGCACGGTTAGGCTCTGCCCTCTGGCCCTCTTTCCCTTTTAACTTTTTGCCCTTTTCCCTTTTGTCTTTTTCCTCTTATCTCCGCCGCGTTAGCGGCGAAATTTTTTTGGCCAAAACCGTACTTTTCGGTGCGGGATATGCCAGAACGGGTGGTGCGGACAGACGCGCTCGCGTGGTGCGCGGGGGCTCGTGGATCAACAACGATCACGACAACCTCCGCGCTTCGTACCGCAACGACAACGAGCCTGAGAATCGTAACAACAATCTTGGGTTTCGGTGTGTGTTGGTGGGCGTGGCTGCTGGAAGGTGCTCAACGGAAACGGCGAGGTGCGGGCCGGGCAATGGGCCTTGCCCGTCAGTGCCAAGAAGCCACCTAACCCGCATCACCAGGCCCCGGAGAAGCCGGGGAAAATACGCGGCGCGGGCCGTGGCCGGTAGGCGTGAAACCCGAAAGTCACGGCCCGTATTTCCTCCCCCGGAGCGCGGCTGTGTCGCAGCGACCAGCCGCAGCACGGACGGACCGCGTGAGGGCGTCGAGATTTTGTGTGCCGTCCCTCCCGCCGCGGCCGCTGCGGCTGATCCCGCGCCGCGCGGGACACAGCCGCGCTCCGCCCACGCTCCTGGAGCGCGGCATTTCACTCCGGTAGGGACGCGTTGCGCGCGTCCGTGACCTTTCCCCCACGACCGCGCCCGAACTGACAGCGATGTTGAATGCGCTCTGGCGTTTGTCCGGGCCGGGGAAAGGTCAGGGCCGAGCGCAACTCGGCCCTACCAAATCCGGTAGGGACGCGTTGCGCGCGTCCGTAACCTTTTCCCCACGACCGCGCCCGAACTGACCGCGATGATGAATGCCCTCTCGCGTTTGGTCGGGCCGGGGAAAGGTCACGGACGCGCGCAACTCGGCCCTACCAGGAGGGCGTTTGGCCGTCGTGGCGCTCCGCCTCGTTACCTCGGCGGCTACGGGACACACCCGGTCACGCTGTCGCCACCCGCAGGCACAGGCCCGCGTCCATGCCGTCCCGCGCGGCACGCCACGCGAGGTGGACGCCCGCCGGCACGGTGAGCGGCGGCTCGGGCGCGTACGCGAGGCCCGAACTCTGCACGGTCACGAGCAGGTAACGTCCCGGCGCCAGCCCCGTCCCCACGCCCGTCCGCACTTCGGTCGGATGCGCCATGACGATGATCTCGCCGCCGTCGCTCAGCGCGTCGATGGCCTGGCGCACCGTGTCGCCGACGACGCGGTTGAGGATTTCGCGGGTCGTCGGCGCGGGCGCGGCGGCGGGGAGCGCGGTGGGGGCATGAGTGCCCGAGGTCACGGGCGTGGTAACGGGCGTGGGCGTGGGTTCGATGGTCGCATTCATCTTCGGGCCTTTCGCAGTTGCGAGTGGTGAATGGCCCCGTCGGGGACCCCGGCGTGAGTGGCACGCCGCGCCGGTCCACTCGTCCCGGCGCGACTTCACGCTAGGAAAGGCGGGCGCGCGCGACTGCCGGAGAGGCTGTCATTTTTCCCCGACAAGAATCCCGACAAACGGGCTGACACGGCGAGGGGGTGGGGAAAAAGCTCCAAGCGCAAAGCACAAAGCTCAAGGGAAGCGCCAAGGTCCAGGTGCCAACAGCGGATGTATCACCCGGGGGCCGCTGCAACGGGAATACGCTGAAACCACTGACCGGCACTGACTGGCACTAATAAGACCAACAGGCCGACCTTGCTCGTCAGGTTCGGATGGCCTTGGTTTTTAATTAGTGCCGGTTAGTGCCGGTCAGTGGTTTTTACCCCGCCTTCCGGAGTGGTGGGCAGTCGCACGCGCTCGGGCGGACAAGGGTGCGCGCGCGCCTATTTGGACGCGGGCTTGGGCGCGGGGGTTTTTTCGGCGGGCGCCTTGGCGGCGGGCGGCTTCTCGGGAGCGGCAGGTTTTTCGGCGAGGACTTTCTGGGCGTGGAGGGCGACAAATTTGAAATTGGTGGCGTCGGGGTCAATGGCGACGGCGCGGAAGACCCAGTTCTTTTTCGGTTCGAGGATGCCGAGTTGATCGACGGTTTTGCCGAGGGAATTGCCGGTTTTGTCGAGCAACTCGAATTCCACCCTCACGCCGAGGAAGCGGTACTTGGTGGAGTTGTTGACGATGGTGCCGGAGATGAAGTGGACGTTGCCTTCCTTGGCCTTGCTCCACGCGGGGTTGATCATCTCGATGTCGGGCTTGGCGGGGGCGACGAATTTCGACTTTTGTTTTTCGAGGGCGGCAAAGGGGAGTTTGAAATCGCGCGGGAGCAGGAAGGGAAAGGCGATGATGAGGGCGACGAGCAGGAGGCTGCCGTACCGGCGGATGATGCGGACATGTCGGACGAGTCCGGCGCCGCAAGTGGGGCAGACGCTTTGCCCGGCGTCGATGCGGCTGGAACAGCTCGGGCAGCTTTCCTTTTTCTTCTGCTTGTCCATCTCCGCGTAGATCTCGTCGAGCGGCGTGGCCAGGGCGGCGGAGATTTTGCTGGGACTGGGGGAGGTGGAGCGGGTCGCGGGGGGCGGAGCGGAGCGGGCCTTGGCCTTGGCCTTGTCGGCGGCGGCGACAGCCGCGGCGGCGGCGGCGGTGATGGCGGCGGCACCGGCGGCGGTGGCGTTTTTGGCGGCGGGGGGACGGGTGTTCGCAGTGCCGGCCGGTCGGGCGGAGGCGGGCGGCGCCGTTGCAGCGGCGGGGCCGCCTGCGGGCGGCGGGGCCGCGGCGGCGGCGGCGACGGATGGGGCGATGGGGGCGGCGGAAGCGACGGAGAGGATGGTTTCCTGGCCGCAGTGGGGGCAGTTGATGCTCGCGCCGCGAGCGTAGTCGGGGAACTCGATCTTGCCGCCGCACTTTTTACAAAAGGTCTTTAGATACGTTTTTTCGCTCATTGGGTCGCGGTCTTCGCAAACGGTTGCTGTCCGGTACCCTTAACACTTTCGCGGTTTACGGCCAGAGACGCGTCCGACTGAACAAACACGGGGGGCGAATATCAAGAGGGAACTGGGAACGCGGATGAGTGGGGCAGGCATCCTTGCCTGCCGGTTCACGGGGCATCCCTGCCCCGTGTTCCAAGGTCCGCCGTGCCGCACGTCCGCCGTGGGTACGGGCGGCACGGATGCCACCCGAACCGTCAGGCTGGCAGCCTGCCCCACAGGAGCGGCGCAGCCTTTCCCGTCCCTCCCATTATTTCCGCCCCCATTTTTTACCAGCCCTCCCCAGGGCCGCCCCGTCGTTTGACACCCTCCCTCGCGTCCCCATAGTTGCGCCCCGATGTTTGAACTCGTCTCCTCCTACTCCCCCGCCGGTGACCAGCCGCAGGCCATTCAGAAGCTGACCGAGGCGCTGCTGGCGGGCGTGAAACATCAGACGCTCCTCGGGGTGACCGGCTCGGGCAAGACCTTCAGCGTCGCCAATGTCATCCGCAACGTGAACCGCCCGACGCTGGTGATCTCGCACAACAAAACCCTCGCCGCGCAGCTCTACGCCGAGTTCAAAGGCTTCTTCCCCAAAAACGCCGTCGAGTACTTTGTCAGCTACTTCGACTACTACCAGCCCGAGGCCTACATTCCGCGCACGGACACGTTCATCGAAAAAGACTCCTCGATTAACCAGGAGATTGAACGGCTGCGGCTCTCGACGATGAGTTCCCTGTTCGCGCGCCGCGACGTGATCGTGGTCGCCAGCGTGTCGTGCATCTACGGCATCGGCAGCCGCGAGGATTACGAGGCGATGGTGATTCCGCTGCGCGTGGGGCAGGAAATCACGCGCGACCAGTTGCTCATGCGGCTCGTGGACATCCAGTACAACCGCAACGACATCGACTTCACCCGTGGCAATTTCCGCGTGCGCGGCGACACCGTCGAGCTGTGCCCCGGCTACACCGAGGACGCGCTGCGTTTCGAGTTTTTCGGCGACCAGATCGACCGCATCTCGCGCTTTGATCCGCTGACGGGGCACAAGTTCGAGGAACTGGAGGCGCTCACGGTTTATCCCGGCAAGCAGTTCGTCACCACCGCCGACAAGCTTAAGCGCGCGATCATCACGATCGGCGAGGAGCTCGGTGACCGCATCGCGCAATTCGAGATGAACGGCAAACTCCTCGAGGCCCAGCGCATCAAGATGCGCACCGAATACGACTTGGAAATGATGGAGGAAATGGGCTTCTGCTCCGGCATCGAGAATTACTCGCGCCACATCGCCGGCCGCGCGCCGGGCACGAAACCCTGCACGCTGCTGGATTTTCTCCCCAAGGATTACCTCCTGGTCATCGACGAATCCCACGCCACGCTGCCGCAGATCGGCGGCATGTATGCGGGCGACCGTTCGCGCAAGACGACGCTCGTCGAGCACGGGTTCCGCCTGCCCAGCGCGCTCGACAACCGCCCGCTGAACTTCGAGGAATTCCAGTCCATGCAGGGCCAGACGCTCTACGTCAGCGCCACGCCCGCGCCGCGCGAACTCGAGTTGTCCCGCCAGCAGGTGGTCGAGCAGATCGTCCGCCCGACCGGCCTCGTGGACCCGAAGGTTTCCGTGCGCCCGCTCAAGGGGCAGATCGACGACCTGATCAATGAAATCCGCCTCCGCGCCGACCTGAAGCAGCGCATCCTCGTCACCACGCTCACCAAGCGCACGGCCGAGGAACTCACCGATTACCTGCGCGATGTCGGCATCAGCGTCCGCTATCTGCACAGCGAGATCGACGCCATCGAGCGCGTGGAAATCCTGCGTGCCCTGCGCAAAGGCGAGTTCGATGTGCTCGTCGGCATCAACCTCCTGCGCGAAGGTCTCGACCTGCCCGAGGTCTCGCTCGTCGGTATTCTCGACGCCGACAAGGAAGGCTACCTCCGCTCCGTCACCAGCCTCATTCAGACCGCCGGCCGCGCCGCGCGGCATCTCAACGGCGAGGTCATCCTCTACGCCGACGTGATGACCGAGAGCATCAAGAAATTCCTCGCCATCTCCGACTACCGCCGCCAGCGGCAGCTCGCCTACAACCGCGAACACAACATCACGCCCCGCAGCGTCACGCGCGCCGTCGAGGAAAGTCTCAGTTCGCAAAAGGAAGTCTATGCCCGCGCCGACGCCGTGCTGCGCGAGTCGGCGAAAAACTTCGATGTCACCGAGACGTTGCGCGAGCTGGAGGCGGAAATGATCGCCGCCGCGGACAACCTCGAGTTCGAGAAGGCGGCGCTCCTGCGCGACCAGATTCGCGAACTTAAACGGGGCACCGGCGGCCAGCCCGACACGACCTCGGCGACCGCGGTCAATTACGGCAAGCCCAAGCGCGGCGCGGGCGCGGGCAAAGCGCGCAAAGGCCGCGCGAAGGCGCTTCCCGAGGCGGCCGGGTAGGGCCGCGATCCTGTGTAGCGCAGGTTTCCAAACCTGCTGTGTCGCCGATTTCCAAATCGGCAGGCGCGGTGGCGGCGAGACGCGCGGGTTATTCCAAAGCGCTTCGAGCGTTTGTATGGACCGCGGGTTTGGAAACCCGCGACACAGCAGACTTGGAAGTCTGCGCTACGCCCCGGGGCAGTGCGCGGATGCGCCCCGTTTTTCGCCTGCTCTTGAATTCCAATTGAATCTTTCCCCCTCCTCCGCACACTCCGCCGCGATGAACGCTCCCGCCGCACCTCCGAAAAAACTAACCACTGTCGAAATCCTTGTCGTCGTCATCGCCAGCATCGGCTTTCTCTTCGACACCTACGAGCTGCTGATGACTCCGCTGGTCGCCGCGCCCGCCATCGCCGAGTTGCTCAAGATTCCGCAGAACAATCCCATTGTCACCGACTGGGTCGGACGCCTCCTGTGGATTTCCGCGCTGTGCGGCGGCGTCTTTGGCCTGCTCGGCGGCTGGCTCGTGGACCGCTTCGGGCGCAAGACCGTGATGGCGGGGAGTATCTTCCTCTATTCGTTCTCGCCGTTCGCCGCTGCGTTCGCCCCGACGCTGCCGATCTTCATTCTCTTCCGCAGCCTGACCTTCATCGGCGTCTGCGTGGAATTCGTGGCGGCCATCACCTGGCTGGCGGAAATCTTCGCCGACAAGAAGCAGCGCGAACGCTGGCTCGGCATCACCCAAGCCTTCGCCTCGCTCGGCGGCGTGGTCGTCACCATGGTGAGTTTCTGGCTCAGCAAACACGCGGCCGACCTGCCGCACCTGGGCCTGCCGCAGGGCCTCGGCGCCAGCGCGCCGTCCACTTGGCGCTACCTGCTGATGACCGGTCTCCTGCCCGCCATTCCGATCGCGCTGCTGCTGCCGTTTGTACCGGAGAGCCAGGTCTGGCGCGAACGCCGCGCGTCCGGCTCGCTCAAGCGCCCGAGCTTCGCCGCGCTCTTCGCGCCCGAGTTGCGCCGCGTGACGCTCGTCACCGCCGCCCTGTCCGCCTGCGCCTACGGCATCGCGTTCGGCGCGCTGCAAGTCACCGTCGCCCGCGTCACGCCCGGCCTGCCTGAGTTGAAAGACCAAGCCAAAGCCCTCGCCCCGCTGCGCAAAGAAGCCGAGGCCCTCAACAAACAACTCAACGCCCTGCCGCCCGGCGACGAGGCCCGCAAGAAAATCATGGGCGACATCAAGGCGAACTTCGGCAAACAAAAACCCATCAACGACGAGGTGAAGAAGATGGCCGACACCGTGCAGTTCCATCAGGAAATGGGCGGTTTGATCGGCCGCATCTCGCTGGCGATCCTGCTGATCGTGGGCATCCGGCGCGTCGTGCTCCTCAAGGTTTTCCAGATCCCGGCGCTGATCGTTTTGCCGCTCACGTACTTTGTTTTCTTCCACCAAGGCGGGAACACCTTCCTGTGGGCCTACGGGATTTGCGGGCTGCTCACGGTCGCGCAGTTCAGCTACTTCGGGGAATATTTGCCGAAGGTTTTCCCGCTGCACCTGCGCGGCACCGGCGGCAGCTTCGCCACGAATGTCGGTGGCCGCATGATCGGCACCAGCATGGCTTTCGTGACCACCAACCTCGTCGCGCCGATGCTCGCCGGCACCGGCCCGATGCTCCCCGCGCACGTCGCGCAAGCCGCGGGCTACGTCGCGCTCACGATCGCGGTGATCAGTTTCGCCGTGGGCTTCCTGCTGCCGGAACCGAAGGCGGAGGGGGCGGATTGAGACACGGCGGCGCCCGCCTTGCCTTGTAGGAGACGACGCAAGGAGACTCTAACTTTGTTCTTCCGCTGTCTTGAAGGGAATGGCCTGCCTGTCTGGTGACTGATCAGGAACACGCCGACGCTGGTAGGGCGCGTCTGTCCTCAGCGCGTCGCGGACGGGTGGACATCCCACCGGCGCGCTGAGGACAGACGCGCCCTACCCACCGTCGTTCAGTCCACTCGCAACAGCGAGGAACCCTGCTCTTCATCGTTTTCCGCGCCACGCTCCCGGCGCTTCCCACAACACCGTCCCAATCCCGAAGAATCCCCAAAATGCCCGCCCGAACCAATGCCGTCGTCGTCCTCGTCACCGCGCCGGACCTGAAAACCGCGCGGCGTCTCGCCAAGGCCGCGCTCACCGCCAAGCTCGTCGCGTGCGCCAACCTCGTGCCGAAAATCGAGTCGCACTACTGGTGGCAGGGCAAACTCGAAACCAGCGCCGAGGTATTGCTGATCCTGAAAACCACCCGCCCCCGCCTCGCGAAACTCGAGCAGCTCATCCTCGCGCAACATACCTACGACACCGCTGAGTTCGTCGTCCTCCCCATCGCCAGCGGCAGCGCCAAGTACCTCGCCTGGCTCGGCGCGGCGGTGAAGTGAGGGAACTGAGTCGCGCCCGTAGCGCAGGCTTCCAAGCCTGCTGTATCGTAGGTTTCTAAACCTGCGGCCGGTGGAGTTTTCCGGCGCGCTCGAGTTGGCCGACGCCTCGCCGACTCGGAAGTCGGCGACACAGCCGGTTTGGAAATCTGCGCTACAGCGAAGGTGTCGCTCCGTAGCCGCCCGCTCGCCTCGCCAGCAACCGAGATGCGCCCGTTCCCGGTCGAGTCACTTCCCCGGCCTCGACTCGGCGAGCTAAGAAACTCTCAGCGCCAGTTCGCGTATCCTACTTCTGGCCCGTTGGAGCGATGGGGCACGGCGGGAGGCCTCTTCAATATCCCATTCGCCGCGCACCAAGGGACAGAGAACATCGTTGTACTCTCGACCAATCGTGGCACTGGAACCGGCGGCCGGAAGCAGGGCCTTGCGAATCTTCGCCGGTGCTTTCGCGGCGAGTTTCAAGAGCTCGGCCTTGGGATCAGCCAAGGTTTCCGGCTGGGTTGGAAATCTCGAGACCGACAGTTTGAAAAGCCTGGCAAGAGGTGCCGGGTGTGCCAGCAACCAAGCCTCGGCCTCCCGCACACAAATGCGCAGAAGAAAGTTCAAGTTTGGTTTCCTACCTTCACCCAGCCAGGAATTCAGAAGGTCAGTGCAGCACGGTCGACGATCCAAATCTGTCAGCAGCAAAACTGGATAGCCGATGCCAGCCATCTGGTTGTACTTGCCCACGTCAACCTTCAGTTTGACACACCCACCGCTATCATCCTTGCGCCAGATTTGTAGTGCAGGCTGTTCTCCGACCAGTCGTGATCCCAGCGCCAGTCCCAGTCTGTCCTCAGCCGCCAGAAACACTTGATTGCTGAGCTTCATCACACTCCGGCAAGGGCGAGTTGTTCCAAGCCAGCCGGTCCCACTGCCGGCAACAGCGCTTGGCCGACCGAGAAGCCGCTTTTGAGCATGATTTTTTCTTTCTCGTTCGCCGGAGCGATGACGGTTCCATTGCCGGTACTGACCAGCCGAATGATGGATTCGGTGCCGAGTGACAAGTCCGAAAGCAAGGGTTCGCTGTGCGTGGTCAGGATGACCTGACGATCGGGATACTTTCCGCCCTTGAGCACGAGATGGATTAGTTGCGGCAGCCTTCTGACTATCTCCAGATTCAGAGACAACTCTGGCTCCTCCAACAGCAGCAGCGAGTCACCCTCCATCAGTGACCAGAGCAATCCTATAAGGCGGAGTGTGCCATCGGAGAACTGACTCTCGCGTTGCCATGCCCCGCTCTCGCGCCAATGGCTGAAATTAGCCTTGAGGTGCGGTGAGCCATTGGTCGGATCCTGCTCAAACGACAGTTGTTTGAATTGTGGCACCACCTGGTCCAAGGCCCGTTGGATACGCCTGAGCCGGGCATCCCGCGTGCGCGACGAGGTCTCGGCAATGCGCAGGAGAAAACCCTGCCCAAAGGGATCGCGTTGGAGGCGGTTGCCGCCGAGTTCGTCGGCGTGCTTCAGTAACTGCGGGACCAGGTGGAGATAAGTAATGGCGGCGAAGTAATGGGCCAGCGGTCGGAATGCTTTGTTGGCGTTCGGATTCTCGAGGTAAGTCGTCGTCAGCCGGTCCGGGTCGGTCCCGTCCGCGGCATCTGGTCGCTGACACTCTAGGAGCCGGTTCCCGTTTTTGCTGACACTCTCACGAGTAATGACATTCCGATTGTTCCCTTTACCTTCGCCTTTGAAGCCAAGTGTGTAGCACCAGACATCGCCGCCATCCTGAACAGTAACTTCAATTTTAACCTCGGTTTCCTTTTGCGCGTTCAAACAACGGAGCTTGGCGAGACCTTCACGACGTTTGATCGCCTCTTGCAACCCGCCCGCTTCGGGCTTGGTTCCGGCCGGCGCGGCCACGTCGCGGAGAAAACGCAGAGCATCCAGAAAGTTGGATTTTCCCACCGCATTCGCGCCGATCACATAAGAACGCTCCTGCAGCGGCACTTCCTCAAGCTGTTTGAAATTCCTCCAGTTCTTGAGGGAGAGTTTGACGATTTTCATTTCGGAGTTCGTAACAGATCACCTGGCAGCGGCCAAGAGTTCGTTGCCGCAGTCGCAAGCGCAGGTTTGTCAGGGAGCCGGATTCCGCCCACCGACCTCGCGGCGCAGTGGAGAATTCTCATGGGACAAAATGCCGTTGGCGCACCGCCCGACCATCGCTAGCTTTCGCGCTATGAAATCCCGGCTTTATCTCGCCCGCTTCTCGCTTCGCTCCGTGTTTCCCATCCTCTTCTTCCTTCTCGGTTGGTTGTCCCCGCTCGCCAGCGTCGCCGCGCCGCGGCCTCCGAACATTGTCTTCATCATCGCCGACGACCTGGGTTGGGGCGATATCGGAGCCTACGGACAGAAGCTGATTCGCACGCCGAATGTGGACCGGCTCGCGGCCGAGGGGATGCGCTTCACGCAGCATTATTCGGGCAATGCCGTGTGTGCGCCGTCGCGGTGCGTGTTGATGACCGGGAAGCATCCGGGGCACGCGTTCATCCGCGACAACCGCCAGTTCCGGCCGGGCAGCGAGGGGCAGTATCCGATCCCCGCCGACACCGTCACGCTGCCGAAACTGCTCCAGACGCGCGGCTACGTGACGGGCGCGTTCGGCAAGTGGGGACTGGGCGCGCCGGACTCGACGGGCGAACCGCTGAAGCAGGGGATCAACCGTTTCTTCGGCTACAACTGCCAGGCGGTGGCGCACAATTATTACCCGCAAAAACTTTGGGATAACGATCGGCAGGTGGCGCTGGACAACCCGCCCTTCGCTGCGCACCAGAAACTCCCGCCGGACGCCGATCCCAAGGACCCTGCGAATTACGTTCGCTACCGTGGCAAAGATTACGCGCCCGACCTCATCTGGGAACAGGCGCGGCGGTTCGTGCGCGACAATAAAGACAAACCGTTCTTCCTCTTTGCGCCGACGCCGGTGCCGCATCTGGCGTTGCAAGTGCCCGAGGATTCGCTCGCCGAATACGCCGGGAAATTTCCCGAGGAACCGTATCCCGGCGGGCGTGCCTATCTGCCGCATCGCACGCCGCGCGCCGCCTACGCGGCCATGGTCACGCGCATGGACACGGAGATCGGCCGCCTGATGGACCTCGTGAAAGAAGTCGGGCAGGACACGAACACGATCTTCGTTTTCACCTCCGACAACGGACCGCTCTACGATCAACTCGGCGGCACCGACTGCGATTTCTTCCACAGCGCCGGGCCGTTTCGCGGACGCAAAGGCTCGCTCTACGAAGGCGGCGTGCGCGTGCCGGGCATCGTGCGCTGGCCAGGAAAAATCGCCGCCGGCACCGTGAGCGACCGCGTGACGGGCTTCGAGGACTGGCTGCCCACGCTGCTCGAACTCAGCGGCGCGGATGGCGTCAACCCCAAGGAAATCGACGGCCACAGTTTCGCGCCGACGCTGCTCGGAAAGGCGCAGGAAGCGCGGCTGTTTCTCTACCGTGAATTCCCCGGCTACGGCGGCCAGCAAAGCGTGCGTGTCGGCGACTGGAAAGCCGTACGCCAAAACCTCAAGCCCGGCCCGAAATCCACCCTCAAACCCAACCTCGCCGTCGAACTCTACAATCTCCGCGACGACCCCGCCGAGACCACCAACGTTGCGGAAAAGAATCCCGAGTTGGTCGCCAAACTCAGCGCGCTCCTGCGCGAGCAGCACACCGCGTCGGTGGAGTTTCCCTTGCCGGCGCTGGACTTGCGTTGAGGTGGGGAGAACCGAAGCGGATTCAAGCGCCAGGAGTTTGGCGCTTTACAGCCGGTCCTGCTTGATCGACTTTGCTCCCGCTGCAAGCGAAATTCGGCCACGCGCCGTGAGAGTCCAAAAGGCTCCTATACTTGTGGCTTTTTCTTTTTCTGGAGTTGGGGTCCGAAGCGCTGGGCGAGGGTGAGCGCAGTTCCTCCGGCAAAAAAAGTTCCCTCCGCCCGGTCGAAGTGGAGGTCGTGAATCTGGCTCACCTGCGGCCACATGGCGTTCAGATAGCGGTCTTCGTGGGTGACCTCGCCGGTTTCAGGATGCACTCGTGGCTCGTAAAAACGCTGGAGCGCCCAGAGGAAATAATCCGTGGCTTGGAGGCAAACCGTGTCCTTGGGATTCGTTACCGTGGTCTGCCATTTTTCCGGGCCGCCGCGGGAGAATCCGAAGCTCAGGGCGAAGTCCGCTTCCGCGTGTTCCAACGCCGTGCGCAGGGCGGCGTTGCGGTCCTTGCTGCCGCGTTTGGCCATTCGCAGATGAAAACGGTCGGCCACCCCGTTGAACTTCGCGAATAGTGACCGGGCCAGTTGATCGTAAAGGTGGTCGGGGTCGTAGCGGTAGCCGGGAGCGGCTTCGCGTTTGGCTTCCTCACGGATCCGGATTGCCTCCTTGTCGCACACCACGGCGCGGAATCGAATGGCAGGGCCATGGGAGCGCAGGAGGTCGAACACCTTTACCCGCACTTCCGGCAGGTCATCTTTCGCATGCAGCAACAGGGCGGTTTTCCTCCGCTGCGGCTGAAAGGATGGTGCCGTAGCAAAGTAAGGGTCGGCGCGAAGCTGCTCGCGCAATCCGGTGAGCGCTTCGGTTAGCGTCTCGGGAGCCTCCACCTCGAGCATTCCTAGCAAAAAGAAACGCGAGCAGCCTTCCTTGCCGATATTGTTTCTGCCCTTGGCATCGAAGATGTCCGGAGTGCCCGCCTCGTCCACGAACAGGTGGCAGACCTGCAGCTGGTTTTTTCCGTCGAAGGTAGTTGAGGCGCGCAAGCTCATCAGAAAGCGTTTCCGAGATACCCTGTCGGTCGCGCGGCGAACGTGTCGGTGACGACGATCACTCCTGCTTCATGCTTTGCCATGCCGCCAAATCCTGCTCCAGCATTTCCTCGGTGAACGAGGGAATCTGCCGACGGAACAGTTCCTCATCGAATGGCAGCGAGCCAAGCCCGGCGAGGCGCGCGGCAACTCCCCGCGAGATGCGCCCGGAGGCAAACAGGCCGCACGCGAGTTCGAGCCGTACCTGTGCTTCGTCGAGGTGCTGCAACGCGGGATCGTCGGGCAACGTGATGGTCATGTCGTGAGAGTAGGCGGGCAGTTGGTGGTTTTCCAATGCGCTTTCAGCTAAAGGGGCGCGGTCGGCTCGTCCCCGCATGGTGGTGGGGCCGGGCCGTCCCCACGCCGCGGTTGGTGCCAGCGCCTACTTCTTTGGTGCGGCCGGCTTTTTGGCGTCGGCTTTCGGTGCGCCGGCGGTGGTGAGCGAACGTTTGTCGTCGAGAAACTGGTTCAGCTCGGCGGGGTCGAAATCGACTTTTGCGCCGCCGTCGGGGATGGCGATTTTGGCGGACCAGAGGATGCCGTTGACGACGAGTTTGCGCTGGCCTTCGGCACCCCAGTTTTTGTGGAGGTCCGCGCCGGTGAAGCCGAAGCCGCGGCCGCCCTCGGGACGTTCGTAGGCCCAGCCGATGACTTCGGCGCGGCCGTTGTGTTTCTTGGCGTCGGCGCTGCTGCGGGATTTGTCGGGGACCTGGCCGGCGATGAGCGGGACGAAGCCCTTGTCGGCGAAGTGGAGGTTGTAGAGCCAGCCGTCGCCGGGGGCGGCGAAGGGTTTCACACCGCGCGTGACGGCGTGGTCGGGGAACTGGCTGAACTCCATGTCCCAGTGGCCGCGGCAACCGATGTCCTTGAGGAACACGCCGCCGAGCCACGCTTTGACCTGGTCGGTCTGCGGACCAAGCGGGAAGTCCACGGCCTGGTGCAGCAACACGAAGCCGGTGTCGCCCGTGATCGTGCGCTTCAGCACCTGCCAGCGGTCGGCGTCGAGGAACGGCTGCTTGCCGCCGCCGTCGCCGAAATACACGACCGCGCGGGCTTTCTCGAAAATCTTCTCGTTCTTCGGCCAGCCGTCGCGGGCCATCACGGGCCAGACGCCGGGCGTGGCCTTGAGCCATTTCATCAACAGCGCGCAGCCGGCGAAGTATTCGTGCTGGCCGGATTTGTTGCTGGGCGTGCCGGCGAGCAGGACGATCTTGGCGAGCGCGGGATCGGTGGCGTCCACTTCGAGCGGGACGGCGGATTGGTCGAAGGGATTGGCGGCGCGCGACGGTGTTGTGGCCGTGGCGAGGCAGCCGAGGAGGAGGGCGCAGGTGAGGGCGGGACGGAGGGTGATCATAATTTTAGGAGGGAGTGGTGAACTGAAAGTGAGTTGGGGGTGGACGTAGCGCGGAGCGAAGGGCGAACGACGGCCCAAGCTCAGCGACGACGGCCACGATACGCGCCGATTGCAACTACGATGGCCCGCTGCCGTTCGCAGCAGTTCATGGTTAGGCCGCGTTCGATAAAGGCTACGCATGAGCATCTCGTCGCACGCCTGGTCGCGGTGTGAAGAAAACCTCGTCCGGGGCCCAAACGAGCCCCCGGACGTAGTCAGACCAATCGGTGTGTAGCAATCCAAAATACAAGTCGTGGAGAAACTGACAGAGAGTCATCGGAATATCATGAAGAGAAGGGCCATCCGCCTCAAACCAAACCAACCTGTAAGGCGCAGACGAATCCCGGCCGGGACAAAGTAATAAGTCCATGTGGTTCGGTAAGCTGCCGAGCCAAACATACCCATCCGCATCCGGAAACAATGGAATGCCGAGCGCATCTCGCTCGTGCCACTCCCGAAACTCCATCAGCAACCGCCGCGACAAGCGCCCGTAATGAGAGGTGCAGACAGGATTGTGTAACCAGAACTCGCCAAAGCAACCGGTGCCCAATCTGCTCACAAGGCTTTTGTAATCTGCCGGCAAAGGCACCTCCAAATCCCGTTCGACTGCTTGCCAATCAATCTCTGAGGGTTGTTCGAAAGACGCAGCTACTTTTGCAAGTGCGATCACCTTGTGAAAGTAAGGATCGAGCATGACGTGGTGAAGTGGCCTAACAGAACATTGGGACTGTCCGCCGATTTCGTTTCATGCGGACGCTGAAGCGGCCTGAAGGCCGCGCGCCGGAGTTGCTCACGCGATGATGTCGTTTACGACGTGGCCGTGAACATCGGTGAGGCGGAAGTCGCGGCCGTCGAAACGATACGTGAGCTTTTCGTGATCGAGGCCGAGCAGATGGAGAATGGTCGCGTGGAGGTCGTGCATGTGGACCTTGTTGTCCACGGCCAGATGGCCCCATTCATCGGTCGAGCCGTAGGCGAAGCCGGGCTTCACGCCGCCGCCCGCGAGCCAGACGGTGAAGCCGCCGGGGTTGTGATCGCGACCGGTGCCGTTCTTCTCGGCGTAGGGCGTACGGCCGAATTCGCCGCCCCACCAGACGATGGTGTCCTCGAGTAGGCCGCGCTGTTTCAGGTCTTCGAGCAGGCCCGCGACGGGTTTGTCCACGGCGAGGGCGTGGTCCTTGTGCTTGGGCAGGTTCGAGTGCTGGTCCCACGCGGGGTTCGCCGAGTTGTCGCCGTAGGTGACCTGCACGTAGCGGACACCGGATTCGCAGAGGCGACGGGCCATCAAGCATTGGCGGCCGAAGTTGTCGGTGGGTTTTTCGTTGATGCCGTAGAGCGCGAGCGTGGCGGGAGATTCTTTCGAGAGATCGAGGACGTCGGGCGCGTTGTTCTGCATGCGCCAAGCGAGTTCGTAGGAATTGATCACGGCCTCGAGTTCGCCGTCGCCGGGGTGGCGTTTTAATTGTTCGGCGTTGAGTTCCTGCATCAGCTCGAAGCTGCGGCGCTGTTCGGCGGGCGAGAGTTTCGGATTCGTGAGATTGCGGATGGTCGCCTCGCCGATGGGGCTGCCGGCCTTGCCGATGCCGGTGCCCTGATAGATCGAGGGGAGGAAGGCATTGCCGAAATTGCGCGGGCCGCCGTTGCCGCTCGAGGGGCTGAGGCTGACGAAGGCGGGCAGATTTTCGCTTTCCGAACCGAGGCCGTAGCTCACCCACGAACCCATCGAGGGCCGGATGACATTGGTCGCGCCGCAATGCAGGAAGAGCGTCGCGGGGCCGTGCGCCACGCCCTCGGTGTGGAGTGAATGAAGGAAGCACAGGTCGTCGGATTTGCGCGCCATGTGCGGGAAAAGGTCGGAACCCCAGCGGCCGCTTTGGCCGTGCTGCGCGAATTTCCAGAGGGGCTTCATCACGCGCTGGCTGGAACCTTCGCGCTTGCCGCTGTTGGCGATCTTGCGGGCGTCATCGAAGGTCAGCATCTGGCCGTCCTTGGCGTCGAGCAGCGGTTTGTAATCGAACGAATCGACGTGGCTCACGCCGCCCTGCATGAAGAGGAAAATCACCCGCTTGGCGCGCGGGGCGTGGTGGGCGAGGCGCAGGCCGAGGGGATTGCTGCGGCCGGCGCGGGCGCGCTCGGCGGCGAGGCCGGCCAGCGCGAGATAGCCAAAGCCGCACGCGAGATTTTTCAGCGCGTGACGCCGGGAAAGGGGGCGTGGATCGATCATAAAATGGCTGGCCGTTTTCCCAGATCGCGCCCGGTGCTCGGCGACGGAATTGAGCATGGCGCAGGCGGCGGAAATCAGGCTGCCAAGACCATACGCTCTTCCCGCGCCTTTCTTCAAAACAATATCGGGCGACCTGGGCATCGAAGCGGATGGAGAAATCGGGAATGGGGAGAAGGACCAAGCTCAAGGCGTAAAGCTCAAGGGAAGCACCAGAACAGGCGGAACGTAGTGCCGGTCGCCGTCGGGTTGGGGCACGAAGCGCAGTTCGCGGCAGGTGTATTGCGACAGGGCGGAGTTTTCATCGACGATGGAATCGCTGATGAACTGGACGATGGGCGCGGGGTCGCCGCCGGGGTCGTGAATCAGGTGGACGATGGCGGCCAGGGCTTGGGATTGCGCTCGCAGGAGATCGGTCAACAGCGCGAGCCGATACCGCCGGCGAGGACGAGGACGGGGCTGTGGCGGCAGACCCACGCGGCGCAGTATTCGAGGAGCGCGCTGAAGGCGAAGTTGAGCAGCCACGCGCCGGCCCGCCAGGCGTGCTCGAAGCGCCGGAGATCGGTGGTCATTTTGTAGAGCGTCATCAGCTCGCGGATGGCGCAGCCGGTGACCTCGGTGGAGAGGAACGCGGGCGTGCCAGCGTCGCCCTGGGCTTCGACCACGGCGCCGGTGGTCGGGTCGAAGAAGCGCGGGAGATTGCGCACGTAATCGTCGAGGAGGTTGCCGAGGAAACGCGGACCGGGCGCGGCGGCGCGGAGGGCGGACTTGGAAGCGGGAGCGATGGTTTCGGCCACAAGTCAGTCTTGGATTTGGAACTGCTTCGGCCGGCGTGGCGGTCGCGGGGAAGGTGGGTGATGAGGTTGCCGGGAAGCGCGGCATTTTCTCCAGAGCAGGCCGGAAGGGCTGGCTGGGGCCGCGGGTTTCACATAAAGCGCTGGTAGAGTTTGATGTAATCCTTGGCGGCGTTCTGCCAGGTGAAACCGCTGGCCCACACTTTGCCCTTGGCGATGCGGCGGGCGCGAGCGTCGGCGGGTTCGTCGAGCGCGTCGCGGAGACCTTGCGTGATGCTGTCAACGGAGAGGGGATCGACGAGGAAGGCGTTGCCGCCGGCGACTTCGGGCAGGGCGGTGGCGGTGGACGTGACGACGGGCGCGCCCGCGGCCATGGCCTCGATCACCGGGAGTCCGAAGCCCTCGGAGGACGAGGGATAGGCGCACAGCGCGCAGGTGGCGTAGGCTTTGGCGAGGTCTTCGTCGCTGACGTAGCCGAGGAGTTTCACGCCGGGGGCGGTGAGTTTTGCGGCGAGTTCGGGTTGGTCGCGGAACATGCCCTGGGGGCGGCCGGCGAGGTGGAGTTCCAGCTTCGGCCGCTCGGCGCGCAGCCGGGCGAAGGCTTCCAGAAGGCGCGGCAGGCCTTTGTGCGGCTGCCAGAGGTTGATGCCGAAAATGAGGTTGGGATCGCGCGGCAGGTTTTGCGCCTGGGCCTGTCCGGCCATGGGTTTGATCGCATTATAGACGCGGCTGATTCGCTCGCGCGGCACATGCAGGTGCTGCTGGATGGTGCGGACCACGTAATCGGAAACGGCGACGAGATGATCGGCGCGGCGGAAGGCCGGTCCGCAGACGTGCCGCAGGAACAGCAGGAATGGGAGTCCGAAGCCGTCGGGATAATCGTAAAAGCCGACGTCGTGCATCGTCACGAGGTGCCGGATGCCGAACCGAAAACGGGGGCAGGTGGTGAGCGGATGATGCACCAGCGTGCAGCCGCGGCGGCGGGCGTCGGAGGAGACCGTGAATTGTTCCCACATCTGCGCCTTCGCGCGGCCCCAGTCGCTGAAGGGGACTTCGATAAATTCCACGCCCGGCTGGTTTTTCCATGCGGCGACGCCGGCGAAGCGCGAGTCCGCGTAGATGACGAGATCAAAGTCTCGCGGCTCGCGTAGGAGGGCGTCGAAGAGATGAAAGGCCACCGTTTGGGTGCCCGTGGGTTTCAAAGTGCCGGAGAAGCGGCCGTTCAGGGCGATCCGTTTGCGAGGGGACTCCGTGGCGGCAAGTTGTTGGCTATGGCTCATGTAAAGGTTGGTTATCTCATCGCAGACTGAATGGCGCGGTGGCATATCATACCACGGATTTCCACCGGTCCGGCGCAGATAATCAGGGAAGGGTAGAAAACCGATTTGTAGAAGGAAAGTCCAACCTTAGGGCGTGCGCGATTTGTGGGCGTGGAAAGCGCTCAACTCGGCAACGGCAGGCGAAGGGAAGCACGCGGGGCCGGAGGTTTGCCCTGGGGAAGGTTTCTCGCTGCTATTCATGCTGGCGCGGGGCCAACGTCGTTCTGCCTTCCCGAACGCCAGCGGTTGGGCTTTGCGGGACGAAACCCCGACGGGCGGCGTGGTGCGACCGCGGTGGCTACCAGAGAAACGACTTCTGTTCCGCCAGCAGATTCTGGCCGTCCCACAGGGTGATTCGCCAGGCGCTGAGTTCACCAAGGGTGCGATACGCGTCTTTGGAGAGCGACAGGGATGACCAATTCTCCCACCAGATGCCGGGTTTTACGGACTGCTCCACCCTCTTGAATTCGCCGGGGCGGCTTTTGGTGCCGAGGATTTCCGCCCGCAGTTTCCACTCGGCAGCTTTGAGGGAACCGGGCTTCCACTGGATGTCGAAGCGGAGGGCGGAGATTTGCTCCGGGTGTTTGCGGAGCTGCATCTGGTAGGCGTCCCGTTCGTACAGGCTGGGGGAGAGGGTGTGGTGGCCCGCCTGGTCGAGGAAATGGGGCAGAACCTTGATGATTTTCGGATTGCTCGCGGCATCCGGACTGGCGGATGTGGCCAAAAGCAATACGACGGCAAATAGTGAAGCGCGGAACATGACGGCGAGAGTGGAGAATTCCGGTGGAGAACTCAATTTTCTTTTCAATCGGTCGATAACAGGCTCGCACGGGGCGGAAAAATAAATCCGTTCAACCGCGACGTTGGCTCCGAAAAATGCGAGCCAAGCGCGGGAAAAACCTGCTGCTGTGTCGTCATTGCAGCGTTTCCAAAATTGTATTGCAGTGGTGGTGGCGAATGCTACTTTCCGTAAACAAATGCCGCCCGGTTTTGATAAAAAAGCGCTCTGGGCGGCGAAAAATTGAAAAGTTTTCGGTTATGAACCTCAACTACATCCCAAACGACGAAAATCACCGGCCTCAACTCAAGAATGCCTTCCTCACGAAGCGCGAGTTCCTGAACAAGTTCGGGACCGGGTTCGGCGTGCTCGGGCTGGCCTCGATGCTCGGACCTGATCTGGTCCGGGAAGCGGCGGCGCAGTCCTCGGCCAACTTGCTGGCCCCCAAGCAGGGTCATTTCAAGGGCTCGGCCAAGCGCGTCATTCACATTTTGATGAGCGGTGGCCAGTCGCATATTGACACTTGGGATCCGAAGCCCGAGTTGGAAAAGAAGGCTGGCATGACTGCGGGCACGGGCATGGGCCGCGGGGGTGGCAAGCTGCTGGCGTCGCCCTTCAAGTTCATCCCCTCGGGCAAGAGCGGTCTTGAACTGAGCGAAATCTGGCCGCATATCGCCAAGCACGCCGACGACATGACGATCATCCGCTCGATGAACACTGCGGTGCCGGCGCACGACGAGGCGACCTTGCTCCAGACCTGCGGCGACTTCCGCCTGCCGAAGCCCAGCATGGGGTCGTGGGTGCTGTACGGTTTGGGAACCGAGAACCAGAACATCCCCGGCTTCGTCGTCTTGGGTGGCAACAACGGGCGCAACTGGGGTTCGGCCTTCATGCCGGGCCACTACCAAGGAACGAACATTGATCCGCGGAACACCAAGATCGAAACGCTCATCGAGAACATCCGGAGCGGTTTCACCTCGGCGAACCAGCAGCGCGAGCAGCTTGATCTTCTGTATCAGCTCAACGAAGTCCATAAGCAGAAGCGCAAAGCGGAAGCCCAGTTGGAAGCCCGAATTCAGTCCTTTGAACTGGCCTACCGGATGCAGACCGAGGCCACCGAGGCGTTCGATGTGGCGCGTGAACCGGAGAAGGTTGTCAAAGCCTACGGTGAGGGTGGTCACGCCCGGCAGATGATCATCGCCCGGCGCTTGCTGGAACGCGGAGTTCGTTTCGTGCAGGTCTGGCAGGGCGGTTGGGACACCCATGCGGGCATTCAGCAGAACATGCCGCGCACGGCGGCGCAAAGCGATCAGCCGATCGCCGCGTTCATCCAAGACCTCAAGGATCGTGGTCTCTTCAAGGACACATTGATCGTCTGCAGCACCGAGTTCGGACGTAGCTCGGCTCAAGACGGTCCCGGTGGGCGCACGCATAACAACAAGGCCATGTCGGCTTGGTTGGCGGGTGGCGGTGTCAAGGGTGGCTTCGCCTACGGCGCGACTGATGAACTTGGCAGTGCGGCGGTCGAAAACCCGGTGGATCCGCATGATCTCCACGCGACGATCCTGCACCTGTTGGGCTTTGATCACGAGAAGCTCACCTTCCGCTCTGGCGGCCGGGATTTCCGGTTGACCGACGTCTTCGGCAAGGTGGTAAAAGACGTTATCGCCTAACGGATTGGCCGTCGCAGTGCGGTCGTAAGCCAAAGCAGATTTGTTCGGTCTAATTTCAACCAGTCCGCAAGGACTGGTTGAAATTTTGGCGTCTGTTGCCGCCGCAGTTGGAGCGGTTGGATGGGGCGCAAGGTATTAGATGTTGGTGTGCTGATGGTATTATCTTTGGATTCAAAAAATGAAAACGAGCAAAGTGGGACCAATAGGAGCGGTTGCCTGGATTGTCATCCAAGCGGCTGTCACAAGTTTCGCCGCTGAACCAGCGAAGCCGTTGTCGGCTGAAGAGTCGGAGTTTTTTGAAAGCAAGATTCGGCCGGCACTCATCGAGAATTGCTACAAGTGCCACAGTGCCGAGAGCGACAAGATCAAGGGTGGCTTGGCCCTCGACTCCAAGGAGGGGACCATGAAAGGTGGATCATCGGGACCGTCGATTGAGCCGGGCAATGCCGAGAAAAGCTTGTTCATTAAAGCCATTCGCTATCTGGACCCGAATCTCCAGATGCCGCCGAAAGAGAAGTTGTCGGACGCTGTGATCGCCGACTTTGAAGCGTGGGTGAAGATGGGTGCGCCGGACCCCCGCACCGGGAAGCAGGGTGGCATTCTCAAGAGCGAAGCTGATCGGGCGAAAGCCAAGGCGCATTGGTCGTTTCAGCCGGTCAAAAAGCCGGAGGTTCCCCAGACGAAGCTCAATCTCAAGAAGTGGGTCCAGAATCCGGTCGATTCCTTCATCCTCGCGAAGTTGGAAGAGCGGAAGATGATCCCCGCGTTTCCGGCCGACAAGGTCACCCTCATTCGACGCGCCTATTTCGATCTGGTTGGATTTCCCCCCTCCCAAGCGGAAGTGGAATCCTTTGTCTCCGACGAATCCCCCGATGCCTACACCAAGGTCGTCGATGGACTGCTGGACTCACCGCATTATGGGGAACGCTGGGGTCGGTATTGGCTGGATTTGGCGCGTTACTCGGACACCCGGGGCGGCAATAACAATAACATGGGTCCGAATCGGTTTATCTATTCCTTCACCTATCGGGACTACGTCGTTGATGCGTTCAACCGGGACAAACCCTACGACCAGTTCCTGATCGAACAGATCGCTGGTGACCAGGTGGCCGGGGATGACAAGAAAGTCTTGGCGGCCATGGGATTTTTCACCCTCGGGCGTCAGGGTGCCAACATGCAGGATACCATCGACGACCGTATCGACACGCTGACCCGGAGCACGCTGGCGTTGTCGGTGTATTGCGCCCGGTGTCATGATCACAAATTCGACCCGATTCCTACGGCCGACTACTACTCACTCTACGGCGTGTTTGCCAGTTCCATCGAGCCCGCAGAGAAGCCTCTCTTGGAAGCGCCGGTGGACACTCCGGAATACCGTGAGTTTGTCGCCCGGCAGGCCGCCTATGAAGAAGAGTTGGACACCTTCCGCATCAGGACGTTGAACAATTATCTCACCAAGGCCCGCACCAATCTCTTCGGTTATTTGCTGGCAGCCCATGATTTGTCTGTCAGTGATGAAAAAATGGATCGGGCTGACACCGAGAAATTTGCCCGCGACCGGAAGTTGGAGGTTTTCATGATCCAGCGGTGGAGTTCGTATGTAAAGAAGGCTGCGGGCCGCAAGAACGATCCGATCTTCGCTCCGTGGGCTGCTTACAATGACCTATCCGACAAGGAATTTGCCGCCAAGGGCAGGGAACTGGCGGCGGAATACAAAGGCGACGCTGGGAAGAAGCTCAATCCGCTGGTGGCCCGCGCTTTCTCCACCCCGGCCAGTTCCTTTGGCGTGGTCATCGACCGCTACGTGAAATTGTTCGCGGACGCGGAACGGCAATGGCAGAGCGCGGTCATTCTCTACGAAAAGAAGAAAGCCAGTTCCAAGGAAGAAGAAGCCGCGCCGAAGGGGTTGGCTGATCCGGCCCAAGAGGAATTGCGCAAGGTTCTCTATGGCAATGATTCCCCCTTGAAGCTCAACTACGATCAGCTCGCGGGTCTCAACAACAACCGTATCCGCAATCAGGAAGGTCCGTATCTGGACAAGATCGTCAATCTGCAGGTCAGCCATCCCGGATCACCCAAGCGCGCCATGGCGTTGATGGACCAGAAGACTCCGAGGAATGCCACGATCCTGATCAAGGGAAGCCCGAACAACCGTGGTGCGGAAGTGCCGCGACAGTTCTTGGAAATTCTCTCCGGTCCGAATCGGCGTCCATTTGAAAAGGGTAGCGGCCGGCTGGAGTTGGCGAGATCTATCGCCAGCAAAGACAATCCGTTGACCGCCCGGGTGTTTGTGAATCGCGTCTGGTACCAGCATTTCGGGGGAGCCATAGTCCGGACCATTAGCGACTTCGGCATGCGGGCCCAAGACCCGTCCCATCCGGAACTGTTGGACTGGCTGGCCTCCTATTTCATGGAGAACAACTGGTCCATCAAGAAGCTCAACCGCATGATCATGCTCTCCAACACCTATCAGCAGTCGAGCGATGACGTGCCGCAGTTCTCGGCGGTTGATCCCAACAACCTGTTGTTCCACCGCATGAATCGCCGTCGGCTGGATTTCGAGGCGTTTCGCGACAACCTGCTGACGATCAGTGGCAAGATGGACCTGACGATGGGTGGGCAGTCGGTGAGCCTGACCCAGGAGCCGTTCAGTTATCGGCGCACGATGTACGGTTTCATTGATCGCCGGAATCTGGCGACGATTTTCCGCACTTTCGATTTCGCCAATCCCGAGGCAACCGTGGGGGAACGCTTCAACTCGACCGTTCCGCAGCAGGCGCTGTTTATGATGAACAGTCCCTTCGTGGCCGATCTGGCGCGCGGCTTGGTTCATCGCACCGACTTCAAGAATGAAGTCGACGACGGGCGCCGCATCGAGGCGATCTACCAGGCTGCTTTCCAGCGCCTGCCCGATCCGATTGAGGTAAAATTGGCGACCCGCTTCCTCGAAGCCGCGTCGGGCATCAAGTCCGATGCCCGCGAACCTATCTGGAAATACGGTTACGGTAACTACGACGAAAAATATAAGGCGGTGCAACGCTTCTATCCGCTGCCGCACTATACGGGCAAGGCTTGGCAGGGTGGCCCGTTGCTGCCCGACTCGCGTTATGGGATGCTGAGTCTGGACGGCAAGGGCGGCCATCCGGGTAACATCAAACAGTTGGCGGTGATCCGGCGCTTCACGGCGCCCAAGGATGCCACTCTGACCATCGAAGCGGCTCTAACCCACATTTCCAAGGAAGGTGATGGCGTGCAGGCGTTTATTGTGAGCAGTCGCGCCGGTGAGTTGGGCCGTTGGACGGTTTACTCCAAGAAGGTTGATACCAACATTCCGAAAGTGGAGCTGAAACGGGGTGACACGATTGACTTCATTGTCACCTGCAACACCAATCCCCGGTCCGACCAATTCACCTGGTCGCCGACTCTTCGGGTTGCGGGTCCGGCACCGGTCAGGCCGGCGGGAGCGACGATGGCCAAGACAATGGGTGCTGGTGACATGGTCTCGGGTGACGAAGCCCGGGAATGGAAAGCAGGCGCTGAGTTTGAAATGGGTGCGCGTGCCAGCCGCCAGAAGCCGCTGGAGACTTGGGAGCGTTTTTGCCAGGTGCTCCTGTTGTCCAATGAGCTGATGTTTGTGGACTGATTGCCCGCAAACTAACAGATTCACCCACACTCTCTCTTCACGCCGCTGACTCCGCAGGGAGTCAGCGGTTTTTTTGCCTATTCCGTCCCTGCTTGGGTGCGGTATCAGGCGAATAACTGAGCGGGAGAGTCTGTGCTCGCGAGGATCGGGCGGGCACCAGTTTGCGGCTGTAGTCGGCCGCTACTCCAGCGACTTACTCGGTAGAGCGTGGCAAAGGTGAAATCCGGGGCCGCCGCGCCCTGTCCGCCGACCAATTCGCCGCCGCGGCGCACGTTGTCCTGCATCCAGGCGGGCAAAGACAGGTGGTAGGGATTGCGCTTCACTTCACCCACGTGATAGGTCAGGGCGGTGACAAGATCGGCGAGATCTTTCGGGGTAATTTCGACGTTGAGGTTCGGCGTGGGCATTTGTCCCCAGAACTCAGTTTCGACGACGTGACACGCGAAGGAGGCTGGCAGAGTTTTCAGAGCATCAAGCACCAGGAAGTGAGTGCCGATGTGGGTCCCGTTCCAGTCGAGTTCGTGCGGGAAGAAAATGACCCGGGGTTGGTGCCGCAGTAAAAGCTCCGCGATGACTTGCACAGAACGGGTCCAATGTTCCGGTTCTTCCGTCCGGGTCCGTGGGTTGACTTTCTCCAAACCATTCGGCGCGGTCTGCACCAGTTCGAAGCCGATGCACTCACAGCACGCCCGCAGTTCCGCGAGCCGCTCGCCCTGCCGCTCCCGTTTGCTGCCGAGGGTGACGGCGACGTTGCTGACCCGCCACCGGGCTTCGCGTAACAATCGCAAGGCCAGTCCGCCGATGATCACCTCATCGTCCGGGTGCGGTGAAAATATCAAAACGTTCGGTGCGTCCGGTGCGATTTCGGGCCGCGCGCAGGGCGGGAACCCCCCGAGCGGATAGTCTTTTCCCGCGCGCGCGAGGCGGGCGTATTCGGCGACAAAATTGGGATACGGATTCATGGGCGGAAGAGTCTTAGCATCTTCAAGTGGTCGCGTCACTTCCCGATGCAGAACTGGCTGAAGATCGAATCCAGCAAGTCCTCAGTCGACGTCTTCCCGACCACCTCGCCGACCGCATTTACGGCGATGCGCAAATCCATCGCGGCCAGCTCCAGAGTGAGATTCCCTCGCAGCGCTGCGACGGTCCGCCCGTTCGCTTCGTGCGCGCGCCGCAACGCGCCTTGATGCCGTGAGTTGATCATGACCTCGAGCATCTCGGCGCGGATTTCGCCCGCCCACACGAGCTGCTTGATCGCGTCCTTGAGGTTATCGAGGCCATTGCCCGTGGCGCAACTGACCCGTACCACGGATTCCGCGGCGTCGGGCGGCAGGACCAGTCGTCCGGGCAGGTCGGCTTTGTTGCACACGATGAGGCGCTTCTTCGTTGCGAAATCTGCGAGATAAAGTTCGTCCTCGCGCGTGAGCGCCTCCGAGTGATCGACGACGTGGAGAATCAACTCGGCGCGGGCGAGCGCGAGGCGGCTGCGGCGCATGCCTTCGATTTCCAATTGGTCGCCGGACTCCCGCAGGCCCGCGGTGTCGATGAAAATGACGGGGATCCCGCGGATGTTCGCGGTCTCCTCGATGGTGTCGCGGGTGGTGCCGGCAATCGCCGAGACGATGGCGCGGTCGCGGCCGAGGAGCTGGTTTAGGAGGCTCGACTTGCCGACGTTGGGCCGGCCCACGATGGCGGCCCGGATGCCGCGCCGGAGCAGTTGCCCTTCGTCCGCAGTGTGGAGCAATTCCTCCATGAAACGCTGCGCGCGATCCAGCCGACCGAGCAGCGTTTCGCGGGTGTCCGGGGAAATATCTTCGTCGGGAAAATCCAGGTGCGCCTCGATGTGCGCGAGCGTCCGCAGCAGCTCGTCCCGCAGCTGGTTGATGCGTTGCGAGAGCTTTCCCGCGAGCTGCTCGTTCGCCGCCGCAAGCGCCAGATCGGTGCGGGCATGAATCAAATCCGCCACCGCCTCGGCTTGGGCGAGATCGATGCGGCCGCTTAGGAACGCGCGCTTGGTGAACTCCCCCGGCTCGGCCAGGCGCGCGCCATTTTCGAGCACCGTATCGAGCACGCTCTTGGCCGCGAGCAGGCCGCCGTGGCAGGACAGTTCGACCACATGCTCACGCGTGAAGGTGCGCGGCGCGCGCATCACCGCCGCCATCACTTCATCCACCACGCAGCCGCCCCGGACCACATGGCCGTAGTGCAATGTGTGCGTCGCGGCGGCCGACGGCTTCACTGCCGTGCGGCCCTGTGGGACGAAGCTGCGATCCGCCACTGCGAGTGCCGCCGCGCCCGAGATTCGGATGACCGCCAGCCCGCCCTCGCCGAGAGGTGTGGCGATCGCCGCGATGGTGTCGGTGAGCATGGTGCAACGCGAAGGCCTGAGGTCAGGGGGTGTGTCCGCAGTTGCCGGCCTGGTTCTCCGCCTCGCGGCCTTGGAGCCAAAGGCGCGCCTTCTGATAGCTCTTTTTGTAAAGGTAGTGCAGCAGGTCCGGCGCGGCGCCCGGTGGCAACTGCCGGGTCAGTTCATCAATGCGGGTGAACAACGGGAGCAGGCTCGGCTTGGGGTTGGCGGTGGCCATGCGCTGAATGGTGGCCTCCAGTTCGAGCAGGGCCGCGAGCAATTGGTTTTCGGTATCGGTCATCGCCGATCAATACCCAAGCGCCGCTCTGAAACCAAGAATATCAGCATGGGAATTCATCACGGACGCCGGTGCTGCAGCAGTCGGTGCCGGTGTTCCGGACGACGCGGCTGTTTTTCGGCGAGCGGAAATGGACGCGTCGGCGAATTGCTGAAAGTGGAACTCGGGCAATAAAAACGCCGCCAGTTCGCGTGAACTGGCGGCGCGTGTTGCTTCGGAGAAGCTCAATTCTTCGGCGGCGTTGCCGGATTGGCGGGCGGTGCCGCCGGATTTGCAGGAGGCGCAGCGGGATTGGCGGGCGGTGCCGCGGGATTGGCAGGAGGGGTCGCAGGATTGGCAGGAGGGGTCGCAGGATTGGCGGGAGCCGGATCGGGCGTGGCCGGATTTACGGGCGCGGGAGCGGGATTGGCCGGAGGCGTCGCGGCGGGATTCGCGGGTGGGACTGCGGGCTTGGCGGGCGCGGGATCGGGTGCGGCCGGATTTGCCGGAGCAGCCGGGGGCGTGGCGGGCGCAGAGGCAGGCGTGGCCGGTGGCGTTGCGGCCGGATTGGCGGGTGCCGGTTCCGGCGTCGCCGGTTTCTCGGCGGGCGCAGCGGGCGCGGGCGCGGCCGGTGCGGCAACGGGGTTGGCCGGCGGCACAGTGGGACTGGCCGGGGGCGGCGCGGCTGGGGGCGGGGTCAAGGCTGGGCTGGCGGGCGGCGGTGTGACGGCGGGCGCGGTCACGACCGGAGCGCGCGTCGGCGTTGGGGCGGGAGCCGGAGGCGTGACGACCACCGGCCTCGGCGCCGACGTCACCGCGCTCGGCGACGTGGGTTGGATCCCGGCGGCCGAGGCGGAGGCGGTCTGAGCCATGATGCGCGCCCGGCGCTCGTGGTATTCCCGCGGCGAAATCTTGTCGGCTTTGTAGAGCTGCAGAATTTCGAGCAACTGCTCCTGGCGGGATTTGACTGGCCCGGTCGGTTGCGGGGTAGGGACGCTCGGGGCGGACGGACGGGCGATGCCGAGGATGGGGGCGGGAGTGATGGGAGCGGCTTTGATCTGTTGAGTCTGGCGTTGGGCTTCGAGGCGGGCGGTAGCGCGCGCGGCTTCGGCTTCCGCTTTGGATTTGCGGACGGCGTCTTCGACCGCTTTGGCATCGGCACGGCGGCGCTCACGGTCGGCATTCTCAGCTTGTTCGCGGGCGAGTTTTTCGGCGGCCAAGGATTCGCGTCGGGCTTGTTCTTCGAGCTTGGCGAGCGAGGCGGCGGACGCGTTCGCGGAGGTCACGACGGGTTCGGCGGCGACGTTGGGCTTGGTCGTAGCGGGCGCGGTGCGGACGGCTTCGATGGCGGTTGTCTGCGGAGCCGGTTTGGTGTTGGCCTCAGTTTCGGCCTTGCGACGGGAGTCATCCAAGGCGGCGCGGATGCGGCTGGCAGCTTCTTTTTTGGCGAGGGCCGATTCGCGTTCGGCGGCTTCTGCCTGCGCCTTGGCGGCTGCGCGGCTGCGTTGTTCTTCCTGTTCGTGCGCTTTCTTGCTGGCGAGTTCTTCGGCGCGGGCCTTTTTCTCGGCATCGGCCGCGGCCTTGCGTTCGGCGGCCAGTTGCGCGACGCGGGCTTCGCGCTCCATTTCCGCCTCGAGCTTGGCGCGAACTTCAGCTTGCTTCTGGCGGTCCAGTTCGGATTTGCGAATGGCTTCGGCCTCGGCCGCGGCCTTCAGGCTGGCGGCCTCGGCGAGCTTGTGGGCGGCGGCAGCTTCCGCGAGCGCCAGCTTGCGGCTGGCTTCCGCTTTGGTCTGGGCGGCCATCTTCTCGGCGGCGAGTGTTTTCTCGCGCGCCAATTCTTCGGTTTTGGCACGCAGCGCGGCTTCGGCTTCGGCTTCTTTGCGGGCCAGTTCCTGCGCCTTGGCGAGATGGGCGGCTTCGGCTTCGGCGGCGGCCTGGATGGCTTTCTGAGCAGCTAGGGCGCGCAACTGCCCGGCGGCGGCCGCTTCGGTCTGCTTGCGGGCCAGCTCCTCGTCTTTGGCTTTCAGTGCGGCGGCGGCATCGGCCAGCCGGCGGGCTTCGGCGGCTTTGGCTTCGGTGGCGCGTTGTTCGGCGGCCTGAGTTTTCAGGCGGGCCAGTTCTTGGGCTTTGGCAAACTGGGCGGCCTCGGCGTCGGCGGCGGCTTGGATGGTTTTTTGGGCGGCCTCCTGACGCAACTGGGCCGCAGCTTCAGCCTCGGCCTGCTGCCGGGCGAGTTCTTCGGCCTTGGACAGAGCAGCGGGCTTGGGCGCGACGCCGGGCACGGGCGGCGCGGTGCGGACGATCGGCGGGGGCGGGAGCGGCAGCGGTGCCGGGACGACGGGTTTGGCAGCTTGCGCGGCGCGGGCAGCCTCCTTGGCGAGTTCGGCGGCGGCTTCGCGGTTGGCGGCTTCTTGCAGAGCTTTCTGCGCGGCTTGCGCGCGCAACTGGGCCGCAGCTTCAGCCTCGGCCTGCTGCCGGGCGAGTTCCTCGGCCTTGGAGAGAGCAGCGGGCTTGGGCGCGACGCCGGGCACAGGTGGCGCGGTGCGGACGATCGGCGGGGGCGGGAGCGGCAGCGGTGCCGGGACGACGGGTTTGGCAGCTTGCGCGGCGCGGGCAGCCTCCCTGGCGAGTTCGGCGGCGGCTTCGCGGTTGGCGGCTTCTTGCAGAGCTTTCTGCGCGGCTTGCGCGCGCAACTGGGCCGCAGCTTCAGCCTCGGCCTGCTGCCGGGCGAGTTCCTCGGCCTTGGGAAGTGACGGTACCGCGGGGGTGGGCTTGACGGTCACGACCGGGGTCGGGAGCGGCGCGGGGACGACGGCTTTGGGGACGGCTTGGGCGGCTTTTTCGGCGGCTTCTTTGGCGCGGCGGATTTCAGCGAGGCGGCTGGCTTCGGCGGAGGCTTTGAAGGCCTGGGTTTCTTCGTCCCGGGCTTTCTGGGCGGCGGCTTGGGCGAGTTTTCTCTGGTTCTCCTCTTGCAGCGCCTTGGCGACGGCCTCTTCTTTCTTGAGGCGTTTGGCGGCTTCTTCGGCGGATTTGGCTTCGAGGCGGGCCTTGGCTTCGACCTCGGACTGAATGCGTTTGGCCTCGTCTTCGGCGAGTTTTTTGGCCGCCATCTCTTCGCGGGCCCGCAGCTCAGCCTCGGCCTTTTCCGCGGCGCGCTGGCGCTCGTCCTGCCGCCGTTTGAATTCCGCCTCGGCCTTTACCCGGGCTCGTTCGCGGGCGGCGGTTTCGGCCTCTGCCTTGGCGCGTTCCTCGGATTCCTTGAGGGTGCGCCGGGCGATTTCCTCGGCGGTGAGTCGCTCGGCCTCGGCGGCTGCTTTGAGGCGGCGGGCGGCCTCGTCGGCCTCGCGTTTGGCGCGGTCGGCGGCTTCGCGTGCGTCGCGTTTTTTGGCTTCATCCCGCAGGCGCGCGACCTCCTCGGAGATCTGCCGCGCCTTCTCGGGGGAGTCGGGTTTGGCGCCGGGTTCGGTGACGATGGGGGGGACGCGCGGCGGCGTGGTGGGTTGTTCAGCGGCGCGGGTAGGATGGGTGACCTTCAGATAAGCGCTCAATGCCAGTGCGCATGTCAGGGTCTTCGGAAAATTCATAGGCTGGGTTACTAAAGTAAAAAACAGGGGCAATCAACTAGTTTTGCCGCCCGAAAACCTTTCGTGTCCGCTGGTGGAAAAAATGCGGAATCGGGCGGCCGTTTCGCCCTCCCGCGACGCGGTGTGACGCGCGGTGGTGCGTGGCTTTCTGGCCCGTATCTCGCACGGCATCCACACTTATCCGTAACGGTTCAAGGAGGGCGACAGGAGCGCGGCCTGAGTGCAGCGCCGCGTCCGCTGTGCCCGCCGCCGACCGTGCCTCGGCGACCGCTTCCGCGATGGTGTGTGATTAAAAGTGGGTGAGCGTGCAGGGCGGGGATGCTGCTGCCACCAACGCCAAGGTACGGCGCGTCTGTCCTCAGCGCGCCGTCGTGATGCAACGACGCGCGGAGGACAGACGCGCCCTACCAGCACACTTGCCTCACCCGCTTTATTCACACCCTCCCGCGATGCCCTCCCGCGATGCGCCTTGAGAATGTCCGCCACCGCCCGCATCCTGCTGCCCATGTATCGCAAGACCGTGCTTTGTGTGGATGACCAGCCCAGCATCCTCGCGCTCACGGCGCGCATACTGAAAGGACACTTCCAGGTCGAGACCGCGCCCGATGGCGCGACCGCACTCCGACACCTTCAGGAATTCGGCCCCTGCGCCGTCGTCCTTTCCGACATGGACATGCCCGGCATGAGCGGGTTGGAGCTGCTGCAGGAGGTCGAACGCGCCTGGCCGGACACCGTGCGCATCATGATCACGGGCAATGCCGATCAATCGACCGCCGCGGACGCCGTGAATCGCGGGCACGTCTTCCGCTTTCTCCCCAAGCCCGCGTCGGCCGCGACCTTGCTCGCCATGTGCCAGGCCGGCATGAAACAGCACGAGTTAATTGTGGCCGAGCGCGACGTGCTGGAGCGCACTCTCAACGGTAGCGTCGCCGTCCTCACCGACATCCTGGCGCTGCTGGACCCGACGGCGTTCGGACTGGGGCAGAGAATGCGCGCATGCGTCCGGCAACTGGCGCAGCCGCTGGGCATCACCCAGACGTGGGATTTGGAGTTGGCGGCCCTGCTCTTCCCGATCGGCCTCGTCACCTTGCCACCGCGGGTGATCGACCGGATGCAAAACCAGTTCGTCCTCACGACCAACGAACGCGACATGCTCGACCGCGTCCCCCGGACCGGTGCCAATCTGCTGGCGAAAATCCCGCGGCTCGAGGGCGTCGCCGAAACCATTCTTTATCAGAACAAGAATTTCGACGGCACTGGTTTCCCGGTGGACCCGTGCAAGGGCGCCGCGATTCCGCACGGCGCGCGGGTGCTGCGGATCATCAAAGACTTGATCGAACTCGAGGCCCGCGGGCTGGCCCGGCCCAAGGCGTTGGAAAAAATGCGCGCCGCGACCGGAGTGTATGACCCCGAGTTGCTGGCGGGCGTGAGCCAGTGCTTCCCCGCGCCCGTCAGCGAAACGGCCCTTGCAGCCGTCGCCGTCCGGACCGAGATCCCGCTGCGGGACCTGGTTTCCGGCCAACTGCTGGTGGAGGACATCAGGACGACGGGCGGGATGCTCATCGTTCCCCGCAGCACCGTCGTCACGCCGGCATTGCTCGAAAAACTGCACAACTTCGCGGAACTGGAGGGCGTGCAGCAGCCGTTGGTCATCGGTGTGATGGCCGACGGCAAACCCGCGCCGAGCAGTCGGGGGCGTTAACCGGGGTGGGTGCGCGACGGTTGAAGGGGCAGGCCGGTGTGCCGGTGGTATCCGTTCGCTGGGGTTTGGGGCGGTTTCATTTCGCTACCGTTTCTCCGTCGCCGCGGGCGGGGGTGAGGGAGAACGGCGGCGAGGTTTCGGTGGATAGGTTGCTGCTGAGTACTTCGGGCCGTTCTCCCTCACCCTTACCCTCTCTCCCGCTGGGAGAGGGGAGGACCGAGGCCGCGTCTGCGATTTGCGGACGGCTGCGGTGGCAGGGCGCGTCTGTCCCCAGCGCGCCGGTGGGGCGGGTGGGTGGTCCGGCGGCGCGGTGAGGACACCACGCCCTACCACCGCGCGCGCAGCTCAGTTTCTGGGCCGTCCCGGAGGGACGATTGCGAATAGCCCGGCACTTGAGTGCCGGGTACGGGGCGATGCCACCCCCCAGTCCCGCAGGGACGACCGAGTCAGCGGCAAGCTGGGTCGGCCGTGGGTGCGATTGAAAGTGGGTGAGGGTCGCGACGGCTGGAAGCCGATCACCGACGAGGGCGATGTGGAGTGCGGTGGCAAGTCAGACGCGACACCGCTTTCTTATGGCCTGGCGCGTCCGAAAGCGGTGTCGCGTCTGACTTACCACCGCACTCCAAAATCCCCGCCCCCCGCTCACCCACTTTCAGTCACACCCGTCGGCCGTCCCTTCGGGACTTTTTTTCCCCCCATCGCCGACCCAGCACTGAAGTGCTGGGCTATTTTCAAAGGTCCCTGCGGGACCGCCACTTGGGAACAGACTCCGACCGGCTGGGCTGGGCTGGCAGTTCCATGCCTGATGGAACCGGTCCGACGGCTTGGGGAACCATCCCTGCGCCATGGGATGCCACGCCGACCGGCTAAACCGGCATTCCGATGGCCTGGCAGCCCACTCCGACGCCTTAGCTTGGCATTTCTATGGCTTGGGACGGGACTGCGATGCTTTGGGGAGCCATTCCGACGGTTTTGAGAGGCCCTTCTATGGCTTGGTAGGGCATTCCGATGGTTTGGGGACGCACTTCTATGGCCTGGGGAGGCACTTCTATGGCTTGGGGGAGCACTTCTATGAGGTTGAAGTGGCCTGCCAGTAGGATGTTAGATGTTTTCGGCCGATTGGGGAGGGAACTCAGGCAGAAAGTGGTCAAAAAGAGACAGTTAGCCCCCCTCAACACGCCATCGGTTTGCCGCAACGGGGCAGCGATCTTCAGCCCAAGGGGGTCGAGATGGGCGAGGCTACCGTGGGTGTGCGGGCTGCCATTCTCCAACTCCCAGCGGGCGAGGGCTGGGGTGAGGGTGAAAGCGTGTGGAGGCTCGTCGGCTACAAATTCACCATCCCCTTGGCCGTGCAAGGAACTGAACTGCGCCCCGCAGCCGGGGCCGGCGGGAATTCACTCGCCCGCGGGTGGGATTGCTCTTACGTTCGGCTGGTGAGCCCAAGGACCAAGCCCGTCGGCAAGCATCTGAACCCGCCGGCTGCGGCTGCCCCCGCCGCCCTTCGCCGTGCGGCGGAGGCACGGCTGGAAGCGCGGCCCACGCCCCGCGCCCCGCAGAGTGAGGCTGACCTGCGCCGGCTCCAGCACGAGTTGGAAGTCCACCAGATCGAGCTGGAGATGCAGAACGAGGAGTTGCGCGCTGCCAAGGCGGAACTCAGCGCCAGCGTCGAGCGCTACACCGACCTCTACGACTTCGCGCCGGCGGGCTATCTCACGCTGGCCTCGGATGGCACCATCGAGCTGGCGAATTTCGCGGGCGCGACACTGCTGGGCTTGGAGCGCGGGCGGCTCGTGGGGCGGCGCTTCGGGCTGTTCGTGGCCGAGGCTGACCGGCCCGCCTTTGCCGCCCTGCTCACGCGGACCTTTGCCTCCGAGGACAAGCAGACGGCCGAGCTGCTCTTGGCGACGGGCCGCGTCGTCCGCCTCAAAGCCACCCGCACCCCGGACGGCCAGCGCTGCCGCGTCATGCTGGTGGACATCACCGAGCGACACGAGGCGGAGGCGGCGTTGAAGCAACAGCGCGCCGAGCTACAGCTCGTGCTCGACTCCGTGCCGGCGCTGATTTTCTACAAGGACCGGGAGGGCCGCTTCCTCCAGGTCAACCAGTGCCTCGCCCAGGCGGTTGGCCTGCCGGTCGAAGCGTTCCTCGGCAAGACCGACGCCGAGCTTGGCTCGCGCTTTGCCGAACTCTACCGCGCAGATGACGAGCGAGTCATGAGCAGCGGGCTTTCCGTTCGGCACCGGGAGGAACAACTGCACACCGCCACCGGCGACCGCTGGCTGCAAACGGACAAGATGCCCCTGCGCGACGAGGCCGGACGGGTGGTGGGCGTCATCGGGCTTTCGGTGGACATCACCGAGCGCAAGCGGGCGGAGGTGGCGCTGCTCGCCTCGGAGCTGCGCTACCGCCGCCTGTTCGAGGCGGCCAAGGACGGCATTTTGATTCTCGATGCCGACACGGGGATGATCGTGGATGTAAATCCCTTCCTGGTCGAGCTGCTGGGATTCTCGCACGCGGGTTTCCTCGGCAAGAAGGTCTGGGAGCTGGGGTTCTTCAAGGACATCATCGCCAACGAGGCCAACTTCGCGGAATTGCAGGCAAAGGAATACATCCGTTACGAGGACATGGCGCTAGAGACCCACGACGGACGGCGCATCGAAGTGGAGTTCATCAGCAACGTCTATCGCGTGAACGGCCACAAGGTCATCCAGTGCAACATCCGCGACAACACCGAGCGCAAGCAGGCGGCGGCGGCGCTGCGCGGGAGTGAAGGGCGCTTCCGTGCGTTCGTGACGGCCAGTTCGGATGTGATGTATCGCATGAGCCCGGACTGGCGCGTGATGCGCCAGCTCGAAGGCCGGGGGTTCATCGTGGACACGCTCCAGCCCAGCGAGACTTGGTTTGAGGGATACATTCACCCGGACGACCAGCCGCACGTCATGGCCGCGATTCAGGAAGCCATTCGCACCAAGGGCGTCTTCGAATTGGAACATCGCGTCCGGCGCGTGGACGGCACGCTGGGCTGGACGTTCTCCCGCGCGGTCCCGCTGCTGGATGCGAAGGGTGAAATCGCGGAATGGTTCGGCGCGGCGAGCGATGTGACCGAACGCCGGCAGGCGGAGCAAGAACTGGCCGAGTCGCGCGAGCAGTTGCGCGCCCTGCTGGCGCGGCTGCAAGGCGCGCGCGAGGCGGAGAGCCTGCGCATCTCGCGGGAGATTCACGACGTGCTCGGCCACCTGCTCACCGGCCTCAAGCTGGAGCTGCGCGGGCTGGAGAAGCCCGTGGCCTCCGTGCGCGAGGAGGCGCTGCGCGAGGCGCTGGCGACGCGGCTCGCGGCCGCCCGGCAGTTGAGCCAGTCCACCGTGGACGCGGTGAAGAAAATCGCCCTGGAGCTGCTGCCGACCGTGCTGGACCAGCTCGGACTGGCGGCCGCGCTGGATTGCACGGCGCGGGAGTTCCAGCAGCACACCGGCATTCCCTGCGTGCTCACCCTGGCGGACGGTTTGCCGGCGCTGGAGCCCGACCGCGCGGCGGCGGTCTTCCGCATCTTCGAGGAGGCGCTGACGAACATCGCGCGGCACGCCGGGGCCACGCAGGTCCGCGTGCGCCTCGCCATCGAGGACGGGCAGTTGGTGCTCACCGTGAGTGACAACGGCCGCGGCCTGCCGGCGGCGGGGACGCAGAAGGCCGGCTCGCTCGGCGTGCTGGGCATGCACGAGCGGGCCTTGATGGCCGGCGGCGAGCTGCGGCTCCACGGGCCGCCGGGCGAGGGCACCACGGTGACCGTGAGCTTGGCGCTCCCGCCAAAACCGCTCTAGCCTTGCCAGCCATGAAGATTCTCATCGCCGACGACCACGCGCTGATTCGCCGCGGCTTGCGGGACATTCTCGTCGAGGAGCTGGGCAGCATCACCATCGCCGAGGTGGCCACCGCCGAGGAGGTGCTCGCGCGGGTGCGGCGGGAGAATTGGGACGTCGTGCTGCTGGACATCAACATGCCCGGGCGCAGCGGCCTGGACGTGCTGCCCGAGCTGAAGGCGGCTCGCCCCGCGCTGGCGGTGCTCATCTTGAGCGCGTATCCGCAGGCGGAATTCGCCATCCGCGCCGTGAAGGCCGGGGCTGCGGGCTACCTCGCCAAAGACGGCGCGCCGGAGCAGCTCGTCGCCGCCGTGCGCAAGGTCCTCGCCGGCGGCCGCTACATCACCGCTGAACTCGGCGAGGCGCTCGCCGCGGAGCTGAATGCCGGTGCGACGAGGCCCACCCACGACCAGCTTTCCCCGCGGGAGTTCCAGATTCTACGGCTCCTCGCCACGGCGCGCACGGTGAAGGAAATCGCCGCCGAGCTTTCCCTCAGCGTCAACACCGTGAGCACGCACCGCATGCGCCTGCTCAAGAAGCTCGGCCTCGCCGGCAACGTGGAGTTGACCCGCTACGCCCTCCAGCACGGCTTGGTGGAGTGAGCGTGGCGGCGCAAGCGTAGCCGCTGACGTGAGGAGGCGGACTGGGCGGCTTGCTCATGAACCTCCCGCTGGGCCGCGAGGTTTTGGAGTGCGCCAGTCCTCTGGCGCTTTTCGTTGGCCGTGGCGCGTCCGAAAGCGGCAGGGGACTGCCGCACTCCAAGACGCTGGCGCGACTCATCCACGGCCAGGGGCAACGCGCAGCGTCTGGACTGCGGCGGCTTCAGCGCCGCTGTCCCCCCGCCGACGCGGACCGACTCGCTGTTTCCGGTCTCCGCCTTGTCACCGTGGCGGCTGTGCGGTTTGCGTCCCGGCTTGTAGGACGGGCAATGACACGCTGTCGCTGGCGCAGTGACACGCGAAAGAGGATTTCAGCGACTGCCGGCTCTCGGCGCGCGTGCCTACGTTGGGGGCGTGAATCGTGGAAACCCCAGCCTGTCGGTGCTGCTCGTGGACGACGCGGCGTCCACGCGCGCGGCATTGCGCGCGGCGCTGGCGGATTGTGCGGGCGTCCATGTCGTCGGCGAAGCGGGCGACGTGACTGCGGCCATTCACGCGCTGGCCGTGCTCCGGCCGGACGTGGTGGTGCTGGATTTCGCGTTGCCCGACGGCAGCGGATTGGACGTGCTGGCCTGCGCGACCCGCTGCACCCCGCCGCCGGTGGTCCTCTTCCTGTCCATCTTCACCCACGACTACGTGAAGGCGTCCTGCCTAGCCCAGGGCGCACTGCATTTTTTCGACAAAGCCACCGAGTTTAACCGGGTCTGCGAAACCATCGCGGCGCTGGCCGCGGCGGGTCGGGCCGGCGACACGTTCACAGGGGTGCCCCGCGCGGTGCGGGTGCTGCTCGTCGATGCCTCGGCGGTCGTGCGCCAGCGCGTCCACAGCCTCATCGAGGAATCCGGTTCGGTGGAAATCGTCGGCGAGGCCGACACGGCTGCCGGCGCGCTCGCACTGTTCCACCAGCATCTGCCGGACGCGGTGGTGATGGACATGAACATGGAGAATGGGAACGGTTTCAAGGCACTGCAGGCCATGAAGTCTCTCCGCCCCGCCTGCGTGGTGGCCGTGCTGACCAGCATGGTCACGACGGATTTCCGCGAGGCCTGCCTCGAGTTGGGCGCGGACCATTTTTTCGACAAGTCCCGGGAGTTCGAGCTCGTGCCGGAGGTGCTGGCAGCGCTGCGGCAGCAGCTTGCACGACCGGACCAAGGGCTGGCACCCGCCGCGCCACCCGAGGGGAGAGGGGTGTGCGCATGACTGCCAATCGCCAGCCAGCCCAGTTCTCCCGCAACCTGCTCGTCTCGGTCGTCCTCGTCGTGCTGCTGGCCGTGGTCTTTGCCCGCTACGTCGCTTCGCGCGAGGCGGTGGAGCGCGCCTACGAGTCGCGGCACCGCTCCTTTCTGCTGGCGGATGAGTTGCGCCAGTCCGGCGACGACCTCACGCGGCTGGTCCGGACTTATGTCGCGACCGGCGAGCCCGCTTACAAGCAGCACTTCCAGGACATCCTGGCCATCCGGGACGGGAAGAAACCCCGGCCGGAGAATTATTGGCGGCCTTACTGGATTCTGATGCTGCCGGGCGGACTGGCCCCGCGGCCCGAAAGCTCGCAGTCGGTCCCGCTGGTGGAGTTGATGCGCGAAGCGGGGTTCACCGAAGAGGAGTTCCAAAAGCTGGCGGTGGCCAAGGCGAATTCCGATGCGCTGACACAGCCGGAGCTCGAGGCGATGAAACTGGCCGAGGCCACCGGGCCGGAGGCGGAGGCCAACCGGCGCCGGGCGCTCCGCATGCTGTATGACGACCAGTATCACCGGGCCAAGATTTCGGCCATGCAGCCGATTGACGGCTTCATGGCGCTGGTGGACCAGCGCACGCTGGCGGCAATCCAGAGCGCCGAACTTCACGCCACGGCTCTGCGGTATTTGTTCATCGCGACCGGCCTGGGGCTGCTGTTCATGCTGTGGCGCACCTACGCAGCCTTGCGTGGCACGCTGGGCGGTTCACTGGACGAGGTTCACGCCGAGATCGCCCGGATGGGCAGTGGAGATTTCGCGGCTGGAAGCCAGGTGAAAGCGGACCTGCAAGACAGTGTGCTGGGCTGGTTGGCGGAAACGCAGGCCAAGCTGAGAGAAATCCAAGGCGAGCGCCAACTGGCGGGGGAGCAGTTGCGAGCGAGCGAGGCGGAATTCCGCCTGCTGGCCGAGGCCATGCCGCAGATCGTCTGGATCACGCGGCCCGATGGCTGGACCACCTATCTCAACGAGCACTGGATGGACTACACGGGGCTCACTCTGGAGGAGAGCCTCGGGCACGGGTGGAACAAGCCGTTCCATCCGGACGACCAGCAGCGGGCGTGGGACGCCTGGCAGCACGCGACGGCGACGATCGGCACTTACTCGATCGAGTGCCGCCTGCGCCGGGCGGATGGAGTTTATCAATGGTGGCTGATCCGCGGCGTGCCCGTGCGCGCGGCCGACGGCACCGTCCTCAAGTGGTTCGGCACCTGCACCGACATCCATGACCTGAAGGTCGCGCAGGATTCCGTGACCCGGCTCAATGCCCACCTCGAAGAGCGCGTGGCCGACCGCACCGCCCAGTTGGAAGCCGCCAACAAGGAGTTGGAAGCCTTCTCCTACTCCGTGTCGCACGACCTGCGCGCCCCCTTGCGCGGCGTGGATGGCTACGTGCGGATGCTGCAGGAGGACTGCGCCGGCCAGCTCGACGCGGAGGGCAACCGCCTGCTGGGCGTGGTGAGCAGCGAGGCGCGGCGCATGGGCGAGCTGATTGACGACCTGCTGGCGTTCTCACGCATGGGCCGGCAGAAGATGGAGCGCTCGGCGGTGGACCTGGAGGGACTGGCGCGGGCCGTGTTCGAGGGCGCAGCGGCGGCAGCTTTGGCGGCTCCGCCCCGGTTTGTCCTCCACCCGCTGCCGCCGGCACAGGGCGACCTCGCCATGCTGCGGCAGGTCTTCACCAATCTCCTCAGCAACGCCGTGAAGTTCAGCCGCCGCCAGCCGGACCCGGTCGTCGAAGTCGGCAGCACAGGCAGCGGCAGTGAGGTGGTCTATTACGTGAAGGACAACGGCGTCGGCTTTGACCCGCGCTTCAGCCACAAGCTCTTTGGCGTCTTCCAGCGGCTGCATACGGAGGCGGAGTTCGAGGGCACGGGCGTCGGGCTGGCGCTGGTGCAGCGCATCATCCACCGCCACGGCGGCAAAATCTGGGCCGAGGGCCAGCCCGGCGTGGGGGCGACGTTTTATTTCACGCTGCCCGAGGGGAAAGGTGCCGCATGAGCGCAGCGAGGAAACAACTCAGCGACGAATCTGTCAGCCGGAGGGTCTGCTCGGTGTCAGCCGCCAAACGGGGCGAGCAGGGGAATCGGCTCCCGGCCGTTGCGCCGGTAAAACTGGAAGTCCCGGTCCGTGGTGCAAACGGTGGCGTCCGGGTGGAGTTCCGCCAAGCGCACCACGCAGGCATCGGCAAAATCCATGGGTGCATCCGCGTATTGGTCCAGCAGTGCCCGGACGAGGGACAACTCGCCAGCCAGCGGAACCAACGTCAGGCGGCCCCGCTCCACGAACTCAATCACCCGGCTGGGGGCAATCCCATCCTTGGCGGCCAGATGACAGGCTTCGGCCAGGACCGCTTCGCATACTGCGCCACCCGCTGGCAGTTGGGCAAAGGCGGCCCGCGCCCAGCCGTGGTGTTCGTCTCCGGGGCAGAGCCACGCCACCAATGGGCCGGTGTCCAGGATGAACCGGGCCTTCATCGGCCAAAGTCCGCCAGATGCGCCTTGTTGGTGGACAGGTCAGCGTGGTTCCCGTGCCCGATCCCGGCCAGGTCGGCCACCAAGTCGGCCAGCGTCACGTTGGCGGCTGGACCGGCCGGTTCCGGTGCGGCGGTGAGAATGGTCAACAGCCCGCGGGCTTGCTCGGGCAGCGTCTCCGAGCCGCAGGCGCGGATGCGACCCCGGTTCAGTTCCACTTCCATCGTTTGATAGCTCATGACCCCACACTACCGCCCCGCCCCTTTGAAAGGAAACTTGAAATGAACCCACCCACTGCAGTCGAAGTCCTCCTCGTCGAGGACAACCCCCGCGATGCCGAGATGACCTTGCGCACGCTACGCAAGCGCAACCTCGCCAACCAGGTCGTCCACGTGAAGGACGGGCAGGAGGCGTTGGACTGGATTTTTGGCACCGGCTCCCACGCCGACCGCGATGTCAGCGCCCGCCCCAAGTTCGTGGTGCTGGACTTGAAGTTGCCCAAGGTGGACGGCCTGGAAGTGTTGCGCGCCATCCGTGCCGACGAGCGCACGCGGCTCATTCCCGTGGTGATAATGACCTCCTCCCGTGAAGAACGGGACGTGCTGGAGAGCTACAAGCTGGGTGTGAACAGCTACGTGGTGAAGCCGATGGATTTTGAGAGTTTCTCCGCCGCCGTGGCGGAGCTGGGTCATTACTGGCTGCTCGTCAACCACGAGCCCAAGTGACCCGACCAAAAGCAGTTTTATGAACAATAGAATCAGAGTGCTGGTCCTCGAGGACAGCGCCACCGATGCGGAGCTGAACCTCCGCGAGCTGCGCCGCGCCGGCTACGAGCCCGAGTGGCGACGCGTGGAGGCCGAGGCGGACTTCACGACCGCGCTCGAATCCCACTGGGATGTCATCCTCGCGGACTTCGGCCTGCCCGGCTGGGACTCGATGGAGGCGCTGGCCTTGCTCCAATCGCGCGGCCTGGACATCCCCTTCATCATCGTCTCCGGCACGATTGGCGAGGAGACCGCCGTGGCCGCGATGCGCCATGGCGCCGCGGATTACCTGCTCAAGGACCGGCTCGCCCGGCTCGGCCCGACCGTCGGGCATGCGTTGAACGAGAAGCGGCTGCGGGCTGAGCGCCGCGCGACGGACGAGGCGCTCCGCCGGCGAATGGAGGACCTCGAGCGCTTTCACCGCCTGACCGTCGGGCGCGAGCTGCAAATGATCGAACTGAAGCAGGAGGTCAATGAACTGGCCCGGCTGGCCGGGCTACCCCCTCGGCATGACTTGTCCTTCCTGACGGCAAAGGGGACGACAGCCAACCCGGCGAGCCCATTATGAAGGCCAGGATCCATCACGACCACTCACCGTCCCGCGCCGCCGCGCGCGGCGCGACGCCTACGGAGCCAGCATGAGCACGCCCGCCGCCAACGGAACGGGAGACCCGGATGCCAGCCAACCGGCGGCCACTAGCGATTTCCCCACCAAGCGGCTCACCGTCGCGATCGGGTTCACTGCGGTTTTCCTACTCATCTCGAGCTGGAATGACTGGCAGTCGTTTCGGCATTTCCGCGGCCTGCTGACGCAGGAGTTCCGGCTCCAGCAGTTGAGCGGAGTCATCACGCATCTGGACGAAGTGCTGACCATGTCCGCCCGGCAGGCCGCCGCCACGGGCGACCCGAAGTGGGAGCAGCGCTACCGCGAGGCCGACCCGAAGCTGGAAGCGGCGATCAAGGAGGCCCGGCAACTGGCGCAGGATCCCCTCATCGAGCGCGCGATCACGGACACGGACAGCGCGAACGCCGCGCTCGTGGCCCTGGAGCACCGGGCGTTCGGGCTGGCGCGGGAGGGCCAACTGAAAGCCGCCGCCGCGGTGCTGGACTCGGCGGAGTATGACCAGTTCAAGAAGGCTTACAGCGGCGGTCTGAATCGCATCATCGCCGCATTCACCGCGCAGGCACAGGAGCGGCTGGTCCGGGAGCAACGCGTGATGTTCTCAATCGTCGCCGCGGGTTTCTTGGGACTTTCGGTGCTGCTGGTGTCGTGGATCGCCGTGCTGCGGGCCGGGCGTCGCTACCTGTCCGAGCGGGAGCGCGTGCAGGACGATCTACGCCGGGCTTACGCCGGAGTCGAGACGCAGGTGCGGGAACGGACCCGCGATCTGGTCCAAGCGCACCGCGAGCTGGTGGAAGTCTCCCGTCAGGCCGGCATGGCCGAGGTCGCCACCAGCGTGCTGCACAACGTCGGCAACGTGCTCAACAGCGTCAGCGTCTCGGCGGAGGTCGTGGCCGGGAAGGTTCGGCAGTCCAAGGCCGGCGGCCTGAAGGCCGTGGCCACGCTGCTCCGCGAGCACGCCCACGATCTGCCCGCGTTCCTCGCCCACGATCCGCGCGGCAAGGAGCTGCCGGGCTACCTGCTCAAGCTAATCGAGCATCTGGCCGAGCCGCAGCCGGGCATTTTGCAGGAGCTGGAGATGCTTCGGAAGAACATCGAGCACATCAAGGAGATCGTGGCGACGCAGCAGCGCCACGCGCGCGGGTCCGGGGTCATGGAGACGCTCTCCGTGACGGAGCTGGTTGTGGAAGCCCTCAGTATCAACGCCGCTGGTTTTGGCCGTCACGGAGTCGAGTTGATCAAGGAACTGCCCCCGCTGCCGCCGCTGCTGACGGACCGGCACAAGGTGCTGCAGATTCTGGTGAACCTGGTGAACAACGCCAAACACGCGCTGGGCAAGGTGGCGGGCGAAAAGCGGCTGATCGTGCGCGCGACCTTGCACGAGACCGAGGGCGTGCGGATCGCCGTCATCGACAACGGGGTCGGCATTGCGCCGGAAAACCTGGGTCGGATTTTCCAGCACGGCTTCACCACCAAAAAAGACGGCCACGGCTTCGGCCTGCACAGCGGCGCGCTGGCGGCGAAGGAACTGGGCGGCCGGCTGACGGTCCACAGCGATGGCCTAGGCCACGGCGCGGTCTTCACCTTGGAGCTGCCGTTGCAAAACAAGAAAGAACTACGATGAACCCCACCCTTGTGACACCCAACCGGCGCATCCTCGTCGTGGACGACAACCAGGCCATCCACGCCGACTATCGCAAGATACTCGGCGCACCGGAGGGCGACGACGCAGCCCTGGCGGCGGCGGAGGCCAAGTTCCTTGGCACCGAGCAGGCGGTGGCGTTCGAGATTGATGCTGCGTCCCAAGGGGAGGAGGGCTTGCGGATGGTGGAACGGTCATTGGCGGAAGGCCGGCCCTATGCCATGGCATTCGTGGACATGCGCATGCCCCCGGGCTGGGACGGGGTGGAAACGACGAAGCGCCTCTGGCAGGCCAACCCGGAACTGCAAATCGTGATTTGCACCGCCTTCGCGGACTGTTCGTGGGAGGAGGTGCTGGAGGAATTACAGCCGCTGGACCGACTGCTCATCCTGAAGAAGCCCTTCGACTCCATCGAGGTGCTGCAACTGGCCAAGGCGTTGACCGAGAAATGGCGGCTGCGGCAGGAATCCAAGCTCACCCTTGGCAACTTGGAAGCGGCGGTCAAACACCGGACCCAGGAACTGGAGGAGTCGCAAACCGCCGCGCTGAACATGATGGAGGACGCCGTACGCAGCCGCGAGCAGGCGGAACAAGCCCTGGTGGATCTCCAGCGCGCAGAGACCGAGCGCAAGCAGTTGGAGGTGCAGTTCCTCCGCAGCCAGCGCATGGAGAGCATCGGCGCGCTGGCCGGCGGCATCGCCCACGATTTGAACAACGCCCTCACGCCCATCCTCATGAGCGTCGAAATCCTGAAGATGATCAGCAAGGCCCCCGATCCCGAGGCGGATCGCATCCTCGACACCATTTCCGCTTCCGCCCAACGCGGCGCGGACATGGTCAAGCAAATCGTCACCTTCGCCCGCGGCCGCGAGGGCTTGCAAGGCGTCGTCCAGCCCAAGCATTTGATCGACGAGATGATTGAGCTGACCCGGCACACCTTTCCCAAAACGATTCAAATTCGCACGGCCATCGCGCCGGGCACCTGGACGCTGCTGGGCAATCCCACGCAACTGCACCAAATCCTCCTGAACCTCTGCGTCAATGCCCGCGACGCCATGCCGGCGGGCGGCACGCTCACGCTGGGCGCCGGCAATGTCCGCTTGCATGACAAGGAGACCGGGCTGTCCCCGGACGCGAAGCCCGGCGCGTACGTGGTCCTGACCGTGCAGGACACCGGCACCGGCATGTCCCCCGCGGTGCGCGCCCACGTCTTCGAGGCGTTCTTCACCACCAAGGAGCCGGGCAAGGGCACCGGCCTCGGCCTTTCCACCGTCCAGAACATCGCCAAAGAGCACGGGGGCTTCCTCACCTTGAACAGTGAGCTGGGCCAGGGCAGCACGTTCCATGTCTATCTCCCGGCTCAGGAAACGAGCGCGGCGGACGTGGTCGCCGCCGCGGCACCCGCGCTGCCGATGGGCAATGGGGAACTCATCCTCATCGTGGACGACGAAGCCGCCGTCCTCAGCATTGTGGCGGAAACCTTGCAGGCCTTCGGCTACGTCATCGTGACCGCCACGAACGGCGCGCAAGCCATGGGCGTCTGCGCCCAGCACCTGGACGCGCTGAAACTGCTCATCACGGACATGTCGATGCCCATCATGGATGGCGAGGCGACCATCCGCGCCATGCGCGTCCTCGCCCCGCAGCTCAAGATCGTGGTGGTCAGCGGGTCGGGCTTGGACAACCGGCCCGATACTGCTGAGTTGCAGGAACTCGACGTGCAAGCCGCCCTCTGCAAGCCCTTCAGCGCGGATGACCTGATCCGCACCGTCCACGCGGTGCTGCATGGCGCTGAGCCGGCGGCGGGCACGGTCGCCGGCTGAATGCCGCGGTGACCGGCGAATGGTCGCGTGCCCGGCGAATGGTCGCGTGCCCGGCGGGGAGCGCGGCCTTCACGCCGCTTCAAGGCGCGGCTGTAACGGGATGTTCGCCCACCCGCTCCCGCTCCCCACCGCAGCGGCGTAAACGCCGCGCCGCGGCGCGCATGGGGCAGGCATCCCTGCCTGCCGGTTCGCGGGGCATCCCTGCCCCGTGTTCCCACGCGGTGACCAACCCACCGCCCGAAGTTGGAAACGGGCGGCAGGATGCCGCCCGAACCGGCAGGCAAGGATGCCTGCCCCACAGCGCCCGGATCCCGCCACTCCCAAACCCCGCCATTGACACCCGCGCCGTCCGGGCGAACCCTCCGCCTCCGACCATGCCACTGCTGGAAATTTCACAGCTTCAAAAATCCTTCGTCGCCCCCGACGGCGCGCGACAGCGCGTGATCGACGTGCCCGCGTTCACGCTCGACGAGCGCGCGCAGGTGGCCCTCAGCGGCGAGAGCGGCTCGGGGAAGACGACCTTTCTTCATCTCATCGCCGGCATCCTCAAGCCCGACTCCGGCTGCATCCGCATCGGCGGACGCGAGATGTCGGCGCTGCCCGAGCCGCAGCGCGACCGCCTGCGCGCGACGTCCATCGGCTACATTTTCCAGACCTTCAATCTGCTCCAGGGCTACACCTGTTTGGAAAATGTGCTGCTCGGCATGTCCTTCGGCCCCGGCGCGGATCGCGCGTTCGCCACGGCCCTGCTGAAGCGCGTCGGCCTCGAACAACGGCTGGAACATTACCCGCGCCAGCTCTCCACCGGCCAGCAACAGCGTGTCGCGGTCGCCCGCGCGCTGGCCAACCGCCCCCAGCTCGTGCTCGCCGATGAACCCACCGGCAACCTCGATTCCGCCAATGCCCGCGAAGCCCTCGCGCTCATCCGCGACGGCTGCCGCGAAAACGGCGCGGCCCTCCTCCTCGTGAGCCACGACCGCGACGTCCTCGAAAAGTTTGAGCACGTCGCCGACCTGCGCCAGCTCAACCGCGCCGCCGCCGGCGCTGCGGGTGCACCGACGGAGGTGCGCCCGTGACCCTCGGCCTCATCGTCCGCCGCAGCCTGCGCCAGCACGCGCTCTCGACCACGGTCACCGCCGCATCCATCGCGCTGGCGTGCGGACTGTTGCTGGCCGTCTGGGTCGTGAAAGACCAGTCGCACGCCACCTTCACCGGCATGACCGGCGGCTTCGATGGCGTGCTCGGCGCGCGCGGCTCGAAGCTCCAGCTCGTGCTGAACACGCTGTTCCACCTCGAGGAATCGCCGGGCAACCTGCCGTGGAACGACTACCTCGACATCAAACAGAACCCCAACGTCGAGTTCGCCCTGCCCATCGCCGTCGGCGACAACTACCGCGGCTACCGCCTCGCCGGCACGCTCCCCGAACTGTTCACCGCGGTCGAATACCGGCCGGGCCGCCACTATTCCTTCCGCGCCGGCCGCGCCTTTGAGCCGACGCTGCGCGAGGCCGTCGTGGGCAGTTTCGCCGCTGACAAACTCGGCTTGAAACCCGGCGACAAATTTCATCCGTATCACGGCCTGATCTACGACGAGAAGAGCGAGCACGCCGAAACCTACGTCGTGGTTGGCGTGCTCGAACCCTCGAACACCCCCGCCGACCGCGTGGTGTGGATCCCCCTCGAAGGTCTGCAAAAAATGAGCGGCCACGATCCCAAGGCCGCCGCCGATGTCAGCGGCGTGCTCGTGAAACTCAAAGCTGGCGCGGCCGCCGCGGGCTTCCGCATGGATCTGATGTACAACAAACAGGGCACCCGCCTCACCTTCGCCTGGCCCGTCGGCCGCGTGATGACGCAGCTCTTCGACAAGATCGGCTGGTTCGACCGCGTGCTCACGCTGGTCGCCTATCTCGTCGCGCTCGTGGCGACCAGTTCGATCCTCGCGAGCATCTACAACTCGATGAACGAACGCCGGCGCGAGATCGCGATCCTGCGGGCGCTGGGGGCGCGTCGTGACCTGATCTTCAGCGCCATCGTGCTCGAGGCCGCGGCGATTTCCGCGCTCGGCGTGCTGGCGGGCTTCGTGGTTTATGCGCTGGTCATGAACGCCGTCGCCGCCATTATGCGCGCGCAAACCGGCGTGGTGCTCGACCCGTTCGCGTGGCATCCCGTGATGGTGCTCGCGCCCGTGGCGATCATCGCGCTGGGTGCGCTCGCCGGCGTGGTGCCGGCCGTGAAAGCCTATCGCACCGATGTCGCTGAAAACCTGGTTCCGCAATCCTGACCGCTCATGAAAAAAATCCTCGTCCTCCTGAACGTCCTCACCCTCACCCTCTGGACCGGCTGCGGTGAAAAAGAAGAGAAGCCCGCCGCCCACGGCCATCATCACGACGCCCCGCACGGCGGCACCGTCGTGGCGCTCGATCACGAAACCATCAACGTGGAATTTGTCCTCGATGCCGCGGCCGGCAAACTCACCGCCTACATGCTGGGGGGGCATCTCCACGGCTTCGTGCGCCTGCCGGTTGAATCCTTCGAGGTCGCCGCCGAAGTCGCCGGCCAGCCGCAGCCGCTCCTTTTCAAGGCCGTCGCCAACGCCGCCACCGGCGAGAAAGTCGGCGACACGGCGCAATACGAAGCCCAGGCCGACTGGCTGAAAACCGCCAAGACTTTCAAAGGCACCATCCGGTCCCTGGCTGTGCGCGGAACGAAATACGACGGCGTCGCCTTTGACTTCCCGGGGAAGCATTGAAGAGTGTTGGCCGCCGCTGCCCGGCCGTACCGCAGACTGTCAGTCTGCTGTATCGCCGGCTGGCAGCCGGCAGGGCAGCGGGCGGGCTTGGGTGCCAACCCGTTTCTATTCGGTTGAAACGGGAATTGAGACCACAGAGACACGATGAACACAGAGAAAAACGACGGCCGGCGTCGGCTCCAAAAAGTGTCCAATCAGTGACCGACGAGCGACCATCCGGGCCTTGGTTTTCTCTGTGTTCATCGTGTCTCTGTGGTCAAAAAATCGGTCCGACTGAATAGTTACGGCTGAGAAGTGGGCGGCATCCGCCGGCTGGCGGTCGATCGCCAGTGATAGATTGGGTTTGCCTCCGCGTCTCGCCGGTAGCTGAGCCACCACGGCCAAAGAGAAAACGAATTATGAAAACGACTGCGTCAGCAAACTTTCTCGCGACTCTCACGATCTGCGCCATCGCCACCGCGCTGCTCGTCGGCTGTCAGAAAGCCGCCGAGACCACCGCCACGCCGCCGACCGAAATCCGCGGCGAAGCCATCTCCGCGCCCGTCGTGGCACCCGCCAAGGTTGCGGCGCAAACCCCGCCCGCGCCCGCCGCGGCCCCGGTCGCCGCGGCGCCCGCGCCCGTCCCCGCGCCCGCCGCTTCCGCGCCGACGCCCGTTCTCACCGCTCCGGCCCCCGCCACCGTCGCCGTCGCCAAGGTCGCGACTCCAAGCCCGCCGCCCGCCACGCCCCCGGCCACACCGCCGTCAGCCCCCGCGCCCGCTCCCGTTTCCACGACGGTCCTCTCTCCGACAGCTCCGACCCCGGCCGTCGCTGCCGCGACTTCGACCGCAACTCCGGCCGCGCCCCCCGCCACGCCTGCGGCCGCCAAGGGCCATGACAAACCCGGCGATTACCTCGTCGTCGGCTTCGAGAAACTCTCCTCCTTCAACTTCGATGTCCCCGACGAAACCCCGACGGGCACGAACAAAACTGTCGCCGCCGTCATCCCCAAACCACCCGAGCAAATCCCGCCCGCCGTCCTCGCGCTCGACAAAAAATTCGTCTCGCTCAAGGGCTTCATGCTCCCGCTCAAGGTCGAGAACGGCCTCATCACCGAGCTCCTCATCATGCGCGACCAGTCCATGTGCTGCTACGGTTCCGTCCCCAAGATCAACGAATGGGTGAGCGTGAAAATGACCGGCAAAGGCGTGAAGCCCATCATGGACCAGGCCGTGACCATGTACGGCCGCCTCCACGTCGGCGAAGTCCGCGAGAACGGCTACCTCGTCGGCATCTACACCATGGACGGCGACAAAATCACCGGCCCCCTCGACTTGTAACCCCGTAGCCGCCGACGTGAGGAGGCGGATCGAATATCCAACGCGAGCGTGGTAGGGACGCGTTGCGCGCGTCCGTGACCTCTCCCCCAAACGCGCTCGCACCAAATGACGTCGCCGAAATCCCCCACGCGCCAACTGGGAAAAGGTCAGGGCCGGGCGCAACCCGGCCCTACCCTCATTTGGTAGGGACGCGTTGCGCGCGTCCGTCGCCTTTCCCCCCGAACGCGCCCGCACCAAATGACGTCGCCGAAATCCCCCACACGCCAATCGGGAAAAGGTCAGGGCCGGGCGCAACCCGGCCCTACCGTGATTTGGTAGGGACGCGTTGCGCGCGTCCGTCACCTCCCCCCGAACACGCCCGCATCTGCACAAGCCCGGTGAACGCCCCTCGCCAGCGTATCGGTAGGGCGCGTCTGTCCCCAGCGCGCCGCCGCACCGTGCGCACGCCCCACGGCGCGCTGGGGACAGACGCGCCCTACCCATTGCAGAAGGCTCACGAGTTTCCGGTGTGAACTCTGCATTCGAGGGATTTTCCCCGTGCCGGAGCGGGCGGGGATGCGGGAAGACCACCGCCAGTTTTCCGGCTCCCTGGCCAGAAACCGCCACGCACCCCAAGGCCGTGCTAACTGGGGCGGGAACGGGAGAGGAACCACCAGAGGACCACGCCGGCCGCGAGGACGCCGGCCAGCGGGAGGTAGGGAAGACTGCGCGGGGAAGTGCTCGGTGCTGCCCCGCTGGTGGCTGTGTCGGACGCAGAAGCTGACGTGCCATGAGAGCCGCCACTCGCCTGGGGACCGTGACCGGCCGCCGCCGACTTTCGCGTCAGGGCTTCCAAACTTGGGCCGCCACCCGCACCAACTGAATCCTCGGGAAGTGCCAAGAAAGGATTTTCGCTACCGTAGATCGCAGTCATGAGCTTTTCCCGGAGAAGCGGGTCCGTAATTCGCGATTGAAGGCTGCGGCGGACCTGCTTCAAATCTTCAACGCTTCGATCAAATCGCGCTCTCACGAAGCGCCCGATCTGGCGGGGATAAAGCTCGAGTCGCGGTGCTCCGTACACGGAATTTGTCTCGGTAAGAAATTTATACTGATACTTCAAATCCTCATATCTGTACTCATTTTCAATTCCATTGACCACCAGCTGAAGCTGTTCGCCATCTAGGTGCGGGGTAAAATTTAAGGCATTTCGCGAGACCCGATTCTCGAAAGGCTTTAGTTGGTCAGCCAGCGGAACAGAGACATAGGTCGTTGCCATCTGAAACAGGAAGAGTTCAGCATCAAGTATCCGCACTCGGTCGAGAAGGCTCGCAGCCTTTGTCGGATCCAACGGATCCGAGTTCGGTCCCCCGGTGAGACCGCCCAGAGCATAATTTTGGAAGCTGGGTAACCCGGGTCCCCCAATTCGGTCCAGTGCGGCATCGCCAAGCCGAATAGCAAGGCTTACCGCCTCAGGGGTGGAGCGAAAACGTTGTACAAGGCCTGCGGCAGTCGCTCCAAATAACGGAGCGGAATAATCTGATTGGAGGCTCCCCCAATCCCGCTCGATTTCCCGGGCGAGTCCGATCATTTCCTGCAAATCCCCGGCCTTGCCGATTGCATTAATTCGACCTAATGCGTTGTCATAGCTACTTTCAAGTGCCTGATGCCTTCTAACGAACTCCGTTAGCCTCCGATCCGTTTTTGAGAGATCAACTACGTTATTGGAATTTGCGTTGAGCCACACTGCTCCCAAAAGCTGGGCAGTAAAGTCGCCGCACTCCAGTAGTAATGCAGCGACAATAGCTGTGGTGATCGGATTCATGGATTGAAATTGTCCGGGTCGTTGTAATCAGACTTCCAGCCAAGGGTTTGCTTCCCAAATTCAATCAACCCAACCGGGGTGACACGCTTAGTCGATCGTACTGTGCTTGCCGCAGGATCTGCCCCGAAGGTCTTCCAGACCGGAGGAAGTCCGCCTGGTGGCGTCTTCCAACACCATTCCATGGGAATGTCGGTTTCGTCTGTCCCGACCATCGTGGGGAGCGCCGACATAAACACCGCGACGCAATCAGGAAAATCAACCCTGCAACCCTTTAAGTGAGTTCCCGGTAGAACATTCTGAGCCGACCATGCCACATGGACGCCACCGACTCTTTGAATTGGAGATGGAGGACTCAAAAAATCTCCACTGCGCCAGATATCGGATCGGCCTTCGCGGTACTGAATTTCTTTCCAGGAAACGTTCTCGGGCCTGATCCACACATTTAGGCCCTGAGCTGACGACATGGTGAATTGGATGTGGGTTGGTTGGGGACCAACTCGAACCATGCCGACAACTCCAGGAATAAATGCCGGCCAAGGAATGGGAGATTCAACCGACGCTGTCATTTTCAAATACTTTGCGGTGACGGGCGGAATGAGCGCGCCACCGACCGGAGTTGGTGCCGCTGCGAGCAACGGCGTAAGGGACGCGACATCCTCTCTCGGCAACCGAATCCAGAGCTGGAAACTAGCCGCCGGCTCATACCCGATAAACTTATATGCTGATATTCCTACCGGTGTTATGGCCGCCGATGCAGATACGCTTGCCAACGCCGCGAAGCCCAACGGAGTGGGCGGAGGAGTCAGATCTTCAAAGACAGATTCAGAAGGGAGGTTCGTGCCCCAGCTCAAACCGGCGGCGGACATCGACAAATCCGACGGAGTTATGGAATTGGTGACGTAAATTATCTCACCGATCCCGAATTCCGACTGTGAGCGCCCCTCGAAATTATCGTCGGGAACCATCGTAAGGTCACACTTATACACGACCGCATTGATCGTTGCACCGGAGGTTCCGCAACTGGCCACGGCTGTCTTGAAATTGCTGATGGAGGTCGAAAGGGTGCCAAAGGTTCCTGGAGCGTTGGTGCCCGTCGTGGTGCCCCCGTTGACCGTCCACTGCGGCTGATTCAACGGCCAGTCGGCGCCCTCGGGCGCGGCGGTGGCGGTGAAGGTGTAGCTGTCGTTCTGATAGATGTAGCGGACCTCGCCCGCCGGGACCGTTCCGTTGTAGTCCGGTCCGCTCATCGAAACACTGCCAATGCCCACCACGGTCGCCCCGGCGTACTGCTCGGTGCCACCCATTTTTGCGGAAACGCTATAGTAGCCGGGGGGCAAACTGGTGGTGCTGAAGGTGGCCCCCGTGGCCGTAATGCCCTGCCAAACCCCGTTCACAAACCACTCAATCGGCGGCGGGCTGCCGCCGGGAGGGTCAATTGTGGCCGTGAAGGTAAGGGGATCCCCTGCGGCCACGAGGGGTCCGGAGGCAGACACGCCGGTGATTTGATAAACGGTGATGGGCACGGTGACGACACTATTGCCGCAGGTGGCGGTGACTTCAACCACGGGTACGAGGGGTGATGGCCAGCGGGTCATCACCTTGGTGTAGGTCTGGCCGGTGGGTGGCCAGCCGCCTGGAAACCATTCCCACCAGACCAGATCGAACGCATTTACCGGAGTCATGGTGGCGGTGAAGGTGACGGTGTCACCCTCGGCGACGTGGTAGGCGGAGGATGAATTTCCAGTGGTCACAGCAGCGGTGACTCCGTTGAGCGCGACGAGGGTGACCTGCCGGGTGATGGAGGTTTCCATGCGGTCGGCGGGGTCGAGCACACCGTCGAGCGGGTGTGCCGGCCCCGGCCAGCCGGGGTACAGGGCCGCGACCCAGTCTGCGGTGCTCGCCCGTGCCACGACATCGTAAACTCCGGGGGTGTCGCCGTGGGGATTGGCGGTAACCAAGTGACTCCCCCATCCAAACCACAGCGGCCCGTAGGCGGTCGGCGAGACCAGCGGCGAGGAGATGGAGAGCACCACCGGTTCCATAAAATTCCAGAACCGGGGATTGATGATCCGCGCATCCGCGTAGATGGCCCAATCCTGACCTACGGCGGCGATGCTGGAGGAAAGGGTGAACTGCAATTCCGGTGCGAGCAAGGGTTGCGCGCGGGACGCCATTGTGCTGGCGAAAAGCAGGAGCGCGGCGCACAGGCCGGACCGGAATCCGAAGCGGGAACTGAGGCGGAGGCAGGCGGGTTTTGGGTGCATGTGAATCCTTGGGTGATTGGGTTCTCGGGTGATTGGATTCGCCAAGTGATACCCCCCCCCCCCCAGCCTCGGGCAAGCACTTTCTCTTCGGCGCGAAAAAAAGTGCCGGTCACTACGGTCCGGCCCGGTGCCAGTCCGGTCGTTCCTCTGTAGTCCGTTGGCTCTCTTGGGCGATTGGAGGCCGGTTTCGCACCCGCGGAAGGGATGATTCCAGGAGCGCGAACGATTTCTGGTAGGGACGCGTCGCGCGTGTCCGAAACCTTTCCTCCCACCGCCGCGCCCGCCTGCAACCGACGTTCTCGCCAATCCCCTCACGCAAGAACGGGAAGATTGCAGGGCCGCGCGCAACGCGGCCCTACCACGAAAAAGGCCACGGCCGGGCGGCAGCCCGGCCCTACCGCGCCGCACGCCGCGCCTGCGCCATTTTCGCACGGGACAAACGCGCGCGGCGGTGTTCGACTCGCGCGGACCCGAATTGATGAACACCGCGACCAGCACCGCCGCCAGCAACGCTTCCCTCGCCCGTTACGCCTGGTTCCTCGTCGCCCTGCTCTGGCCGGTGGCGCTGCTCAATTACCTCGACCGCCAACTCCTCGCGGCGATGAAATTTTCGCTGATGGCAGATGTTCCCACGATCGGCTCGGAGGCGAACTGGGGCCTGCTGCCCGCGGTGTTCAAGTGGGTGTATGCCATTCTCAGTCCGGTCGGCGGCTTCCTCGCGGACCGCTTCGGCGCGCGGTTCGTGATCGGCGGGAGCCTGCTGGTCTGGTCGGCGGTGACGTGGGCGACGGGGCACGTTCACACGTTTGATCAACTGCTCGTCACGCGCGCCCTCATGGGCATCAGCGAGGCGTGCTACATCCCGGCGGCGCTGGCGTTGATCGCCAATTATCACACCGACCAAACCCGCTCGCGCGCCGTGGGCATTCACCAGATGGCCATCTACGTCGGCATCATGATCGGCGGTTTCAGCGGCTACGCGGCGGACAACCCGTCGCTCGGCTGGCGCTGGGCGTTTTCGGCGGCGGGCCTGACGGGCGTGATCTACGCGGTCCCGCTGCTGTTCCTATTGCGCAACGCCCCCGCGCGCGCCGACGCCGCGACCGTGCCGCGGACCGCGCCGCGGACCGCGTTTCGCGAACTGCTCACCAATCGCTCGTTCCTCCTGCTCGTGCTTTATTTCACGTTGCCCGCGATGGCCGGCTGGGTGGTGAAAGATTGGATGCCCGCCATTCTCAAGCAGCAGTTCGGCATCGGCCAGGGCAGGGCAGGCGTGTCGGCGACGCTCTTCGTGAACATCGCGGCGTTGGTCGGCGCGATCCTCGGCGGCTGGCTCGCGGACGGGTGGATGCGGCGTCATTTGCGCGGGCGCATCTACACGAGCGCGCTCGGGATGAGCCTGCTGATCCCGGCGTTGTTCGGTGTGGGCAACGCCGGCACGCTCGCGGTGGCGGTGTTTTTCCTCGTGCTGTTCGGCCTCGGCTGGGGCGCGTTCGATTGCAACAACATGCCCATCCTCTCGCAAATTGTGCGCCCCGAACTGCGCGCTACCGGCTATGGCGTGATGAATCTTGTGAGCATCAGTTGCGGCGGCTTTGCCGACGTGGCCTTCGGTGCGCTGCGCGACCGGCACGTGCCGCTCAACCTCATCTTCGGCGTCTTCGCCAGCACGGCGATGCTGTCGGTGGTGCTGGTGCTGTTGATCAAACCCAAGCTCGGTGACGCGCGGGACTGAATGAAAATGAAGCTGAAAACTCTGCTCTGGAACCATGCCGTCGGAGCGCGGGCGTCCCGCCCGCTCAGGCCGTTCGCACCCGATGACGGTGCGCTGTTCCGAAGATCAAACTTTGCGAACGTTCGTGCAGATCGCACCGGAGTCTCCGTCTCCCTCTCCTCCGTTCGGAACGGAGGAGAGGGCAGGGGAGAGGAGGCGCTCCGCACGGCTGGGGCTGCTCGGATTGGTGAAGCACCCCTCTCCCCGGCCCTCTCCCCGTTCGTGCCTCACGGGGCGAGGGAGACGGAGCGCGGCTGTGTGCGCGGAGCACCAGCCGCAGCAGGGTGGCCGCAGGGGATGCCTCTAATTCCAACGGGTGCCTGCGCGGTTTCGGGGCCGCTGCGGCTGGTCCTCGGCGGACACAGCCGCGCTCCTTCGGTTGCGGCTTCGCCGCCCTGTGTTCATCGCGTCTCTGTGGGCATCTCGGCATTTGCGATTGCGACGACGCTCCTCAGACTCGTGGTTTTCTTCTTAGCTTTTTGCGCCCCGCTCGTCGCCGCCGAGCCGTACGCTTGGTATCGCGCTGATGCCGGTTTGCAGTCGAGCAGTGGCGTGGTCACGAGTTGGGAAGATGCGGGCAAGACGAGGCCGCTCACCCACATTTTCGGTGCGCCGCGCGTGTGGAAAGTGAAGACCCCAACGGGCGTGTCGGAGGTCGTGCGTTTCGATGGCAGCTCGGCGGTCTGGCAACCGGCGCAGACGTGGGGACGTCTCGAGGGCGCGCGCACGGTGATCGTGTTCGCCCGCATTCCGCGCGGCGCTGACGGCGTGTTGTGCGACGGCTCGACGCGCTCGGGCGCGGATGCGATCCGGGTGCAGGGCGATGACCGGGGCTGGCAGGTGCTGCGATTCGAACGCACGACCGGCAGCCTCGGCGGGTTCATTCTCGGCGCGGACGTGGCGACGAAGAACGGGCTGAAGTGCGACGTGGCCGAGGTGCTGGTTTTTGCGTCGGCGCTCAGCGAGACGGAGTTCGCGACGCAGGCCGCGCGATTGAAGCAGAAGTGGGGCGAGCCGGTGGATTTGCCCGATGCGGAGCAGGCGCAGCCGTCCGCACCCTTCGCCGGACTGACGACCAAATTCCTGCGCCGGAGCGGCGAGGACGGCGTGAACACCTATCGCATCCCCGGCCTGGCGACCTCGACGAACGGCACGCTGCTGGCGGTGTTCGACCTGCGGCACAACAACGGCGGTGACCTGCCGGGCAACATCGATGTCGGCCTCACGCGCAGCACCGACGATGGCGAGACGTGGAGCGCGACGCAGCGGGTGTTGCACTACGACGGCAGCGGGGTGGGCGATCCGACCGTGCTGGTGGATCGCGAGACGGGCAGCATCTTCGTCGCGGCGTTGTGGTCGAAAGGGAACCGCGCGTGGAACGGCTCGGGGCCGGGCCTGACACCGGAGGAGACGGGGCAGTTCGTCATCACGCGCAGCGACGACGACGGCGTGACGTGGTCGCCGCCGGTCAGCATTACTTCGCAGGTCAAGCGGCCGGAGTGGCGCTTGTGTTTCAACGGGCCGGGCCGCGGCATCCAGCTCCGCGACGGCACGCTGGTGCTGCCCGCGCAGTTCCGCGAGGCGAAGGGCACGCCGCACTCGTGTTTCATTTCCAGCCGCGACCACGGCCAGTCGTGGAAGATGTCGCCGCCGTGTGTCGGCCCCACGAGCGAGTCGCAGGTGGCGGAGCTTTCCGATGGCGGCGTGCTCATCACGATGCGCGACGAATCCCGCAGCGGGCAGCGGCTGTGGGCGAAGTTTGACGGGAAGCAGTGGAGCGAGCCGTGGCGCGCGCTGCCGGACCCGACCTGTCAGGCGAGCCTGCTGCGGCATCCCAACGGCACGCTGCTCTTCAGCAATCCCGCCAACGTGAAATCGCGCCGGACGCTTACCGTGCGCACCAGCAAAGATGACGGCAAAACGTGGAGCGACGGGCGCGTGGTGGACCCGGGCGGGGCCATGTATTCGTGCATGACCGTCATGCGCGACGGGCGCATAGCGATGCTCTATGAAGGCGCGGGCGGCTTGATCTTTGCGCGCTTCGCCGTCGAGGGCGCGAACCTCGCCGCACTGCCGGAGGGGCGCTTCGAGACGACCGGCAAGTTCGGCTGGTGGCCGGCGCGCCACGCCGCGAAGGTCGCTGAAACCAAAGCGGGCGTGGAGGTTGTCTTCCTCGGCGATTCAATCACGCAGAACTGGGAGACGACCGGCGCGGAGGTGTGGCGGCGGCATTTCGCACCGCTCCGCGCGGCGAACTACGGCTTCGGCGGCGACTCCACGCAGCACGTTCTGTGGCGGCTGGACCACGGCGAGTTCGACGGCCTGAAGCCGCGTGTCTGCGTCCTCCACATCGGCACCAACAACGCGCGGCACGGCGACTTCACGCCGGCGCAGATCGCCGCGGGCATCCGCGCGGTGCTCGACAAGCTCGCGGTGAAATGTCCGCAGACCCAGGTGCTGCTCCTCGCGATTTTCCCGAGCGACGCCGACGCGGCCGGCGAGATGCGCCGCAAGTGCGAGGCCGTGAACGCGCTGCTGCCCGCGCTCGCCGACGGGAAACGCGTTCACTTTCTGAATCTCAACGCCGCCTTCCTCCAGCCCGACGGCACGCTCACCCGCGCCATCGCGCCTGACCTGCTGCATCTCAGCGCCGCCGGCTACGAGCGTTGGGCTGCGGCGCTGCGGCCCAAGCTTCAGCAACTGCTCGACAACAAATAGCCTCCCGACCATGTGCCGCTTTCTCCTCTCGCTCCTGCTGTTCTGCTCCGCTGCGACGGTCGCTGCCAACGCTGCCGCGCCACCGCGCAACATCATCTTCATCCTCAGCGACGATCATCGCTGGGACTTCCTCAGCTTCATGCCCGAGGCCCCGAAGTTTTTGGAGACGCCCAATCTTGCCCGCTTGGCCAAGGAAGGCGCGCACCTGCGCAATGCCTTCGTCAGCACGTCGCTCTGCTCGCCCAGCCGCGCCTCGATCCTCACCGGCCAATACATGCACCACCATCGCGTGGTGGATAACCAGCGACCCGAGCCGGCGGGCATCCGTTTTTTCCCCGAGTATCTGCGCGCGGCGGGTTATCAGACTGCGTTCTTCGGCAAATGGCACATGGGCCACGACAGCGACGCGCCCCGGCCGGGCTTCGACCACTGGGCGGCGTTTCGCGGGCAGGGCGATTACTTCGACCCGACCCTCAACATCAACGGCACGCGCCGCACGTTTCCCGGGTACAACTCCGACGTGCTCACCGACCTCGCGCTCGAGTGGTTGGCGCAGAAGCGCGAGCAGCCGTGCTTCCTCTACCTCTCGTTCAAGGCCCCGCACTATCCCTTCGAGCCGGCCCCCCGCCACAAGGGCCGCTACGACAAATTCCCCGTGCCTTACCCGCCGACGATGGCCAACACGGAGGCCAACTACGCCACGCAACCGCGCTGGGTCCGCGAGCGCCGCTACGGCATCCACGGCGTGGACCACATGGAAACGGGGCGCTTCGACCACGACCCGGTGCCGTCGTTCGAGAATCTCTACCGCCGCTACGCCGAGGCCGTGCATTCCGTGGATGAGAATGTCGGGCGCGTGCTGAAGGCCATCGAGGCCGCCGGGCAGCGCGAAAACACGCTGGTGGTTTACATGGGCGACAACGGCTTCGCGCTCGGCGAACACGGCTTCTACGACAAGCGCGACGCCTTCGAGACGAGCATCCGCGTGCCCCTGCTGGCGTGGGCGCCGGGCGCAATCCAGCCCGGCACGGTGGTCACGCAGATGGTGCAAAACATCGACCTCGCCCCGTCGTTGCTGGCCGCCGCCGGTGCCACCGCGCCAGCCAACGCACCGCGCATGGACGGCCGCTCCTTCTGGCCGCTGCTGCAAGGCCGCGCGACGCCGTGGCGCGACCACATTCTCTATGAGTATTACTGGGAATGGAATTTCCCGGCCACGCCCACGACCTTCGCCCTCCGCACGGACCGCTGGAAATACATCGCCTACCAGGGCCTCTGGGACCGCGACAGCCTCCACGATTTGCAGACCGACCCGCACGAGAGGCACAACTTGATTCACGTCCCGGCCTTCGTCGCGCAGGCCGAAAAGCTGCGCGCGCAGCTCTTCGAGGAACTCGGCGCGTCCGGCGGTTTGCAACTGCCGATCTTCCCGCCCACCGGCGAGGCGTTGCACGACAGGAAGCTGCGGCGATGAGGCGGAACTATTCAGCGGGGACGACCCTGATGAAGAACAGCGATACGACGGACAAATCGTCGCACAGCCGCCTGCTTCCCGTCCCTGAGGGACGCCGGAGGAGATTAGCCGGGGGCAAGTCCGCGCCAGCGGGTGTCGCCCCCGGAAACCGTGCCAAATGGGTTCGTGCCCCAGCGGGGCATCGAAGAAATGGCCCGGAATGTCGGCCGATGTCCGATGGCCCAACCGGCCCGAGGCGACGAGTAATGGCGGAGAGATTGCGGTGCGGGCGACGCCCAAAGAATTTCTTCGATGCCCCGCTGGGGCATGGATCGAGGCAGCGCGGCAACCGGGGGCCGCGCCCGCTGGGGCGGGCTTGCCCCCGGCTAATTTCCTGCGGTGTCCCTCCGGGACGAAGCGCCAGGCGTCGGCGAACATTCTCCGCCGGACTGAGGACTACTGGCACAGCGGAAAGATCCTCGCGGGTCGCCTGGATTTTGGAGCGCGGCTGTGTGCGCGGAGCACCAGCCGCAGCAGGTTGACCGCAATGGACGGTTCGGATTTCAACGGGGCCTGCGAGGATTCGGGGCCGCTGCGGCTGGTCCTCGGCGGACACAGCCGCGCCCCGCTTGGGTTGCGGCTTCGCCGCCCGGTGTCCATTGTGGCTTTGCGGTCTTCGCGGCGGTTCCAACTCTAGCTGCGGTTAATTCAGGCCCAGACAACCGCGCCACACACTTATGAAACGAATCCCACTCTTTGCGTTCCTTTGCGTTCTTTGCGGCCAAGCTCCCGCCGCGCCATTCCCCGTTCCCACCATCGACCTCGCCGCCGAGCAGCAGCGGCAGATTATCGTGGACCGCGAGGCCGGGCAGTATCTCGGGCACCCGACCACCGTGCTGCTCGAGGACGGCAAGACGATCCTGACGGTGTATCCCAAGGGCCACGGCCGGGGTGCCATCGTTTACAAACGCAGCACCGACGGCGGCCTGACGTGGAGCGCGCCCGAAGCGGTGCAGCACGATACGAAGGTTCACCTGTGCGAACCCGGTTTCATCCGCTCGCCCGATGGCAAGGAAATCGCCGTGCTGCTCCGCGAAAACTCCCGCACCAAGAACTCGCACATCATCTTCAGCCGCGACGAAGGCACGACCTGGACCGCCCCGCGCGAGCTGCCCGACTCGCTCAACGGCGACCGCCACACGGGCAAGTATCTGCCCGACGGCCGGCTTTTCGTCTCCTTCCGCAGCGTTGCGCCGCGCGGCAAGACGACGCCCTTCGCCGGCGATTGGGTCGCGTGGGTGGGCCGCTACGACGACCTTGCCGCCGGCAAGCCCGGCCAATACCACGTCCGCCTCATGGACAACACCAAGGGCGCGGACTGCGCGTATCCCGGCGTCGAGGTGCTGCCCGACGCCACCATCGTCACGACCACCTACGGCCACTGGACTGCGAACGAAGCGCCTTACATCGTGAGCGTCCGCCTCAAGCTCGCCGAGCTGGATGCGCGAGCGAAGTAGCTGCTCAAAGCCAACCCACCGCCACCTATGCCAAACTCCCCCTGGCTCCGAGACCCGCACGACCCCAGCCATGCGCGCCGCTCGCCCGTCCGGACTGGCTGGCTCTGGTCACGCGTGCGGCTGCTTCACCTGTTGTTGGCACTGGGAACAGCAGGCGTTTCCACCGCGGATGCGTGGGGACCCCACGGCGAAATTGTGCAGGCCGCGCTCTCGACGTTGAGTCCGGGCGACCCGTTGAAAATCGGGCTGGGGACCAACGCCCCTTTCCTCGTGAAATATGTCTGGATGGCCGACTGGCGCGGACAACTTCAGGTGGGTCGCACCGAGGTGTTTTACACGGACGACTACCTGCTCTTCCCGACGGTGACCAACCACTCCTCCCACATTTGTCCCGAAGTGAAGCGCACCTACGCGCCGCACTTTCATCGGGCGCTGCAGGCGCTGCGCACGGAGTCCCCGCGTGAAGCTGCCCGCTGGATTGGCTCCTTGCTGCATTTCGTCACCGACACCGGGTCGCCGCCCCACGCGCTGGGGATTCTGGGGCCGGTGCATTCCAAGATGGAAAACTGGCTGGATGCCAAACTCATTCTGCTGCCCGGTTACCAGCCGCGCCTGCTCGGCACCAACGACAGCACCGGGGAAGCCGGCTTGCTCCAGCGCATGGACGGGCTCATCGAGTATTCCAAGGAACGCGCCCTCCGCTGTCGCGCCGACGTGATGGCGGACCGCCGGCCGCCCGTCGAGCCCATCGTCTTGGAATGCGCGCTGGAAACCGCGCGGGTCGTCGCCGACCTCCTGCACACGCTGGGCACGCTGGCCCAGACCCAGGCGCACCAGGCTTCCCTCACGGGCGTCGTCATTCCGCCCAAGCTCCAGTCCGCGTCGCTGGCTCGCGTGCCGGCCAAGGTCGTTCTGCTCGGCACCAAATTCTCCACGCTCACGGACCCCGATGGCGCGTTCGCGTTTCACCACCTGCCAGCGGGAAAATACGAGGCCGTCATCACCGCCCCCGGCTGGGTGACCGCAGCGCAGCCGGTGAACCTGTCGGCAAACGTCACCACGAAACTGGGGACGACGGACCTGCTGACGGCCGGCGGCGGGAATCTCGTGCGGAATCCCGGCTTCCAATTGCGCTGGGTCACTTCGCAGCAAGCCGACGGCTGGACACAAGTTTGGCGTCCGGGCCGCCCCGTCAGTGCCAAGGGACCGAAGGACTGGGATGGCGAATGGATGCCCCTCGAAAACGGCGTCACCTACCAGCTCTCCGCCCAGTGGAAGCCCGGCGGCCCGGAAGACACGGACCGCAGCGTCACCCTCCGCACCAAGGGGCGCACCAACGACAGCCCCACCTTCACTCATCCCGTCGCCGCCACGGTGGCCAACAACCGCGTCGCCATCACCGGCTCAGACGAACTGGCCTGGGTGCAACTTTCCATCCGCACGCGGCAAATGCCGGGGGAGACCCTTAAAGCAGTGAACTTCAAACCCGTCACCAGCCCGCCGGCACCGCCGAAGCCAACGCCCGCCGCCCCCAAGCCCCCGGTCAAATCCTCCGCCGCCACCGAGTTCGACCCGCGCCTGCACGCGGACGGTCAGGGCTGGCGCTTGGATCAGGCCACCCGCACTGACCCGAAGCGCCCTCGCGTGTTGCTCATGGGTGACTCGATTCTCAACGGCTACCTCGCCGGCACCGTGAAGGCGCTCGACGGCCAGGCTTACGTGGACGCGTGGGTGAACCCGTTGGCGCAGTCCTCCTACCGCCTGCACGAGATGCTCGCCGAAGTGCTCGCCCGCGGCCCTTACGACATCGTCCACGTCAACATGGGTCTGCACGGCTGGCAGAAGGGCCGCATCCCCGACGGCCAGTTCGAGCCGCTCACGCGTAAGCTCGTCGAGACGATTCGCGCGAAGGCACCGACTGCCACCTTCATTTGGGCGAGCAGCACGCCCGTGACCGCGAAGGGCAAACCCGGTGAACTCGATGCCGAGATCAACTCCGTTATCATTGAGCACAATCGCATGGCCGCAAAAGTCATGGCTGATGCGAAAGTGCCGGTGAACGACCTCTACGCGGTGCTTTCGTCGCGTCTCGACCTCGCACGCGGCGACCAATTCCACTGGCAGGCCGCCGGCACCGCGCTGCTGAAAGACGCCGTTGTCGCGACGTTGCAGCGGGAACTGAAGGCGCGGGCGAATCGTCCCTGATGGTCGGCTACCAGCCTCCCAAATCCCCGTTTGCGGCTGCTTCCGTGCCGTTGTTAGTGTCCGGCCATGAATACCAAAGGAACCGCGACTGCGCTGTTGGGCGGGTTGATGGAACCGTTGGGCCGCTGCCTGACGACCGCATCCGCTCACGAGATTCTGGCCTTGCGTGCCGATGATTCCTCGCGCCGCCGGGTCGAGGAACTCGCCGACAAATGCAACTCCGGTACCCTCTCGCCGGAGGAGCGCGCCGAGTATCAGCTTTGCGTCGAGGTCGGCGATTTTGTCGCGCTGCTGCAGGCCAAGGCCCGCCGCTATCTCTCCGGTGCGCACACAGCCACGTAGCGCGCTGTGGAGTGCGGCGGCAGATGGCGGGGCCGAAGCTGTTTTGGGACATCATCTAAATTTCTGCCCGCTCCCCGATTGACCTGCCACCGCCGGCTTCTTACTCTCGCACCATGAAAATCCCATTCGCCCAACTCCTCTCCCACCTCACCGTCGCCGCCATTTTGTCCACCGCGCTCATTGCGGTGGCCGCCGATGCACCGCTCAAGCCGGATGACAAAGGTTTCATTCGCGACTGGCTCCTGCTCGCCCCCATCGCGCTCGGCTCGGAAAATGCCGGAGCCGAGGAAATCGACAAACAACAGGTGCCCGACGAGGGCGCTCTCAAACCCAAGGCCGGAGATTCTGTCACCGTCGGCGGCAAGGCGCTCAAGTGGCGCGCGATCAAGGCCAAGGACTATTTCTTCGACATCAATGAAGTCCTCGGCGCGGTGAATGAAAACGTCGCCGCCTATGCCGTCGCCTATGTCGTCGCCGCGAAGGAAGTGACCGGCGCGCAGTTGTTCATGGGCAGCAACGACCAGGGCAAGGTCTATCTCAACGGCAAGGAGGTCGTGAAATTCACCGACACCCGCACGCTCGATCCCGACACGGACAAGGCTGCCAATCTCACTCTCAAGGCCGGTGTCAACGTCGTGGTTTTCAAAGTCATCAACGAGAACAACAACTGGCAGGGCTGTCTGCGCTTCGCCGGAGCGGACGGCAAGCCCGTCGCTGGACTGACCGTCCGGCTCGTTCCGTAGGCAGTGACAAGGTGGGGCCGTGCGGACGTGTGTTTGTAGGAGTCGAGGTAACGAGACTCTGACCTTTTCTACGCGAGCAGCGGACTGAGTCTCGGGGGCCGATTTGGACGAGGCGTGTGGCACCGGAACTTGGTTGCAAGACGCGGCTCGGCGAGTAGTTGAGCGGGCCTCTCGCGGAAGGAGGTTAGAGTCTCGTTACCTCGACTCCTACAAAGTGCGGAGGCTCGGGGGGAAATCGCTTGCCCGTGCGGGGGCTTTCCCATCTTCTGTCGCGGCACCATTTTTTACTTTCATGAAAACCCAATTCCCCCTTTTCACCGTGCTGTTGCTGGTCTCGCTCGCCTCGCTCAGTGCCGACGAGCAGCGCGAGCTGGTGCTGGTGGCGGGGCAATCGAATGCGGTGGGTTACGATGCCTACGCGAACGAGTTGCCGGCGGATGCGGGGGACAAGGAGGTGATGTTCTGGTGGCGGGTGGGTGATCCGCCGCCGGATGACTTTGATGTCACGAGCGGGCGGAAGTGGACGCATCTGCAGCCGCAGCCGAAGGGGACGCCGATGTCGAAGCTGGAGGCCACCGCCGCGCGGTCGGGGCGGCAGTATGGGAATTTCGCCAAGCCCGAGGGCGGGTTCGGGCCGGAGATGGGCTTCGCGCGCGAGTGGCGGGCCAAGGGCGGCAAGCCGCTGGCGATCGTGAAGGCGGCGTTCAGCGGCACGGGGATGCGGACGGATTGGAATCCGGCGGACGCGGGTCCGGCCGGGGCGTGTTATCGCGCGCTGGTGGGCGAGACGAAGGCGGCGATGGCGGCGGCGAAGGACAAGGGGATCACGCTGCGGCTGCGGGCGCTGCTGTGGGTGCAGGGCGAGAGCGACGCGAACGCGGCGGACGCGGCGAATTACGAAAGGAATCTCGGCGCAATGCTGGCGGCGTTGCGGAAGGACCTTGATGCACCCGAGTTGGTGGCCTTGATCGCGGTGAACACGCGGTTCGGGAACGACAAGAATCCGTTCATGCCGAAGGTGATCGCCGCGCAGCAGGCGCTGGCGGCGAAGGACAAGTTGTGTGTCTATGTCGATACGGCGGGCGCGGAGACGCTGCTGCCGGGTCGCACGCATTTCACGGCGGCGGGGACGTTGGAGGTGGGGCGGCGGTTTGCGGAGGTGCTGGCGAAGCGGGGGTGGGAAAAGTAATTAGTAATTGGTGATTAGTAATTAGTGGAAAGCAGAACGCTTCGGGTTGTTCGTCCCTACTAATCACTAATTACTTTTCCCAGAGGCGATGTGTTAGACGAAGCCCCGTGTGAACAAGACCAGCGGAATACCGAATGCCCGCAGTTACCCGCTCCCTACTAATTACTAATCACTAATTACTTTCCCAACCAAACTATGACCACTGATCTCAAAACTGCCGCCAGTCGCGCCGCGCTCGCGGAGGTTTATCGGAATGCGTTGCTCGACGATGTCATGCCGTTCTGGTTGAAGCATGGGATGGATCGCGAGCATGGCGGAATTATGACGGCGGTGGATCGCGACGGAACGGTGGTGGATACGGACAAGTCGGTGTGGTTTCAGGGGCGGACGGCGTGGATGTTCGCGACGTTGCACAACACGATGGAGCGGCGGTCCGAGTGGCTCGGGGCGGCGCGGAGTTGTGTGGAGTTTTTGCGGGCGCACTGTTTTTCGCCGGCGGGGAAGATGTATTTCACGGTGACGCGGGAGGGGCGTCCGCTGCGGATGCGGCGGTATGTGTTCAGTGAGTCATTTGCGGCAATTGCGTTCGCGGCGTTCGCGCAGGCGACGGGGGAGCAGCAGGCGGCGGAGGAGGCGCAGCGGTGTTTCGCGACGTATTTGCATCACAGTTTCACGCCGGGAGTGATGCCGCCGAAGTTCGAGGCGACGCGGCCGATGAAGGGGATCGGGCCGCACATGATCGGCATCGCGACGGCGCAGGAGCTGCGGGCGAATCTGGGCGATGTGAGCGTGAGCGGGCGGAGTTGCACGGAGTGGATTGATTTCAGCATCGCGGAGATTGAGCGGGATTTTCTGAAGCCGGAGCAGCGGGCGCTCATGGAGAATGTCGCGCCGGACGGGAGTGTGATCGATCACTTTGACGGGCGGACGTTGAACCCGGGTCATGCGCTGGAGTGCGCGTGGTTTCTCATGCACGAGGGGCGGCTGCGGGGGGACCAGCGGTTGATCGGCGTGGGGACGCAGATTCTGGACTGGATGTGGGCGCGCGGGTGGGACAACGAGGTTGGCGGGCTGCTTTATTTCACGGATTTGAAGGGCTTGCCGGTGCAGGAGTATTGGCAGGACATGAAGTTCTGGTGGCCGCACAATGAGGCGATCATCGCGACGTTGCTGGCGTGGAAGCTGACGGGCGAGGCGCGTTACGCCGAGATGCACCGGCTGGTGCATGACTGGAGTTTCCAACATTTTCCGGATCCAGAATTTGGCGAGTGGTTCGGGTATTTGCGGCGTGATGGCAAGGTGGCGTCACGGGCGAAGGGGACGTTGTGGAAGGGGCCGTTTCATCTGCCGCGGATGCTGTGGTTCTGCGCGCGGGAACTGGCAGAATAATGGGGGCAAAATGATGGCGGTTTTTTTCCTCGGTGTTTTCTCTGCGTGTTTCTGATCGCTGCGGCGTTTTTGACGGAAGCGGACCGGGGCGAACACCGCGGAGGGGTGGGGAAGGGTCAGAGTCGAATGGCCCTAAGATAAGACCTAAAACGCGCAGTTACAGAGGGTTGCACAGTGTCGATACCGCAAAATCTCGAAAACGCTTCTATCAGTGGATTGAAATTCATTGAGGTTTTCCGAAGCGTGGTTTCACGGGCAGGCGGAGGGGCGGCTAAAACACGGTGAAAAGCCCAACAAATCGGGGGTTTTTCCTTATCTTAGGGCCATTCGGGTCAGAGTCTCCTTACGTCGTCTCCTACAGGTGGGGTTTTGGCGGGGCGGACGTGCGGGGTGGCGAAGAGGCCGGGAAGGGTGTGGTGGCGCGGGTCGTCGAAGTCGGCGAGGCCGAATTGGATGGTGTGCGGGTCGTCGCGGAGGCGGAGGGTGCGGAAGAGGCGGTCCCAGATGGAGAGGAAGGAGCTGTAGTTGGAATCGGTCTCGGGCTGCCAGCGGGAGTGGTGGACTTTGTGGATGAAGGGGGTGACGAAGAGGATGCGCAGGCAGCGGTCGAGGCGCGGGCCGAAGCTGATGTTGGCGTGCTGAATTTGGACGGTGGTGAACATGAGGGTTTCGTAGAGGGCGAGTTCGGGGAGGCTGAGACCGAGCAGCGCGATGACGGGGAGACGGAGGATCGAGGAGATGATGATTTCGCCAATGTGGAAGCGGTTGGCGGTGGTGACATCCATCTGGGCGTCGGTGTGGTGGGTGCGATGAAAATTCCAGAGGAAGGGCACGCGATGGGCGAGCCGGTGCCAAGCGTACATCCAGGCATCGAAGAGGAGAATCGCGGCGGCGAGGCGGGGCCAGTCCGCGAGCGAAAGCCAGTGGAGGAGGCCGAAGGAATGGGCGGCGGTCCAGTCGGCGACGAGACGCCAGGCGAAGGTGAAGAGGGTGGCGGTGAGCAGGGCATTGAGGAGGCCGAGGAAGATGTTGCGCGCGCCGTGCGGGAGGCGTTCTCGCGGGGCGCGGGCGAAGAGTGGGAAGAAGGGTGCGGCGGTTTCCCACGCGAGCAGCGTGATGAGCACGGCGAGCGAGAGGGCCGTGCGGTGGGCGGGTTCGAGCGGGGCGAGCATGGGCGATGTGCGGGCGAGCATTTCAGGTTTGCGAGTCGGGGCGAAGGAAAAGAGCGGGGCGGGGTGTGAGATGGAATTCTTCCGGCAAGCTGTCAGCGGGAGACCTTTGTTGCGGGCCGCGGGGAGGTTTAGCCGTGGTTCCAGAACTCGTCGAGCCTGCGGCTGCTGTGGATGCACCGCAGCGCAAGGATGGTTTCGGCCCCCGGTTTGGACCAGAACATGCCGGATTGCTTACACCGGCCGCCACCACGCCGGAGCCGATGAAGCAGCCCGCCGCGCTAAAGGTGCCATACTTCATACGGCTGACATTGCGCACAAAGTAGCCCGACGCCTGTTCGACCGCCGGCTCCTGCGTCTGGTCCGCACAGTCCCGGCGCTGCTGCGGCATCAGTGCCGCGCTCACTGCGCGCCAGCGCGACCACTGGTGATCGCCCGTAACCCATCGCTTCGGCCCTCGCCGCAATTCGCCGCTCGACTCCCCGCTCGCGTCCTCGTTACAACCTCCGGCGATGTCCGCGCCCATTTTCTCTTCTACCATCGCACGCCTCCTCGCTCGCACGCTCCTGGGCGCTCTCCCACGCGCCCTCGCGCTGCTCCTCTGCTTCGCCGCCGCGTCCACCGTCAACACCGCCGTCGCCGCGCCGAAACAGCCCAACGTCCTCTTCATTTTCTCCGACGATCACGCCTACCAGGCCATCAGCGCCTACGGGGAGGAACGCAAACTTCTCGCCACGCCCAACCTCGACCGGCTCGGTCGCGAGGGCGTGCGTTTCGATCGTTGCCTCGTGAACAATTCCATCTGCGGCCCCAGTCGCGCCGCCATTCTCACCGGCAAATACAGCCACGCGAACGGCTTCTACAACAACAGCAACAGCCGCTTCGACGGCTCCCAAACCACCTTTCCGAAACTCCTCCGCGCCGCCGGCTACCAGACCGCCATCATTGGCAAATGGCACCTCGTCACCGACCCCACCGGTTTCGACCACTGGCAGATACTTCCCGGCCAGGGTGACTACTACAACCCGGTGTTCATCCGCAACGGCGAGCGCGTGAAACACACCGGCTACGTCACCGACCTCACCACCGACTTCGCCCTCGACTGGCTCAAGCAACGCGACAAATCCAAGCCCTTTCTCATGATGTGCCAGCACAAGGCCCCGCATCGCGAATGGGCGCCCAACCTCAAACACCTCGGTCACGATCAGGATCGCAAATATCCCGAGCCGCCCACGCTCTTCGATGACTATGCCGGCCGCGGTCGCGCCGAGCGCGACCAAGACATGACCATCGCGAAAACGATGACCCCGAAAGACCTCAAGCTCACCCCGCCGCCCCAACTAAACCCCGAACAACGCAAAGTCTGGGACGCCTACTACGAGCCGCGCAACGAGGCCTTCCGCAAAGCCGCCCTTACCGGCAAAGAGCTCGTTCGCTGGAAATACAACCGCTACCTCCACGACTACCTCGGCTGTATCAAGTCGGTCGATGAAAGCGTCGGCCGCCTCCTGAAATTCCTCGAGGACGAGGGTCTCGCCGACAGCACCATCGTCGTCTATTCCTCCGACCAGGGCTTCTACCTCGGCGAACACGGCTGGTTCGACAAACGCTGGATTTTCGAGGAATCCCTCCGCACACCGCTCCTCATCCGCTGGCCCGGCGTCATCCAGCCCGGCGGCGTCAACCGGGACATCGTCGCGAACATCGACTTCGGCCCCACCTTCCTCGAAGCCGCCGGCCTCCCCGTTCCCGCCGAGATGCACGGCCGCAGCATGGTGCCCATCCTGCGCGGCCAGACGCCCGCCGACTGGCGCAAAAGTTTCTACTATCACTACTACGAATATCCCGGCCCCCACGACGTGGCCAAGCACTACGGCCTCATCACCGACCGCTACAAACTCGTCCACTTCTACGAGCCGCAGTTCAACTACTGGGAACTCTTCGACCTGAAAACCGATCCGCAGGAAATGAAGAGCCTCTACGGCCAGCCCGCCGTCGCCGACCTCCAAAAGCAACTGCACGCCGACCTGACCAAGCTCCGCACCGAACTCAAAGTCCCCGAGCAGGACGCCCCCGAAACCATCATCCGCCGCGGGCCCCCGCAACGTCAGCCGCCGCCCGGCAAGCCCGGCCCGCCGCCGCCCAAATGATCCTTCTGCGGGCTGGGGCCGGAGGTGGCCTCCGGCAGCGAACGATTGCGGGGTTCAGCGATCACGGCTTGGTGAAGAGGAAGTTTCAAACTGCCGCCAGACTGCCGATTTTTCGGAAGCTGGTTTCTGACCGGGGACGGAGCAGTTGCAGATCTTCGGGCGGCAGTTTCTTGGCCGTCACAGTCAACACCTGGGAGCCTTCATGCCCGGAGGGCTTGGCGGAGTTGCTCCGGAAACGCCAAGCCATCCAGCTCCGGCGGGAGCAGGTCGAGCAGGATGATGTCCAAGGAGAACTCGGTCAGCAGATCCAACTCCTCGCGTCCGTTGCCCCCGTGTAAAACTCAATGCCTTCGGATGCGATACGGCCCACGAATAATTGCCGGTCCTATATCGAGTCCGCGACTACCAGCAATTTGGGCCGCGTATGGGTGCGGATCACGCGTAGCAGAGCGTCCCGCGAGACGGGTTTTTGCAACACATCCGTCGCCCCCGGGACCGTGCCGCGGTATTCGTGAGCGACGATGCTGGCGATGACGACCGGAATGGCGGCGGTTGCGGGGTCGGCCTTGAGGGACTGCAGCGTCTCCCAGCCATTCTTGGTTGGCATCATCAGGTCCAGCAAAATCAGGTCAGGTTTGGACTCGCGCGCCCGGGTTAACGCCAGCGCGCCCGAGTCGGCGGTGATGACCCGGCAGCCGCATTCCTCGATTAAGTTGCCCAGCAGGATGTGCGAGTCAGGATTGTCGTCCACGACCAGCACGAGGCGCGCGGGCTGGTCCAGCGGTGGTTCGGGGTGGGGCGGCGACGCCGAGGGCGCTTCCGTTGGCCCCGCAGCGGGTTTGGCTTCGGGTGCCAGAACTACGCGGAAGGTCGAGCCTTTGCCCTCCTCGCTCTGCACCTCGAGCCGAAACCCCATCAACTGACAGAAGGCGCGCGAGATGGTGAGGCCCAAGCCGGTGCCACCATATTTCCGGGAAGTGCCCGACTCCGCCTGTTGGAACGCCTCGAAAATGGCGGCCTGGCGATGGCGGGGAATGCCGATGCCCGTGTCCTGCACCTCCAGACACTGGGGCCGGCGCGTGGCCGGCTCCACCACGAGGCGTACGGTGATGCTGCCTTCGGCGGTGAACTTGAGGGCGTTGCCGATGAGGTTGAGGAGGACTTGTTTGATTTTGCCCGCGTCGGCCTGCAGCACGGCGACGGCTTCGGGCAGGTCGGTCAGCAGTTTCACCGGGCGGTCGCGCAACAGGCTTTCCTGGGTGGCCAGGGTCTCGCGCACCAATTGATCCAAAGCCACCGAGGTCAGCTCCAATTCCATCTTGCCAGCCTCGATCTTGGAGAGGTCGAGCAACTGGTTGATGAGGCCGAGAAGATGTTTGCCGTTGGCGAGAATGCGCCCGATGAAGGTGAGGTCTTCCGCGCTGAGGTTTCCCGCCTTGTTTTTGAGCAGGATGTTGCCGAAGCCGATCACCGAGTTGAGCGGCGTGCGCAACTCGTGGCTCATGTTGGCGAGGAATTCACTTTTGCTGCGGTTGGCGTGCTCGGCCAGTTCCTTGGCGATTTCGAGTTCCCCCACCAGTGCGGCGCGGGCTTCGGCCACCTCCTTCTCCGCACGGGCCTTGACGGCTTCCAATTCCTTGTTCTTGAGCGCCTCAAGAATGCGGCGGTTTTCCTCTTGGAAAAATTTCCTCCGCAGCAAGGCCCGGATGCGCCCCTTGAGCACCGCCACGTCGCTGGACTTGCCGACGAAATCATCCGCCCCCGCCGCCAGCGCACGCGTGAGGTCCTCCTTGTTTTCGTGGGCCGTGAGCATCAGCGCCACGATGGGATTGCTCAACCGGTGGCGCAGTTCATTGATCTCGTGGCAGACCCGGATGCCGTCCATGTCGGGCATGACCAAGTCCACCAGCACGCAGTCGTAATTGCCGGTGTTCAGTTTCTCCAGTCCCTCCCGCCCGTCGTGCGCCTGCTCGACTTGGTAGCCTTCGCGACTCAACTCCTCTTCCAAAAACGCAAGAAAGGTCGGGCTGTCGTCAATCGTGAGGATCCGTGCGCGGTGGAAGTGTGACTCCCGCTGGGCCAGGCCCGACGAGGCGGCTTCCGATTTGGTCAGCAGCATCCGCACTCGCAGCAGCAGAATCTCCGGATCCACTGACTTGGGGACAAAATCATCCGCGCCGCTTTCCAACCCCTTGATTTCGGCGCTGCCGGCCTCCTCCGCCGTGAGCATCAGAATCGGGATGCTCCGGGTGTTGAAGTTCATCCGAAGCTGGCGGCAGAGTTCGTCACCGCGCATTCCCGGCAGGTAAAGGTCGGCAACGATGAGGTCGGGAGATTCCTGATTGATGCGTTCAATCGCCGCTTCCGCCGAGGTGGCGACGGCAACGGTCCAGCCGCCTTGTTCCAAAATATCCTGCAACAACATGGCCTGCGTGAGGGAATCCTCGACGAGCAGGATGCGTTTGGGTGCGGGAGTGATGGACGGGGAACTCATGGGTTCGAGTTTCTTTTCGCCGTCAGGGCCAGCATTCTTTCGGGGATTTCATCCAGCGGCAGCAACTGGCACAGGCCACCCATTTGAAAGGCCGCCGCCGGCATGCCGAACACCACCGCCGTCGATTCGTCTTCGCCGATCGTGTAGGCGCCCGCATCGCGCATTGCTTTCAATCCCTTGGCTCCGTCATCTCCCATCCCGGTGAGCACGATGCCCAAGGCGGACTCTCCCAGGCTGGCCGCCATCGATTCAAAGAGCACGGTGGCAGACGGCTTTTGCGAACTGACCGGCGCGCTGTCCACGAGCACCAAACGTCCGCGTTGCAGCGTCAGGTGAACGTCCTCCGGGGCGACGTAAACGTGACCGGGAGCGGGGACGACGCCGTTGGCCGCCCGCACCACCTTGAGCGGTGTCACTCCGCCCAGCCAGTTCACGAAGCCGTTGAGAAAGCTGGCCGAAATGTGCTGAACCAAGAGCACCGGCAGAGGGAAATCGGCGCCGAGGCCGCACAGCAGCTTGACGACCGCATTGGGACCGCCGGTCGAGGCCGCAAGGCCGACCATCCGGTAGCTGCCTGGCGCGGCGGAGGGGGCCGCCGGCCGCACCAGCTCGGCGTTGGGGGAAAGGCGGCGGGGCGTCCCGAGATCCGCGCGGGGAAATCGCTGCCGAACCACGTGGACCTGGCTCATGATGAAGAGTTGCGTGCAGATTTTCTGGGCCACGGTTTCGTAGTCCTGATGGGCCAGGCCCGTGGGTTTTTCCAAGACCGCGAGCGCCCCGGCGCGCAGCGCGTTCATGGAGATTTTTAAATCCTCGTCCTCGACGCTGGCCGAGATGACCACGACCGGCGTGGGCCGTTCGGCCATGATGCGCTGCGTGGTCTCAAATCCATTCATGCCCGGCAGGCGAATGTCCATGGAGATGACGTCGGGCGAGACGCGGTTGAGGATGCGCAGCGCCGCTTCGCCCGAATCCACCGAGGCGACCACCTCCAGCCGGGGATCGCTGCCGATGATGTGTTCCAGCATTTGCCGGATCACGGCGGAGTCCTCGACGATCAAAACCCGTTTCCGGGCGAGCGCCGGCGGGCGGGTCGCGTCTTGGGTCAGCGGCATAAGCTTGGTCGCATCAGTCATGGGGTGGCAGGTTCACAGAATCTGTTCAATGGTTCGCAGCAGTTCCTGATGATCGAACTTGCGCTTCACGATGTAGGCCTCCGCGCCGAGGTTCAATCCCCGTTCGATGTCCGTCCGCTTCTCGAGGGAAGTAACCATGATGACCGGAACGGACTTGAGGACGTTATCCTTTTTGATTTCCTCGAGCATCGTGAAGCCGTCCATGCGCGGCATCTCGACGTCGATGATGGCCAGGTCCACTTTCTCCGCGCGCAGGCGGGCCAACCCCTCCACGCCGTCCACCGCGATGAGCACTTGGTAGCCGTGCGCCTCGAGGAGGCTTTTCTCCAGCGTGCGGGTCGTGAAAGAATCATCCACCACCAGCACCGTGTGCCGGGCCGCCTCCTCGGTGCGGGCCTGCTCGGTCCGCGCCACGATGGCGCCGGAGGGAGCGAAGGCTTGGATGAGCTGAACCGGATTCAACACCAGCGCCACGCCGCCCTGCTCGGTGATGATCGCCCCGCTGAGCTGCGGATTGACGGCCACGGGCGGCGGGAGGTCCTTGACGATGGTGTCGCGCGTGCCGGCGAAACCATCCACGGTGAGAGCCAGGCGCTTGCCGCCACCGCGCAGCACCACGATTTGCGCGCGCCCGTTCTCCAGCCGGATTTGTGCGTCATCGAAATGCAGCACCTGTTCAAGACTGGTCAACGGCACCGCTTCGTCTTTCAGCAACAGGTGGGGATGACCCTCGATGGAGCGCACGTCCGCCCACTTGACCCGCAGAATGGACTCCACGGCGGTGAACGGCAGCCCGAACTCGCGGCCCCGGCACTGCGCCATGACGAGGCGTTGCGTGGCCAGGGACAGCGGTACGGTGACGCGGAAACACGTCCCCCCGCCAGCCTGCGGTTCGATCTCCAGCTCGCCTCCCAGTCGCATCACGGTGGTGTTGACCACTGACAATCCGATGCCGCGCCCGGACACTTCCGTAATCACCCGCGAGGTTGAAAAATCTGCGCGCAGGATCAGCCGCGTCAGCTCGTGGGCGGAACTGGCCGCCGCTTCCGTTTCGGTGATAATCCCGCGCTTGATCGCCAGCTCGGTAACCCGGCCGAGGTCAATGCCTGCACCGTCATCCTCCACCGTGATCAACAGGCGGTTGCCATCCGAGGCGACCCGCAGCGCCACGCGGCCGGACGCCGGTTTGTGGTGCGTGCGGCGCGACTCCGGTTTTTCGACCCCGTGACTGACAGCGTTGCGCAACAGGTGCATCACCGGGTCCTTCAGCGCCTGGAGGACGAGCCGATCCGCCTCCACCTCCAAGCCCGTCACCTGTGCCTCCACCTCCTTGCCCTCATCACCCGCGAGGTCGCGCACCATTTTCCGAAAACCTTGGAAGACCGTGGCCGCGGGCACGAATCGCGCCTGGCGCACGTTCTGGTGCAGCTCGCGCGCCAGCCGTTCGAGCGTCCAACTGCCGGTGGACTGCCGCCGCCGCACGGAGGCCATCTGGCGCGTCAGCTCCCGCAATCGGTGCGCATCCGGGCCGGCCTTCGCGCCGTGCGGTTGCAGATCGGAGGTCGTGGCCGTTTCCCATTCCTTGCGGAGTTCGCCGGTCGCGCGCGCCACCTGGCTCAAATCGCGGCGCAATCCGGCCTGTTGAAAACACTCGGTCATCAACTGGCCGGCCGTGTCCAGGATGCGGTCCAGCGCCGTGGCGTTGATGCGAACGGTCTGCCCGGCTTCGCCAACGACTTCGGCAGGCTCCGGCTTGGGCGCGGACGCGGGCACCGGAACAGCGGGCGCCGTCGTGGCGTCACCGCTCACGAGCGATTCGATGGCTTTCAAAGCCGCCGAGATGTCGGGAGCCGGCTGGCGTTGAATCCCCGCCGCGGCGGCGTCCTCGAGGGCGTCCAGCCCGCGGTGGATCTCGTGGAGCGTCCCGGGAGTCAACGCCAGCGCCCCGTCGCGCACCTTGGCAAACAACGTTTCCAAAATGTGGGCCAGGCTTTGGACCGCGTGCAGTTCGTTCACCCGGGCCGCGCCCTTGATGCTGTGCATCCCGCGAAAGACTTCGTTGATCTGCGCCGGCTCGAGGACCGGATTGGCCTGACCTTCCAGGCGGCCGAGGATGGCGCGGATGGATTCCAAATGTTCCTGATGCTCGGCTTGGAACGCGGCGAGCAACCGCTCGCCCATCGCCCGCGGTGACTTGGGTTCGGGACGTTTGGACGGCTCGCTCTTCGCGTTGGGCGAATCCGTCCCGGCGGCCGCCAGAATTTTTTCCAAGGCGGCGGCCGGGGCGCTGAGGTCCGGCACCGGCTGGCCCGCGACGCCCGCTTGGGCCGCCCGCTCGACGCCGTCCGCAGCCTCGCGGATCACCCGGACATGCTCGGCGGAGAGCGTCAGCGCGCCGTCGCGAACCCGGCCGAAGATGGTTTGCAAGACGGTGCCGACCTGCTGGATGCCGGGCAGGTCGCAGACCCGCGCCGCACCCTTCAAGCTGTGCGCCGCGCGATAGGCCTCGGCCCACTCCGGTGGCGCGGAGGACGATTCGCCGGAAAGCTGCCGGTCCAGCGCGGCCCGAATGCGCTGAAGCAGTTCCTGGTGCTCGGCGGCAAAAGCCTGGAGCAGTTTTTCTTTCAGGCCCATGAGCTAGACCTTGTATTTTTCAATCAACCCGGTGAGCTGCCGGCTCAGGGCGGTCAGGTTGGTGACAGCGCCTTCCAGTTGGGCCGTGGACGCCGCGGTTTGTTCGGTCGCCTGCCGGATGTCCTGCATGCCCTGGGTGACCTGATCAAAACCGATTTGCTGCTGGTTGGTCCCGCCGATGATTTGCTGGAACGCCTGCACGCTTTCGTCCGTCGCCTGCGCCAGTTGCCGGATGGTTTGCTGCATGATGTCGGCCTGTTGCTTGCCGCTTTCCACCCGCTTGACGGCTTCCTCGGTCAGCATCACCGAGGTGTTGATGCCTTTCTGAATCTCCGCCAGCACGGTGCGCACCTGGGCGGTGGATTCCTTCGCCTGATCGGCCAAGTTTTTCATTTCCCCGGCCACCACGGAGAAGCGGTTGCCTTCCTGGTTGGCCGCTGCCGCCTCGATGGCGGCGTTGAGGGCGAGCAGTTTGGATTGCTCGGCCACGTCGTTGACGGCGGCGGTGATCTCGCCGACGGCCTGGGTTTTCTCGCTCAGGGCCACGATTTTTCCGGCGACCTCCTCGACCTGCTCGCGGATGAAATCCATGATGCGGGTGGTTTTCTCGACGGCGTTGATGCCCGCTTTGGTGGCGCTGGAGGAAGCCTCGGCGGCGGTGGCGACTTTCTTGGCCTTGTCGGAAATGTCCGCGCCGGACTTGCTGAGTTCCTGCATGGTGCTGGTGACTTCCTGTACCGTGGCGGCCTGTTCCTTGGTGGCGGAGGCCTGCTCCTGCGCGGAGGCCAGAATCTGCGCGCTGGCACTGTTGAGGTTTTCGACGCCGGAGCGGGTCTGGCGGACTTGCTCCTGGAGTCCGGCTTGCATCACGTTGAACACCTGAGCCAGCTCGCCGATTTCATCGTTGCTCGTCTGTTGGATGGGCTGACCTCTCAAATCACCCGCGCCGATGTTGCGGGCGCGTTCCACGACGGCATTGATGGCGGTGGTGATGCGTCGGCTGGTGACGCTGGCAATGCCCGCGCCCAAGATGATGCCCAGCGCGGTGACGCCGAGCAGCGTCCAGGTGGTGCGCGCGGTGGCGGTTTCCACGTCCGTCCGGGCCTTGCGCAAACGCTCGTCGAGCGCGGTGTCGAGATCCTTCACCGCGGCGAGCATTTTCTCCGCGCGCGGCGCGGCCTCGGTGGCCAGGATGTAGTTGGCCTTGTTCCAGTCCTTGGACTTGCGCAAATCAAACATCTTTTTGATCAGCGGAGCGAATTCACCGCGCAGGGTAACCAAACTATCCCACTCGAGGCGTTGGTTCGGGTTGAGCAACGCCACGAGGCCCGCCGCCTGTTTGAAGGCCGCCTCATATTTCGCCCATTCCTCTTCAAAGGACCGCCGGAAGGCCTCATCCCCGGTGAACAGATAGGCGCGCTCATCGGCGAGGGCGAAGGCGAAGGATCCTCGTGTGTCCGCCATGATTTTCAGCAGCTTCTTGCGTTCAGCCGTCCCTTCCTGCGCGGCCTCGGCATCCATGATCGCGGTGAGGGCGGCGGCGATCTTTTCGGCCCGGGGCACCGCCTCCGTCGTCAGGAGTTGAAGGGCGGGAATGTTCTGTTCGGTGTGGGCAATGTCTTCGACACGTTGCTGCACCTGACGCAGTGGCTCAAAGTTGTCGGTGACGATCTGGAGGTTGCCCAAATCCCGCGTGTTGTCCCACTTTTTCGCAAAAAGGGTGAGCTGTCCCTTGCTGCGGTCCAGCTCCATCCAGGCATCCTTGCGCAGCGTGATGAAATGGTCGGCGGCAGATTTTTCCGCCCCGAGGATCAGGTAACCCCGCAACGCGGCCAAGGCCCGGTGCAGCGACGATACCATCCCGTCCAGCGCGGTGGAGGTGGGGAAATACTCCTCCTGAAGCACGGCGACAGTGTGGTTCATGTCCCGCTGCCGGAGATAAGAAAGGACCGCGCTGACCGCCATCAGGAGGATGATGGCGGAGAAGCCAAGTCCCAGTTGTTTTGCGAGGCCGAATTGAGTGCGCATGGCTGGATAGGTTTGGAGTTTAGGATTTGGTTTGGGAAAGGAGCAACGAACGGTTCGCCGGGCCAAGCGTTTCGTGCGTCAAGAGCGCTTTGACATCCAGCAGCGTGAGTCCGTCGCGGGTGACGCCACTGGCAAAACGCACCGCTCCGGCGTCGCCACCGGAGAACCCGGTCTGAATGGTCGCCGTATCAACAGTGGAAATTTCCTCCACGGCGTCCACGCGGAAGCCGGTCTGGAATTCGGCCTGGCGCAGCAACAAGACGAAGCCCGTCCGCCGGTCGCCCTCCGTCTTCAGTCCCAGGAGCGCCGCCAGATCAATGATCGCGCGCAATTCGCCCCGGTGACTGATCAGACCCAGCACCGCCGCAGGCACTCCAGGAACCGGCGTGCATTGTTCCAGCTTGGATATTTCCACCAGCGCTTCGGCGGTGACCGCGTAACGCTCGGCATTGAGCGTGAACACCAACAACGGTTCCGACCGCGCGGTGCTCCGCGCTGTCAGCCCGCGTTTTGCCAGCGCCTCGGCCCGCCGCCGCAAAACCACCGCGGCGCGCTCGGGGCTGAGCACGTTGTCGGCCTTGAGCGCCTGCTCGCTCTGGTCGAGCCGCTGACGAACCTTCTGCCAGTCGAGGCGCTCGCGGACGGCGTTTTTTGGGGGGGCTGACATGGGTTACTCCTGCAACATTTCCAATTCCGACGGGACGATCTCCTTTAGATCGCCGATGGTCATGCCTTCCGCGAGCGCAAGTACCGTTTGCTCATCCATTGCCGACAGGATTCCGGAAACGTTGCGAAAAGCCCTTCTGGCCCCGGCTTTGTCGCCACGCCGTCGCAGCAGCAAACCCAAGTGGTAATGCGGCAGCGCGTAATCGCGATCCAGATAAATGGCTCGGCGCAACGCCTGCTCGGAAGCCGTCAATTCACCCATGTTCTCGAGCAGCAGGGCTTGGAAGAAGTGCGCTTCGGCCCGGAGCGGTTCGCTCTTGAGGAGGGCCTGGCACCGATACATTGCCGCCTTCCACTCGCCGTGGTCGGCGAGCGTGCGCACCGCGACCAGTTCGTCGTCGGCGTCCGGTGGGGCAAGCACGGCTGACGGCGGCAGCGGCACGTTGATTTCCAGTGGGGCCGGTTGCCAGACTGGCGGAGCTTCCATTTTGGGGGCGGCGGGGAACGACCATGAGAATCGGGGCACTGAATTAAGGGTTTTCTGGTAAAGCGTCGTGCCGGGGACGTTCACCGTGCGGAACTCGCGAAACAACTCGATGTCCGCCTCCGAGGGGCCGACCAGCATCCAGCCGCCCTCCACGAGACTCTCGCGAAAGCAGCCGACCAAATGCCGCATCCGCTCGCGCTCGAAATACATCATCACATTCCGGCAGAAGATGATGTCGAAGGCGGCGAGGTTGTTGGCCAGCGAGGGAAAAACGTGGCGCGCCAAGTTGTGGTATTGGAAGGAAACCCGTCGTCGAAACGGTTCCCGCAATGTCCAGTTCAGCCCTTCCGACACAAAGCAGGCGCGCCGGAATTCTTCGGTGGAGGAGCGCAAGGCCCAGTCGTTGAAGCGGCCGTCCCGCGCCGCGCCGAGGAAGCGCCGGTTGATGTCTGTCGCGATGATGGAAACCTCCCAACCCGCCAGCTCCCGAGCGAAATCTTGCTCCAGCAGGATGGCCACCGAGTAAGGTTCAGCGCCGATGGAACAACCGGCATGCCAGATGCGCAACCGCCGGGAGTCCTGATTCTTGCGGATGAGTTCCGGCAGCACGGTTTCCCGCAGCGCGTCGAACTGTTCGCGATGGCGGAAAAAAAAGTCTCGCCGATGGTGAGATCGGCCGCCAGTTCGTTTAGCTCATTTTCCCCTTCATGCCCCCGGCGCAAAAGCTCCAGATAGTCCCGGCAGCCGGGGAGTTTCACGGCCGCCAACCGGGCCTGCACCTTGGCGGCCAACTGAAGTTCCTTATCCGCATAGTAGGCCAGCCCAGTCGCTTGGATGATGTGGTCCTTCAGCACTCCAAACGCCGGGTCGGTGGCGACAGTCGGATTGGCGGTCACATTTGGCATGGCGCTACCCGGTGGCGGTTTGCCCCGGTCCGAGGGCGGACAATCGTTGCTGCTCCCATGCACGGAATTCCGCGACCCGGCGTGCTTCAGCGACGAGCAACAGGCGCGCGGGATCGAGCAGGTAATGGGTTTGGCCGCCCTGCTGCAGCAACCCGCGCACACACCCGTTGAAGGCCTCCGTTTCGGCCATCGGCAGGATTTTGGAATCCGCCCCCGTGGCAACCACGTCTTCGACCTTCGACACGGGGAAGGCGACCAACCGTTCCCCCAAGTCGGCCAACAGCAGCAACGCGTTCACGCCGGGCGACCACGTCGGCAGTCCCAGCAGTCGATCCAGCCGCAGCACGGGCACCGCCTGGCCACCCAGGTCGAGGAATCCCTCCACGATCGCTGGCGCGCCCGGCGGACGCGACAAGGCGGCCATTGTCAAAACTTCCCGGGCCGCCCCCAGCGGTAACGCACAGGACATTCCCTCGATGGTAAAAGTCAGGATGCGTTCTGTTGGTTTCATGTTTGGCAACTCATTTTCGCGGCTGGGAAACTCAGCGATCAACGCTGAAGCTTGGCAGTGGTAATTTGATGGTTGGCAAAAGGCAGGCTTATTTTTCAGCCGCCCGGAGGCAAGCCAAATCGCCCCCTAAGAAACGTCAGGGCGCATCTCAGTTTTTTGGAAGGCGGACGGACGACTGCGGAGCGATCGTCGCGTGTTGACGGGACGGCTCCATTTTGCCACCCGGGTGCTGGAACCTGAGATGTGTCCTCCACGCCTCGCCCTGATTTTGAGGTTTTACATTCCCCCCCGCGCACCTACCTTCGCGCGCACTTGGGAGCCGACCGACTACGGACCGGGCACCAAGTAACATGACCCTGATTCCCAAGACCATCTCGCGCCGGTTGCAGGTGTACATCGCCACCGCCACCTGCTTGGTGCTCATTCTGACCACTTGGATCAGCTACGAGAGCAACCGCGATTCCCTCAACCAACAGACCAACCGCGAGGCCCTCAAACAGGTCCAGGCCGCCGTCTCGCAGCTCGACGACTTCCTCAACCGGGTCGGCCAGACCACCCGCAGCCTCGCCATCCGCCAGACCGCCTTCGGCCACGAACCCGACCCCGGCCTCGTCCCCTACCTCGCCCAAGTGCTCAAGGACACCCCGGAAGACGAACTCTACGGCCTCTACTTTGCCTACGAGCGCAAGGGCTGGAAGGAAACCAACGCCATGGCCTGGGTGGACCGCAAATCCTGGCCGCGCACGGTGAAGCTCAACTACGACTATCACGACGCCAAACAAGGCTGGTACCAAACCTCCAAACGCCTCCGCCGCGTTCACATCACCGACCCCTACTTCGACGAGGACGGCTCCGAAATCACGATGCTCACCCTGAGCGCCCCCACTATCGACGCGGCGGGCGAATTGATCGGCGTGGCCGGCGCGGACCTCTCGCTGCGGCGGCTGCAAAATCTCGTGGACCACATCCGCCTGCGTGGCAGCGACAGCCGCGCCCGCGGCACCGTGCATTCCGAATACGCCTACCTCGTCAGCGGCCGCGGCAAGATCATCACCCACCCCGACCCCGCCCACATGCTGCGCCGCGATTCCGAGGGCACGAACGTCCGGGAACTGCCCGACGGCAAATTCGTCGCCGGCGAAACCGAGGGCCACGCGCGCCTTGAGATCGACGGCGACATGCGCCGCGTCTATTGGGCCGCCTCGCAGCTCACCGGTTGGAAGGTGGTCCTGAACATCCCGGAGTCCACCATCATCGGCCCCGTCCACACCCTCACCAAACGCCTCCTCGGCTTCGGCGCGCTCGAAGTCCTCTTTATGATCCTCATCGTCACCGCCATCGCCCGGCGCGTCACCCAGCCGCTCGAACAACTCACCGCCGCCGCCGGCGACTTGGAGAGCGGCAAATTCCAGAGTGCCTCCCTTGATCAAATCGCCAAGAAACCCGACGAACTCGGCCGCCTCGCCACCAGTTTCCAAACCATGGCCCGCGAAATCCACGCCCGCGAAACCAAGCTCGCCGAGTGGAATAAGAACCTCGAAAAAACCGTCGCCGCCCGCACCACCGAACTCGCCCAGGCCGTCCAGCTCATGGACGGCGAACTCGCCGAGGCCTCCGACTACGTCCGCTCCCTCCTCCCTGCGCCGCACGAGGGCGACATCCGCACCACCTGGCGCTTCATCCCTTCCCAGCAGCTCGGCGGCGACGCCTTCGGCTACGATTGGATCGACGAAGACCACTTCGCGATGTACCTCCTCGACGTCTGCGGCCACGGCGTCGGCGCTGCGCTGCTCTCCATCTCCGTGATGAACGTCCTCCGCTCCCGCTCGCTCCCCGGCGTGGACCTCCGCCAGCCCGCCGAAGTCCTCGCCGCCCTCAACGAGCGCTTCCCGATGGAGAACCACAACAACATGTATTTCACGATGTGGTACGGCGTTTACAACAAACGCACCCGCCGCCTCGCCTACGCCAGCGGCGGACATCCCCCCGCCGTCCTCGTCACCCGCCCCGCCAGCGGTGACAAACCCGTCACCACCCTCCGCACCAAAGGCATGGTCATTGGCAGCCTCCAGGGCGTCCCCTACGAAGCCGGCGCCTGCGACGTCGTCCCCGGCAGCCGCCTCTTCATCTTCAGCGACGGCGCTTACGAAGTCACCAAGGCCGAGGGCGGCATGTTGCACTTCGACGAATTCATCACCCACCTCACCAGCGCCACCCACGGCAACCACGACCTCGACCACACCGTCCGCTTTGTCCGCGGCGTCTCCGGCAAAACCGCCTTCGAGGATGATTTTTCCATCGTCAAAATCGACTTCCACCCCCACTAGCCATGCAATCCCGCTGCTCGATTGAACTCCGCTACGACTTCGCCGAACTGGAGCGCCTCTACGAAGTCGTCACCGGCTTCCTCCAGACCCACGGCCAGGCCCCCAAGCTCATCAGCCAGATCAACCTCGTCCTCGAGGAAATGGTCACCAACGTCATCAAATACGCCGAACCAAAAACCGGCGATCCCCACGTCGCCGTCCACCTCGACCTCGTCGCCCGTCAGCTCACCGTCACGCTCATCGACAACGGTCCCGCCTTCAACCCGCTCGACCATCCCGACGTCGACACCACCGCCCCCATCGAGGAACGCGAGATTGGCGGCCTCGGCATCCACCTCGTGAAGAAGATGGTGGACCACATGGAGTACCACCGCCGCGACGAGCAGAACCACCTGATCTTGGTGAAGAAGTTCGCCGGGGAAAATGGCGGGCGGCCGATGTGAACGAGTCACTAACGTCGGACAAGCGAGCCTCTTTGCCAAAAGATTCTCTCTCCGTGCGTGCCGCGGCGAGGATCATTCTGAATCTCGTCGCTCATCAAGCGTTCACCCAATCATTGGGTGTCTTTGCATGACCGCAGAACTCGTCAAGACTTTGTTGGAGGCTTTGAAGCTCGCTCCACGCTACCTCGTATCGCTCGGGATTGTGGCAGCCTTTCTCCTTTTCGGCGGGGAAGAATACCTGAGTAAGCTCGGAGTAGATAACTTTGCTCGGAACTATCGTTCGTGGATCGGCCTTGTTCTCGTTGTGTCGTTTGTACTATTTGGAGTGGACAGGTTCATAGCAGTAATCGCTTGGCACCGGGAAAGAAAGGCAGTTGCAGAAGCATCGGAACTCAGACGGAAGCGACTCAACGCGTTGACCGAAGGCGAAAAACAGATTCTGCGCTTCTATATTGCCAAGCAGACAAAAACGAACGTATTGAGAATCGACGACGGAGTCGTTCAAGGACTTGTAGCCGCTCGCATCATTTACCAGTCGGCATTAATCGGAGACATTGTTGAAGGATTTGCTCTCAATATCACAGATTTCGCGTGGGAGTATCTCCTAGCACACCCCCACCTTCTCAACGGCACGACAGACATCTATCGAACGGATAAACGTGACAGTCTCTACTGACAAACCGCCGACGAGCTAGGATAGCTTCAGGCGAAACCCAGATGCTAACCGTGATTGACCGATTCGCGGCGAGGAGCCGAGGCCGCTCAGACGCGGCGGGCAAGTTGAGAGTGGGAATAGGGGGAAAGCTACATTTGACTCTGGCGGCCTGCGAATGGGACCGACACCTCCTGCCGGTAAGTTGTGCCCTGAAACGCTCCGGCCATCGGATCACTGTTGCAACCGGTGAGCCTCGGCGGCCGGGGCGCTGAGGCCCTGGGTCGGCAGGCTACTGACTCAAGTAAGGGCGCATCTCAGTTTCTTGCAGCCGATTCCCCATCTCATTAGCACCCGGCTTTAGCCGGGTGTCAGGGCAGGCGAATCAGCGCAACTGCTTTAGCGGTTTTCGGGTCTTGCTGCTGTGGCTGGCACCTCCACCAAAGCCGCAAAACGGCTGCCCGAGTCTTCTCCCCAGCAACTCTCGGCTAAGACCGGGTGCCAATCAGATGTGCGTGAAACCGAACTGCGCACCTCACGTAGTTCCCAAAGCAAGCCGCTTGACGCCCGATATGAACCCCCTACCGTCCGGCCCATGAACGCCATTTCCTACACCGCCGCACGAGAGAATCTCGCCTCGACCATGAAGCAGGTCTGCGAGGATCACGCACCCACCATCATCACGCGCAACCGAGCTTCGGCGGTCGTCCTGCTGTCGCTGGCGGACTATCAGGCGCTGGAGGAGTCCGCCGGTTTGCTCAAGACTCCGAAGAACGCCAAACGCATAAAACGCTCCACCACACTCTGAAGTCCCACGTTTCATCCCCTACATCACAACCTATGAATCCACTCCCCCGCCGTTCCTTCCTGAAACAGTCCGCGCTGGCGGCCGGCGCCTACGCGCTGGTTAGCGGTACCCGGTCCTCCGCCCGCGTCATCGGCGCGAATGACCGGTTGCGCATCGCCGTGGCCGGTTGCAACGGACGCGGCCAGTCGCACATCGACGGCTGGCTGTCGCAGCCCAATGTCGAGATCGCCTATCTCATCGACCCCGATCAGCGGGTGCTGGATCGCGCATTAAAGTCTCTCGAAGCGAAGGCGCAAAAGGCCGCGGCGAAGAACCCTGCTGCGGCCGGCAAGCTCACGACCAAAGGCGTCACCGATGTCCGCAAGGCGCTCGAAGACCCCACGCTCGACGCCATCTCCATCGCCACGCCGAATCACTGGCATTCGCTGATGACCATCTGGGCCGCGCAGGCCGGCAAGCATGTCTATGTCGAGAAACCCATGAGTCACGACGTGGCCGAGGGACGCGTGGTGGTCGAGGCGCAGAAGAAATACGGCGTTGTCATCCAGCATGGCACCCAGCGGCGCAGTGATGCCGGGCTGGCCGGGTTGCACGCCGCAATTCAGTCCGGCAAGTTCGGCAAACTCAAAGTCTCCTACGGTTACTGCTGCAAGCCCCGCAAAGGGATCGACTTCAAGGCCCCCGCTGCGCCGCCGGAAGGTCTCAACTGGGACCTCTGGCGCGGTCCCGCCCAGCTCAAGGAATTCCACGCCAATCTCGTGCATTACAACTGGCACTGGTTCTGGAAGACCGGCAACGGCGACCTCAACAACCAGGGCACCCATCAGCTCGACGTGGCCCGCTGGGCGCTCGACCCGGCGCTGACTCATCCCGTCCGCGCGATGGCCATTGGCGGACGCTTTCAGTGGAACGATCAGGGCGAGACTCCCAACACGATGTTCGGCATCGGTGAGTATGCGAACGGCCAGCAGGTGTTCTTCAACGTGCGCAACGTCCACTACAAGGGTTATCAGAACCAAGTGGAGAATGAGTATTACTTCGAGGACGGCGGGAAGATCGTGCGCGGTCTCTACTATCCCAAAGGCAGTGACAAAGGAGAGAAAGTCTCCGTGCCCTCCGGCAAAGTAACTCCCGGTGGCAACTGGGGCGCTTTCATCGCCGCCTGCCGCGCGGGCAAGCCCGAGATGGCCAATGGCAACGCCAACGAAGCCCACTACGGCTGCGTCCTCGGTCATCTCATGAACAACTCCTACCGCCTCGGGAAGAAGGTGCCCTTCAACGCCAAGGCCGGCCGCTTCGGCGACAACACCGACGCCCACGAGCACTTCATGAAACTCCACGCCCTCATGCGCGACGGCGTAGGCGTGCCCGAGGACGGTGCGGAATACACGGTTGGCCCCTGGCTCACCTTCGATCCCAAGACCGAGCAACACACCGGCGAGTTCCAGACCGAAGCCAACGCACTGCTCAAGGATGCGAACCATCCCGGCTACGAAGTCCCGGCAGCGGGCAAAGTGTGAGCCAAGAAGCGGAGTTGAATTGAACCACGAAATGCACGAAACACACGAAAACGAAGGTGGAGAGTGAGTCATGCCGGCACCGAAAAACCTCACCCGCCGGATGAACCCGGAGCTTGGAGCAATGGGTTCCCTTTTCGTGTCATCCGTGTCTTTCGTGGTTTCAACTGCTTTTTCCGGGGTGACGAGCGAACCGCAGCTGAGGTAGCTGCGACTTCCGAACTACGGGCACGGTAGCGCGGGGCGGTCTTGTAGGAGACGACGTTAGGAGACGCTAACCTCCTTCCGCCCAGGCACGCGTCTCGCGAGGAAATGGTTAGAGTCTCCTACAAGACTGCGTCACCGACCAGTCACTCCCCCGGCTTCAGCATCCATTCGCCGCCACGGGACAGGAGGTATTTGTAGCCTTTGTCACCCAGGACTTCTTTTACGGCGCGCTGCACTTCGGTGGAGATGGCTTCGATGGCGGCATACCGCTGTTCGCCGATGATCTGGGTGTTGGTCTCCAGCTTGAGGCGCGATTCGAGCGCGGTTCGTTTGAGGTCATACAGTTTCACCGCCGCCTCGGTCGGGAGTTGGTAGCGTTCGGTGACGCGGTGGAGTTGCTGGAAATCGGGATCTTGCGCGCGCTGGAATTCGGCAAAGCGCGGGCCGCCCAAGGCCGTGCGGATCTGGTCCTCGAGCTGTTTTTTTGCTTTCTCCCGCTCCGGTCCGTCGGCCCCGTCCTCGAACTGTTCATCGAAGGATTTCCGTAGTCGGTAAACCTCCTTGAACTCCTCGGCCGTCAGTTCGATCCCGGCGAGATTGGCGCGGATGGCGTGGGCGGAAGGGGAGTTGCGCAGGTCGTATTCCTCGAGTTCCGCCGGGCTCATGGTCTGGGTCAGTTGGGCGCGGGTTTCGGCGCGCAGTTTTTTCAACTGGCTCCGCTGCTCGGGCGACAGATCGCCGTCGGCTTCCTGATAAAATTCCTGCTCGATCAGACTGGAACGCTCGATGAGCGCCTGCACCCGCTCGCGTTTGTCGGGCGGCAGAAAGCCATACATGCGGTCGAGTACGCTCGATCCGCCGATCATCTTCTGCGTCTCCTGCTGATAATCCACGCCGAGCAAGTCCTTGATCAGGGCGCGGCGCTCGAGTTCGAGGTCCTGAATCTTGCGCTGGCGGTCGCGCAGCACGGGGTCGTCCCATTGCCGCATTTCCTCGGCCTGCCAGAATTTGTACTCCTTGGGCGTCACCTCGATCTGCGACCGGCGCGAGCCGAACAGCTTGTTGACGTCGGCGATGATGATGTCGCGGATGGTCTCCTCGGGACAATTGATCGCCCGGAGATTGCTGATGTATTTCCGGTAATCCTCCGACTCGAGTTCGCGCCAATCCAGCTGCGCCGGGATGATCGTCGGCTCGGTCCCCTGCGTCGCGCGCGGGCGCGGGGTCGTTGCGGTATTCGTGCCGCCCCGCGCCGCGACTGTTGGCAGCGGCGCGGGCAAGAGGGCGGGGGCGGGGCGCTGCCACAGCACCGCCACTGCCGCCAGCAGAGCGATGTTTAGCAACACTGAAAGAAATCCCAGCCCGCGCGCCTTCATTGAGTTTTTCTAGCCGCCCCGTCCGCCGTTCGCAAATCCGATCATCATCCCCGAAGCATCGGCACGATTGACCCCGGCTTTGAGTGCAGACTTTGTGGCTGCAGGGAATTGGGGCAGGGGAGTTGGCAAGGGAATTTAGGGCAAAGGAATGGGGACAAGGGAACCGTCATCCAGTGCATCCACTTCTTCGTCCCCATTCCTTTGCCCCAAATTCCCCTGCCAAATTCAGTTCCCGCTGCCTGCGCCCCGTTCACTGCGGCCGCTGCGTTACCGCGCGATCTCGAAGGCAAATCCCTTGAGATACTCTGTCTCCGCCACCGACGGGAGCACCGGATGATCCGGCGCTTGATGGAATACCGCCACGCGCCGCAGCACGCGATGGCAGTCGTAGGCCGCCGCCAAGATTGAGTCGAGAAACAGGTTCGCATCCACATGATGCGAGCAGCAGAACGTCGCCAGCGTGCCGCCGGGGCGCAGCAGCTTCAGCGCCCGCAGATGAATTTCCTTGTACCCGCGCAGCGCGTCCGGCACCGAGTCGCGGTTGCGCGTGAACGACGGCGGATCGAGCACGATGAAATCAAAGCGCGGCACGACCTTCTCGTGTGGCGCGGGGACCGTCTGCGCCTTCAGCCAGTCGAACACATTCGCCGCCTCAAACGTGCAGCGCTCGGCCAAGCCGTTGGCCGCGGCGTTCTGCGTCGCGGCGGCGACCGCGTCCGCGCTCTGGTCCAACCCCAGCACCCGCTCGGCCCCGGCCTGCGCCGCGTGCAGCGCAAACCCGCCGAGGAAACTGAAGCAATCCAGCACCTGCTTCGCGTTGGTCGTCTTCACCAGTTCGGCCACGCGCCGGTAGTTCTCCTGCTGATCCAGATACAGGCCCGTCTTGTGCCCCGTCGCGAGGTCGAGCTTGAATTCCAGGCCGTTTAGCTTCACCCCGACCGGTCCCGGCGCTTCGCCCACGATCGTCCCCTGCGCCTCGGGCAGCCCCTCGAAACGCCGCGACGCCATATCGTTCCGTTCCAGAATCGCCCGCGGCGCGAACAGTTCCTGCAGCACCGCGAGGATCATCCCCTTCCGCTGATCCATCCCGAGCGACGAGGTCTGCAACACCAGCACGTCCTCGTATTTGTCCACGATCAAACCGCTGAGCAAATCCCCCTCCGAATTCACCACACGAAACGACGTCGCCCCCGGCATGTAGCGCGTCCGCAGCGCCAGCGCCGCGCGGATGCGTTCGGCGAAAAACTTCTCGTTCACCTCGACCCGGTCCGGCGCGAGCATCCGCACCGCGATCTTGGATTTGGAATTGTAGAAGCCCACCCCGAGAAACCGCTGCCGATGATCCTTCACCTGCACCACGGCCCCGTCTGCCACCGCCGCGGTGATCCGCAAGATCGAGCCTTTGTAGAGCCACGGATGTCCCGCGATCAACCGATCCGCCTCCCCTGGACGCACCAAAACCGTCGCTAGTTGTTCCATAATTTTTGTAAACAGAATTGCCCGACCGCACTCCGCCACCGTGACTCACACCGTCGCTCCCGCCGCCGAAACTTGGCGGTGTTTATGCCGTCGCGAACTCCGAGCGGCCCGCCTCGCACGGAGCGCGGCTGTGTCCGCCGCGGACCAACCGCAGCGGCTTCGCGCCCGCGACGGCGCAAGAAATTGCCAACGCCTCGGCTCCGATGATGCCGCTGCGACCGGAGACCGGTCGCGCTTCGCTTGGGTTGCTGCTGCCCCGCACGCCCGGCCTGCCCCGCCACCGACAAAAAAAGGCCACCCAACCCGGGTGGCCTCGAAATAACCGACCGTCACCTCACGCCGCTGCCGCTGCCGCCGCCTTGCTGACCTTCTTGACCGGGGCCGCAGCGGTGGCCGCCTTCTTGGCCGTGGCCGCTGTGGCAGCCGCCGCCACCGCCGCCTCTTTTTTGCGCTTCAAATAACTGACGCGACGACGTTTTTTGATGACCTTATTTAGCTGTTTTCCCATATCACACTTTACTTTGTTTGCTCGTTCAACTTTCTTGGCGGCACTATGAAGTTTCGTCCGGGGCCGTTCAACATCATTCTGCTTTTCTTCACGCTGCTCGCCGTCGGCTGCAAGACCAACAGCCTCCCCAAAGCCGCGGATGCCAGCACGCTGCGCATCTTTGTCGAGGCCCGCCCCGACGCCGCCGATCGCACCCAGGCGATCGTCGTTTTCCTCGATCCCCCCCTCAAACTCATCGTCGGAAAAGAGCCGATCCTCGATGAAACCTCCGTCACTGAAGCCAAGCTGCTGGAAGGTGACGGCAAGTTCGGCATCCAGCTCAAGTTCACCACCCATGGCGCTCTGGTTCTCGAAACCACCAGCCTCTCCCATCGCGGCCGCCACCTTGCGATCTACAGCGAATATCCCGCGGGCCGCTGGATCGGCGCGCCGCTTCTCCGCCAGCACACCGCCGGCGGCGAACTGATCTTCCGCATGGACGGCACCCGCGAGGACGCCGAGCGCTTCGTCAAGGGGCTCAACCTCCTCGCCACCGCCATGCAAAAACGCGGCGAGCAGTACTGACCGCCGCCCCGCCGCCCCGTCGTCCCCCCGCGCGTCATGCCTTTCTTTCGTCCCCTCGGCACTCTCGCCGCCGCGCTCCTGTGCGTTTGCGCGTGCGTCGCCGGCACCGCCGCCCCTGCGCAACTCTTCCGCCTTCCCACCGCCAACCGCGCGCTTTTCGAACCCGGTGGCGAGGAGCGTTTTTATGTCGGCACCACCGGCAAACCTTGGGCCAGCGGCACCTTCGGCTGCGTGCGTTCGGACGGCTGGCAACTCCACGAGGGCCTCGACATCCGCTGCGTCAGCCGCGACAAAAAACAGGAACCCACTGACGCCATCCTCGCCACCGCCGATGGCATCGTCGCCTACACCAACAAGCGCGCGAACCTCTCCAACTACGGCAACTACCTCGTCATCATGCACCGCGTCGAGGGCCTGGAGATTTTCTCCCTCTACGCGCACCTCAAGGAAATCCGCCCCGGCCTCCAATACGGCACGCCCGTCAAGGCTGGCGACGTCGTCGCCCTCATGGGCCGCACCGCCAACACCCGCGAACAAATCTCCAGGGAACGCGCCCACCTCCACTTCGAGCTCAACCTCTTCGTCAACGACCACTTCTCCGGCTGGTACAAGAAATTCCTTCCCACCCAGCGCAACGACCACGGCGAATACAGCGGCCTCAACCTCCTCGGCCTCGACCCCGCCGCCATCCTCCGCGAACAGCGCGTCGCCGGGAAAAACTTCAGTCTCGTCAAATTCATCCAGCAACAACCCGAACTCTGCCGCCTCTTCGTCCGCAAAGCCGACGTCCCGTGGGTCAAACGCTACGCCCCGCTCGTGACCCGCAATCCCACTGCCGAACGCGAAGGCGTGGTCGGCTACGAACTGTCGCTCAATTACACCGGCATCCCCTGCCGCATCATCCCGCGCGCCGCCTCCGAAATCGGCAACACCGCCCGCATCCAGCTCCTTTCCGTCAACGAGACCGAGCAGAAAAAACACCCCTGCCGTAAACTCGTCACCAAACGCGGCGCCCGCTGGGAACTCACCAGCCACGGCACCCAGCACGTCGAACTGCTCCTCTTTTGAGCGCGCCGTGGAGCGCGGGTGAAACGCGGGAGGAGCGCGGCTGTGTCGCAGCGACCAGCCGCAGCACGGACCCACTTCACGCGGGCTTTGAAATTACCTTGGCCGTCACTCCCGATGACGCTGCTGCGGCTGATCCCGCGCCGCGCGGGACACAGCCGCGCTCCGACTGCACTGTTCCGGTTTAGTTCCTTTCCTTTGCCGCGTCCCGCTTCTAGCGTCCCGCGGTCCGATGAAACAAATTTTCAATCGCAGCAAACCCGGCGCGCGACGGGGATTCTACGCCGCGGCCTTGCTCGTCGCCGCGTTGCTGGCGTGGCTGCCGCCGCTGGGCGGCGCGGTGGCGGCGGGGCCGGTGAATGACGGGATTTACTTTGCCAATGGGGACCGGTTGCGTGGCGAACTGATTACCTTTGATCCCGAGAAAGGACTGCTGTGGCGGCATCCCGACGCGGCCAAGGAAATGACCGCACGGACCGCAAGCGTGATGAAGGTGCGTCTCGGCGAACGCGCGGGCAACACGACCAAACCGGCGTTCCCCGTGCTCGTGCGCTTGATCAATCAGGACGAGCTGGAAGGGAGCTTGGTCGCGGTTCTTGATGACAAGATCATTTTGCAGACGTGGTACGCCGGCGAGTTGGGCATCCCGCGCAGCAGCATTGAGAGCATCGTGCCGCAAAGCCCGCGGCCGGGGCTGCTGTTCGAGGGGCCGACGGGGCTGGAGGGCTGGACGCAGGGCAAGCCGCCGATCCCCGACGCGGAGCCGAGCGGCTGGGTCTATCATCAGGGGGCGTTTCTCGCGACGCAGTCGGCGTCGATCGCGCGGGACTTCAAGCTGCCGAACCTGGTGGACATTCAGTTCGATGTGGCGTGGAAGGGCTTTTTCAATCTGGCCATCGCGCTGTATGCGGACTCGCTGTTTCCCATCAACCTCGCGCAAAAGGAAAACGCGCCGGACTTCGGCGGCTTCTACAGCCTCCAGTTGAACAACAATTCGGTGAACATCCTCGTCGTGAGCAAGCAGCGTCCCATCACGTCGCTGGGCGCGGCGTTCATGCCGCTGGCCAACACGAAGAACTCGATGCACGTCGCCATCCGCGTGAACAAACCCGACCAGACAATCAACCTCCTGATCGACGGCGCGCTCGTGAAGCAATGGAAGGAGCCGACGGAATTCGCGGGCACCGGGACGATCCTGCGCTTCGTGAACCAGACCGCGAGCATCATGAAACTGAGCAACCTCACCGTTGCCGAATGGGACGGCCGGATGGACGCCACGACGAACAAAGCCCCCGATCCGAAGAGCGATTTTGTGCTGCTGATGAACAACGACACCGTGGCGGGACGCCTGCAAAAATTCGCCGACGGCAAGCTGACCGTCGAGTCGCCGCTGGGGCCGCTGGCCATTCCGTTGCTGCGCGTCGCGCAGGTGCGCCTGGCCGAGACGGCGCGCCCGGCGGGCGCGGCGGCGGCCCACACGCCGCAGGCCTTCTTCGTCACACGCGGCCGCGTGACCGTGGCGATTGAGCGCGTCGAGCAGGGGCAGCTCGTGGGCAAGAGTCCGCTCTTCGGACCGGTAAAGATCACACTGGGCGCACTGAAGCTGCTGCAACTGCAAGCGCCTACGGAGACGGCGGAGCCGTTTTAGCCGGGAGTGAATCTGTTCGGTGTTCTGCGCTGTTGTGAGAGGAAAGAACCGCGGTGGGTAGGGCGCGTCTGTCCCCAGCGCGCCGTGGGGTGTCCGCACGTTCGGCGGCGCGCTGAGGACAGACGCGCCCTACCCACCCGCGTCGGATCCACTCATAGCGGAACCCCCTTCAATTGGGCTTGTCTTCCAATCTCGCAAATCGTGTCTGCTTCAGCCCGAGCACGGCGAAAACGAACGCGCCCATTGCAATCAGCCCCACCCCATTCTCCCGCCAGCTCGGTGGAAAAATGAGGACAAACCCCGCGTCCTTCACCAGCGCGGCGAAGCTCGAGACACAGAACGGCATCAGAAACAGCCGGAAGATTTGCCAACGATCCAGTCGCGTCGTGCCGCGCGAACTCGCCTGCGTGCTCAGCAGCAGCGCCGCGCCGATGATCGCGCTCAACCCCAGCGAGGTCAGCCAGAGCCGCGGGCGCGCATCGAAATGATGGGCCACGTTCACCACATACCAGATGGCGTAGCACCACAGAACGATCCGCCCGGTGGTCAACGTGGCCAGATAACGAAAGAGAGCTGTCATGGTTTCACCCGCACTGCGCGTGAGCATACCGACCGCGGGCGACGGGGAAAGCCGGAGGTTTTGCTGGGCGCGGACGCGCGGTTGGTTGAGAGCCTCGGCGCGGTGTCCCCAACTCGGTACCGCAGCCGTCCCCGGCTGCGAGTTACGGGGCGTCCTCGCCCCAGCAATCGGGCCCGGCGGCGAGACGCCGCCCGAACTCGCAGGCGGGGACGCCTGCGGTACCAGGGCCGGAGCGCGGCTGTGTGCGGAGCACCAGCCGCAGCACGCTGAAAAACCCGACGGCGTCGATTCCCTTCGAGCACGTCAGTCGATTGCAGTTGCTGCGGCTGGTCTGCGACACAGCCGCGCTCCGGGACGGTGTGCGGATCTGGCCCGCTGGTTGGCCGCGGGTCTGCCCGCGTGACTTGTGGTGGGGCAGGGGATAACCTCGCCGCGTGTCTGAAATACCGAATGTGAACAATGGAACGACGGCGGCGAAGACGCCGCCAACGGGGGCGTCGCCGGCGGCGGCGCGGTTGCGGTTGCGCGTGACCAAGGCCTCGGAGTCGGCGATTCGTTCGCGCCATCCGTGGGTTTTCTCGGACAGTGTGCTGGAGCAGAACAGAGCAGGGGAGATGGGCGAGTTGGCGGTGATTTACGACCGGCAGGACAAATTTCTCGCGATCGGATTGTTCGATCCTGATTCGCCGTTGCGCGTGCGGATTATTTACGTGGGCAAGCCGACGACGATTGACCGCGCGTGGTGGGCGGCGCGGTTGCAGGAGACGATCACGCGGCGGGCGGGGATGTTCGATGCGCGCACGGACGGATACCGGTGCATCAATGGCGAGAGCGAGGGCTGGCCGGGGCTGGTCGTGGATCGCTATGCCACGACGCTGGTGCTGAAGCTTTACACGGCGGCTTGGCTGCCGCGGCTGGACGAGATCGTTTCGCTGCTGCGCGAGCACTTGCCGCACGAGCATCTGATCCTGCGCCTGAGTCGTAACATTCAGGTGGCCGCCGGGGCGTTTCAGGTGGTGGAGGGACAGTCGCTCGGGCTGACGGAGCCGCCGGACGTGGTGATCTTTCGCGAGCATGGGCTGCGGTTCGAGGCGGACGTGCGGCGCGGACAGAAGACGGGATTTTTTCTGGATCAACGCGAGAACCGCGCACGAGTCGAGGCGCTGGCGGCGGGGCGCGAGGTGTTGAACGCGTTCAGTTTCACGGGCGGATTCTCGGTTCACGCAGCCCGTGGTGGCGCGCGCAAGGTCACGGATGTGGACATCAGCGACTACGCCTTGGCAGGAGCGCGGCGGAACTTTGCGTTGAACCAGGACGACGCGGCGGTGCGGGAGTGCGCGCACGAGACGGTGCAGGCGGACGCGTTTTTCTGGCTCGAAAAGCAGGAGCGGCAGTTTGATCTCGTCATCCTCGATCCGCCGTCGCTGGCGAAGCGCGAGACGGAGCGGGGCCGCGCGATTCAGGCCTATGAGCGGCTGAACCGGCTCGGCATCGCGCGGCTCCGGAGCGGTGGAATTCTCGTGGCCGGATCGTGCTCGGCGCACGTAACGACGGACGAATTCTTCGGCGCAGTGCGCGCGGCGGCGGAGGGTTCGGGGCGGCGGTTCACGGAGATCGCAAGCGAACGCCACGCGCCGGATCACCCCGCGACCTTCAAGGAAGCGTCGTACCTGAAGTGCCTCTACCTGCGGTTCGAGGCGTGAGGCATCCAGTTCTCACCACTAACCGGCACTAACTGGCACTAATCAGAAACCCAACCCGATTCACCTTCGCGAGTGCGGTTTTCCTTGTTCCCATTAGTGCAGGTTAGTGCCGGTTAGTGGTTTTAATTCCCTGTTCCCGCGAGTCTCCGGATTCAGGTTCCCCGCCTCACTTCCCACCCGGCAGCGGCACCTGCGCTTTGAACATCAGGTAGGCGATCAGGTTGGCCACCTGCTCCGGCGGCAGGGCCTGGAGCAGGCCGTCGGGCATGAGGGACAGGGCGGAGTCTTTGATCGTGGTGATGTCGCGTTGATCGAGGTCGATGGTTTCGGCGACGGTCTTGAGCGTGAGGGTGCGCTCGGTGCGCGCGGCGATGATGCCGGTGAGGTTGCGGGCGTCCTTGAGGAAAACCTGGCTGACGCGGTAGTCGGGCGCGACGACGGCGCTGGGGTCGAGGAGGTTTTCGAGGAGGTAATCCATATTGTCGCGGCCTGCGCCGGTGAGGTCGGGACCGTTCTTGCCGCCTTCGCCGTAGAGCGTGTGGCAGGCGGCGCAGGCGAGGTTGAACATCGCGCGGCCCTGCGCTTTGTCCGCCTTGGCGAGGGTCTCGGGCGTGAGGCGGGTTTTGAAACTGGCGATGAGTTTGCGCTTGTCCTCGGTGGCTTCGCGAATGGCTTTCATCACTTCGGCGAGGCGCTGGTTAAGGCCGGCGTGATTGTGATTGCGCAGGTCGCGGAGCGTGCTGGCGGAAATGGCGGAGCGCTCGACCTCGCCGCGCGCGACGGCATCGAGCAATGCCAGCGCCCACGCGGGCCGCGAGGCGAGCGCGGCGAAGGCGCTGCCGCGTTCGTTCTCGATGAAGGTGGGCAGCGCCGCGACGATCTTCGCGCCGAGCGCGGGATCGTTCTCGCGCGCGAGGCCCCGCACGGCGACGGCGTTGAGTGCGCGCGTGGTCAGCGCGGCCTCGCAGATGGGTCGGAGATTTTCCGCTTTCTGATCGATCAAGGTTTGCAGGGTGAGCTTGCGCGCGTTGACGTCGGCCTTGGGGTCGGTGGCGCTGCGGCGGGCCTCGGCGAGCGCGCGGGCGTCGCCGAAGAGCGCGCCGAGATTGGCGAGCTTTGCTTTGAGTAGTGTGTTGTCGGAGCGCGAAATCTTTTCGGCGAAGGCGTCCCACGCGGCGGGCTTGGTGGCCTGGCGCAGGCCGGCGGTGGCTTCCGAGATGCCGGTGAAGATGTCGGCTTGCAGCGCGGCGGGGCGGTCGGCGACGGCGGTGAGGAGCGCGTTGAGCGGCGCGGGATTTTTCTCCAGATCGGTGGCGAGGCGGCGCGCGATGAGGCGGCGGGTGACGGGCCATTCGCACGCGCTGGCAACGGCGGCGAGCGCGGTGGGATCAGCTTGCGCGACTTGGATCAGGCCGAACCAGACGAGCAGCGGGAGGTTGTGGTCTTTTGAATCTTCGGCGTGCGCGACGATGGCGGACGCGAGGGCGGGGCGTTGCGAGACATTGAGGCGTTGCAGCGTGGAGGCGAGCGCGAGGCGGACGGTGGCGGAGGAATCTTCTTTCGCGAGCCGGAGCAGCTCGGGGAGCAACGGGGCGCAACGCTCGGCGGTGGCGGGTTCGGGTGCGAGGGCGTTGGCGCGGTCGAGCGGCCACGCGTCGGTGAGGAGCTTGACGGCCTGGGCGCGGACGAGGTCGTCGGCGTGGCGCAGCAGCGTGCGGAGGAAGGCGTCGTCGGTCGCGCCGAGGGTGTGGAGCGTGAAGAGCGCGCGGAGTTTCACGTTGATGCCGGGGCTGCGCAGGAACAGCGAGCGCAGCGCGGCGAGGTCCGCAGCGGGGAGGGCTTGCGTGGCGGCGCGGCGGGCGAGTTCGCGGCGGGCCTGGCGGGTGAACCATTCGTTGGCGTGCGTGTGGAGCGCGATGAGTTCGGCGTTGCTCTGCTTGGCGAGATCGGTGAAGGCGGCGGGCTTGGGATCGCCGTAGGTGATTTTGAAAATGCGGCCGCTGGTGCGATGAACGCCGGTGAAGTCGTGGCATTCGCCGGTGTCGCTCCAGTCGAGGACGAACACGCCGCCGTCGGGGCCGTAGTCGAGGTCGAGGCCCCTGAACCACGGGTCGCCGAAGATCACGGTGTCGGCCTCGTGCCGCGCGACGTAGCCGGATTCCGCGCGTTCGAGGCGCTCGCAATTGATGCGGCGGCCGTGCTGGTTGAGCGTGAAAAGTTTGTCGCGATAGGCGGCCGGCCAGTTGTCGCCGCGATAGATCATGGTGCCGATGTGCGCGTGGCCGCCGCCGTAGGCATCGGCCTTGCCGCCGCGCGAGTCGGTCCATTTTTTGCCGGTGTCGAAGTGCCAGTGGTCGGCGTGCATGTCGATCAGTTCGTAGGTGTAGGGGCTGGTGGAACCCGGCGAGCGGCCGACAAAACGCGCGCCGGCGAACGCGTGCCAGAGATGGCCGTTGACGGTGTTGACGAAGAACGGTTCGCCGTCGGCGTTCCAGTCGTGGCCCCAGGGATTGGTTGCGCCGTGGGCGATGGTCTCGAAGGTTTTGCGCTGCGGATGAAAACGCCAGAGGCCGCCGCGCAAGGGCACGCGCTGCTCGGCGGGCGTGCCGGGCACGCCGATCTCGCCGGGACACGAGCCGCCGCAGCGACCGTAGAGCCAGCCGTCGGGACCCCATTTCAGGCCGTTGGCGAAGTTGTGATACATCGCGTGCATCGGATCGAAGCCGTCGAGGACGATTTGTTTCGGGCCGCTCGGCGCGTCGGCGCCGTTGGCATCGGGAATGAAGACGAGGTTCGGCGGGCACATCGCCCACACGCCGCCGTGACCGATGGCGATGCTCGTGAGCATCTGGATGTCGTCGGTGAAAACCTTGCGCGAGGAGAAGTGGCCGTCGCCCTTGGTGTCCTCGAAGATCAGCATGCGATCACGGAAAGAGAGATCGAAGCGCTTCTTGTTGTCGGCGTAAGTGTAGTTCTCGGCGATCCAGAGACGACCACGCGAATCCCACGCCAGGGCGATGGGATTCTGCACGTTCGGCTCGGCGGCAAAGAGGGTCGCCTTGAAGCCCGGCGGCAGCTTGATGGCCGCGAGCGCCTCGGCGGGCGAGAGGGGCGAGGGGTTGCCGGGTTCGTTGTTGGTGGGTTGCGGGAAGGGCGTCGCGGCGAGAGCGGCGAGGGCGGGCAGCGCGGCGAGCAGGAGGGCGAGCAGGGGGCGGGGGAATTTCATGGGCTGGGAAAAGTGGGATGGGTGGCGGTGAAGGTGGGGGGCATGGTGCGATTCGGTTTTCTCGCGGCGCATCGTGGCGCAATGCGAAGGGGAGCCAAGCACGGAAAGCGTGCGCGTGCGCGGTAGCCGCCAAAGTGAGGAGGCGGATTTCCCGGGCTTGTCGCGGGAGCGGCCTCCGCCTCGTCACCGCGGCGGCTACATTTTCGCCCCGCGCCCTGAACGCGGCGGCTCCTGCCGATTTGGAAATCGGCGATACGCGGGTTTGGAAACCTGCACGACTTGGGCAGTGCGCGAATGCCCCATCCTTTCCGGCGCATCCCGCAGTCGGGCGAGCGCGCGGTTCGCGACCGCCGGGGCGCGTGGCGCGGTGCGATCTGAAAGCGCCCGCCGCCTCCGGCCGCCCTCGCGGGCGGGCCGTCCGCGCACCGTCCGCGACTGCGATCGCGCGCCCAGCCAATCACGCTGCACCCGGTGGAAATCCGGTTTGAAAATTCCGTTTGAAAACACCGTGCCCGTGTGCGAAGGACGGCGGTTCCGCCATCCCGAACCCGAAAAACGCCGCCGTCGCTCGGAAATGTTGCAGTGCCAAACGCTTTCCCATATAGCGACCGCCGAGAAAATGAGAACGATTCTTAGAACCATCAGAATGCCAGTCGGAGCGCCCTGTGAATCCAGCGGGAACGCGGCGAATCCTCCACTCCGGCAGCCCCGCCGAATGGCGTGGAGTGCCGTCGCCCTCGCCCTCGTCATGGCGTGGCTGCATCCGTTGCGGGCGCACGGTCAGGCTTCCGCCGTGGGCGCGTGGACTTCGCCGCAGCCGTGGATTTATCCGTGCATCCATGCGTCGCTCCTGCCCACCGGCAAGGTGCTGTACTGGCCGGGCTATACCGGCGACACGCCCAAGTTCTGGGATCCGATCACCACGGCGGTCACGGATGCGCCGAAAGCCGGCTACAACATTTTCTGCGCGGGCAACACGCTCGATTCCCAGGGCCGGGTGGTGACCATCGGCGGCCAGCTCGTGCTGCTCTACGGCTTGCGGGACAACGCGGCTTACAATGCCTTTACCGGGACGTGGACCCGGAATGCGCAAACGAAATATGCGCGCTGGTATCCGAGCGCCACACTGCTGCCCAACGGTGACATTCTCACGGTCTCCGGTTTGGATGAAAACAGCGTGGTGGTCCCGATTCCGGAACTGTACGAAGCCGCCACCGGCCGCTGGCGGGCGCTGTCCGACGCCCCGCTGACGCTGCCGTGGTATCCGCGCACCTTCGTCGCGCCCAACGGGAAGGTCTTCGTGGCCACGATGATCTCGCGGTATCTGGACACGGCCGGCACGGGAAACTGGACCATCGTGAGCAAGCGGTTGGTCGCGGGCCGAGATGACTACGGTTCGGCCGTCATGTATGAACCGGGCAAGGTGATGTACGTGGGCGGCAGCGATCCGCCGGTCAATTCGTGTGAAATCATCAACCTGAACCAGCCCAGCCCGACGTGGCAGTACACCGACTCGATGGCGCGGCCGCGCCGGCAGCACAACACCACGCTGCTGCCCGACGGCAAAGTGCTCGCGACCGGCGGCTCGAGCGCCTACGGCATCGACACCGAATCGGGTAAAAATCTGTTCGCGGAAATCTGGGACCCGGCGACGGGCAAGTGGACGGTGCTGGCCCCGCAGCGGGTTTACCGCGGTTACCACTCCAGTGCCCTGTTGCTCCCGGACGGGCGCGTGTTGTCCGGCGGCGGCAATGGCCACCCGGACGCGGAAGTTTTTTCGCCGCCGTATCTGTTCCGCGGCGCCCGACCGACGATCACCACGGCCCCCGCCACCATTGGCTACACGGACGGATTTACCATCAGCACGCCAGACGCTGCCGACATCACCAAGGTCACGCTGACCGCACTGGGCAGTGCCACGCACGCGCAGAACTGGGGGCAGCGTTTCATCTCGCTGAACTTCACCATCACCGACGGCGGCCTCAGCGTCAGCCCGCCCGCCAATGGCAATGTCTGCCCGCCGGGTTATCACATGCTCTGGTTGATCAATTCCAGCGGCGTCCCTTCCGTGTCGAAAATGATTCGCGTCGGTGGCTCATCATCGCCGCCGCCGCCGCCCCCGCCGCCCCCGCCCCCGCCCCCCGCCGGCACCAACTCATTCGTGCAAGACTCCGGCGCGGCCGGCATGGTCTCGATGAAACTCGAGAGCAACCATCGCACTGTCGCCCGCGGTGGGACGGCGTGGCAGCCGGTGGTCGTAGCAGGCTCGGCCGGTACCAACGCCTATCAGGCCCTGCCCAACGCGGCCCGCAACATCAGCACCGGCATCGAAGCCAACTCTCCCCAGGTCGATTTCCAGATCGACTTCAAAAAAACCGGCACCCACTACCTCTGGCTGCGAGGCATCGGCCCCTCGGGCAACGACGATTCCTGTCACGTCGGCGTGGATGGTGCCGTGGCGCCCACCGCCAGCAATTTCATCGGATTCCCCACCGCGTGGACCTGGGCGCGCTCCCGCGCGGGCGGCGGAGTGGCCACCCTGAACATCCCCACGCTCGGCGTTCACACCGTCAGCATCTGGATGCGTGAGGACGGACTTATCCTCGACAAGCTCGTGCTCACCACCGACCCGGCCTACGTACCGACCGGGCTTGGCCCCGCCGAAACCAGCCGCAGCGGCACGAACTCGCCACCGCCACCGCCACCGCCACCCCCCACGCTGACCTACCAACAGGACACCACGGCGGACGCGCTCGTCGCGATGAACGCGGAAACCTTCAATTCCGCCATCACCCGCGGCCTTCATAGCTGGCAGCCGGTTAGCTACGTCGGATCCGCCGGCAGCAGTGCGATGCGCGCCCTGCCGAATCTCGGCCGCAACATCGGCACGAGCATTGAAACCACCGCCCCGCAAATGGACTTTGCCGTGAATTTCAACCGCACGGGCACCCATTACCTGTGGCTCCGCGGCCTGGCGGCTGACGGGACCGACGACACCTGCCATGCCGGTCTCGACGGCGTGGTGCAGGCCACCAGCGACAAGGGCACCGGTTTCACCCCGGTCTGGACCTGGACCCGCAAGACGATCGACGGCCCGGCGGCCACGATCAACGTGCCCACGGTCGGCCTCCACACTTTCACCATCTGGATGCGCGAAGACGGCCTGATCCTCGACAAAATCATCCTCACGCCCAATGACGCCTACGTCCCGACCGGCCTCGGGCCGCCGCCGAGCGAACGCCGCTGAGCGAACGCCGCTGAGCGCGGAAAGTCGCCGTGGTCGCCGTGCGGCCAACGGCTGCAAATGAGCCGCAGAAAAAAACTCAAGGCCCGCTGGCAAAGTGCCGACACCGTGCGAGCGTTGCGCCCGGCGCGGCGGAATTGACCCGTTCAAATCCGCCGCCCGCGCGCAACCGACCAAGGAAGATTGAACGCAGCTAACGCACCGCACCGCCCATGAACTCACTCGCCTCCCCAACCACACCCGTCGTCCCGCTGGCCGACGGTGGCTCCTTTTACTCACGCTCCCCGGCTCGCAAGCCACGGCGGGCTTGGTTGGCGGGCCTCGCCGTCGCGGCAACGCTGCTCGGCCTTCCCGCCGTCGGCCGCGCCCAACCGTCCGCCGTCGGCGCTTGGAGCGCCCCGCAGCCATGGGTTTATCCCGCCATCCACGCCTCGCTGCTGCCGAATGGGAAAGTCCTCTACTGGCCCGGTTATACCGGCGACACCCCGAAATTCTGGGACCCGGCCACCGCCGCGCTCACCGACGCGCCGCGGGCCGGCTACAATATTTTTTGCGCCGGCCACGCCTTTGATTCCCGCGGGCGTTTGGTCGTCTCCGGCGGCCAGCTCGTCCTCCTCTACGGCGTGAAGGAAAATGCGCTGTTCGATGCGTTTACCGGCGCGTGGACCCGCTCGGCGCCCATGAACTACGCCCGCTGGTATCCCACCTGCGTCACCCTGCCGAGCGGCGACGTGCTTTCCATCGCGGGGCTGGATGAACAGAGCCTCACCGTCCCGGTGCCGGAAATTTTCCGACTCGCCACCGGCCGCTGGCAGACCCTGCCCAAGGCGTCTCTCATCCTGCCGTGGTATCCCCGCGCCTTCGTCGCGCCCAACGGCAAGGTCTTCTTCGCCACCACGACGTCACGCTACCTGGACACCGACGGCAAGGGCAGTTGGTCCACCGTCGCCAGACGCCTCGTCCCCGGCCGCGACGACTACGGTTCCGCCGTCATGTACGAACCCGGCAAGGTCATGTTCGTGGGCGGTGCCGATCCGCCCGTGAACACCTGCGAAATCATCAATCTGAATCAATCCCGGCCCGCCTGGCAGCTCACCGGCTCCATGGCCCGCCCGCGCCGCCAGCACAACACCACGCTGCTCCCCGACGGCAAAGTCCTCGCCACCGGCGGCTCCAGCGAGTTCGGCATCGACACCGAACCCGGCAAAAATCTTTTCGCCGAAATCTGGGATCCCGCCACCGGCCAATGGACCCTGCTCGCCCCGGAACAAGTCTATCGCGGCTACCATTCCAGCGCCCTCCTGCTCCCGGACGGACGCGTCCTGTCCGCGGGCGGCAACGGCCATCCCGACGCCGAGGTGTTTTCACCGCCCTATCTCTTCAAGGGCGCCCGCCCCGCGATCACCACCGCGCCCGGCAGCATCAGCTACAAAAACGCCTTCACCGTCAAAACCCCCGACGCTGCGAAAATCGCCAAGGTCACCCTGACCGCCCTGGGCAGCGCCACCCACGCGCAAAACTTCGGCCAGCGCTTCATCGCGCTGAACTTCAAAGTCGCCACCGGCGCCCTCACCGTGACGGCTCCCGCCAACGCGAACCTCTGTCCGCCCGGCTACCACCTCCTGTGGCTCATCAACACCAACGGCGTCCCATCCGTGTCAAAAACCGTCCTCCTCGGCACCACCACCACCGTCACCAGCTTGCGCCAGTAACCCGTCCCCACCCCGCGTGAATCACTGCCGCGTCATCCGCTCCGCCGCCCGCGCCGCCCTCTTCGGCTGGTGCGGCGCGGTCGCGGCGGCGGACGGCGCGACCGCGGAGCCGCCACCCCCGGGCCAGTACGCCGCCATCCTTCAACGCAATCCCTTCGGCCTGAAACCACCGACCCCGCCCGCCGGCGCGGCCACTGCTTCACCCGCCGCCAAGCCGCCCCCGCCCATCGCCCTCACCGGCATCGCCGCGCTCGCCGACCGGCGCTGGGCTTGTTTCAACCTCGGAGCCAAAGGCGGCCCCGCCCGCACGGTCCGCCTCGCCGTCGGCCAGCGCGAAGGCGACCTCCAGCTCGTCAGCGTCAACGTCCCGCAGGAACGCGTCGAAATCCTCTACGCCGGGCAGCCCCTGCAACTCGCCCTGAACGGGGCCGCCGCCAATCGACTCATCGCCGCCGAACTCAAGGAACAACTCGAGATGCAGGCACATACCCGCGCCTCCGAACTTTACCAACGCCGCGAACGTCTCCGTGAACAGCAGGAACTCGAAGCCGCCGGCTTCACCACCAAACCATGATCTGCTTATGAAAACGCCCCGCGCCGCCATCGCTTCCCGTGGTTTGCACCGAGCCCGCGCGTCGCTCGCCCGCGCCGTCCTCGCGTTCGGGATCGCGCTATTGCTCCTGCTCATTGCTGCCGCCCCCGCCCGCGCGCAGATTCGTTCCTACACCGTCGGCCTCGACGTCAACTGCCCCTACGGCCTCACCGAATGCTGGGCCTTGATGCGCGAGAGTTTGGAAGCCATCGACACCGTCGCCGCCGTCAGCCCCCGCCCCGACGCCGTGCGCGGCACCTTTGAAATGCAGGCGAAAAGCCCCGAGCTCGTGAACCCGCAGTTCCTCGCCACCAACATCTTCCTCATGGGCGTCGGCGCGCGTCTCCGCGGCATCGAGCTCACCGCCGCCGGCACCCTCGAACGCCACGACTCCAAAATTTTCCTCCACATCGACGGCGTGAAAGAACCCCTCCCGCTCGCCGCGCTCCGCGAAAAAATCCAGATGAACAACAAGAAAAAACTCCGCGAGCCCATCTCCGAAACTGAGCGCACCGCCTTCCAGAATCTCATCGCCCAAGCCACCAACGCCGCCGCCCGCGTGCGCATCACCGGTCCCCTCGCCAAGCCCGCCGCCACCGCCGAAGCCGTCCTCGAAGTCCGCACGTTCGAGTTTGTCACCACCCGCCCGTGAGGGGCGGGAAGCTCATAGCTCAAAGCCCAAAGCTCAAGGGAAGCACCAAGGCGAAAGTTCCAGAGCTGGCCGCCGTGCGCGTTGGTGGATTTTTTCCACAAGCCGGAGCGCCGAGCATTGCTCGGCACGAAGCGAACGCAGCCTCCAAGCCGAGCAATGTTCGGCGCTCCACCGAAGCCGTCCGCGAAGTCCGCGCCTTTGAGTTTGTGACCGCCCGCCCGTGAGGGGCGCGGAAAGCTCAAAGCTCAAAGCCCAAAGCTCAAGGGAAGGACCAAGGAGAAAGTTCCAACGGTGGCAGCCGCGCCTGTTGGCGGAGCTTTTCCACAACCCGGAGCGCCGAGCATTGCTCGGCACGAAACGAACGCTTCCGCCAAGCCGAGCGATGCTCGGCGCTCCGCCGAAGCCGTCCTCGAAGTCCGCGTCTTTGAGTTTGTGACCGCGCGGCAGTGACTGACCGAAAAGCTCAAAGCTCAAGGGAAGCACCAAGGCGAAAGTTTCAAAGCTGACGGTCACGCGCTCGGGCCACCCATTCCAACAAGCCGTCTGTTCAGTCCGAGAATTCACTCCTGCAAACCGCGCCCCTCCCTTTGGCCATTGGCCCTTGCACCTTCCCTTGAGCTTTGAGCTTTGAACTTGGAGCTTTTCCCCGCTTCACCCCGCAATCCCCTTCTCCCCCGCCGCCAGCCGCATCTTCTCCGGGTCAAGCCCCTGCTTCACGCACCACTCGCGATATGCCAGCGGCGAGATTTCGCTCGGCTTGATTTCACTGCGTCCGCCCCAGAACACGTTCGTGTAACTCACTGGCATCCCCGTTTCGGCGAGGTGCTGGTCGATGGCCGCCTTGTGCGCCAGCACCAGCGTTTTGTCCGTGCCGTGCGCCACGCCCATCACGTTCACATTGCGAAACTCCGGTCCGCCCTCGCGCCAGTACGCGTGCGTCATGATGTAATGCCGCGCCACCTCCACGCCCGCCTCGATCTCGCGCCCCGCCGGCACCGCCCAATGAAACAGCGCATTGAACCGCGTCACCCGCTCGCCCGTCGCCGACGGCTTCACATGTTCGAGAAACGTCGAGAAGCGCCCGATGATTTTCCGGCGGTCAAAATCCGCCGCCACCTCGAGGAACGTCGCCAGCGGCACCTGCGCCTCCGCCGCCCGCGCCGCCCACAGATTCTCGCTCAACTCCTCCGGCTCAAACTCCCGCTTCAGCGCGCTCAAGATGCGCCACTCCAAATCATTCAACGTCACAATCGCCACCTCCGTCGGCTCGCCCGGCCCGTCCGCGCGCGCGCCCGGCTCCAGGCCCTTGCGCCGCACATGCCCGACCCCGAGCGCGAATAATTTCTTCGCCGGCATCAAACGGAAATGCACCCCGCCGACCTTCCCCAGCAAAAACTCCGCGTGCCGCGGCATCGAGTACCCCTGCGGCACCTTCAGCGTCGTCCACAATTTGTACTGCGACCCCGGCGTCGCCGCGTCCGTCGAGCGCGTCACCACATGCCCGCTGAACGGGTCCTGCTGGAACATGTAATCAAACGCCGCGTCCAGCTTCGCCTGCGGCACCTCCCACGCCACCAGCGCGCCCTGCGCCAGATTCGTCGCCAGCAACGTCTGCCGCACCCGCCGGATCGTCCCCGCCCGCAGCATCGCCTGGATGCGCTCCGTCACCACCGCCAGTTCGACCCCCGACAGCCGCGCGATTTCACGCAGCGGATTCGGCTGAAACCCCGGCACCTTGTCCTCCGACACCGCGAGGATTTGCGCATTGATCGGGTCCGTCACTTCCACCGGCACAGTCGTTGAATTCATTGCCGCGATGCTAGGAGCAACCCGCCGTCCGTGTTAAGGCAAATTCCAAACCGCCGAAAATCGCCGCACGTCCCGCACTGATTGGAAAAGAAAAAGGCGCGCCTCCCGCCGATTCAAGGCGCCCACAGAGCCACTTGCAAAACCCCAGCTTGTTTATCTTTTACCCACCCTCTTTTACCATCTGTATCCCGTCCCCTCGTCCAAGGCCCAAGCATCTGGTAAAAGATCAGGGGTAAAAGATGGAAAGCCGGAACTGTGAAGCCGAGGTTTTGCAAATGCCTCCACAGAAAAGAATTTCCCATCTGTGGTCGCCCTGAATCTGCGGGAAAACTGCAGCGGTTCCGGTCCGCGATGCGCGTCCGAAATCGCAGATTCGGCAGCTTCAAAAACGAGCCGGACCACCGCGAACCGCATGGGAACTGACCAATCTCATCCCCATTCGCCTGCCCCCATTCGTCTGCCAAAACTCCCGCTCCCGTGACCGCCCCCCCGCTCACGGCGTCTTCACGATCCGCAAATTCCGATCCGCAAAATTCAGATATTGCTCCCAGTCATACGCCAGCACGTCGTGCTTGCCCCGCCGCACATGATAGCTCACGACCTTGCCCACCGGCTGATCCACCGCCGGCCATTCCTCGACGCCCAGGCCGGCCTTGCCAAACAACCGGTACACCGGCTCGGCATGTTTGGCCGCGAGAAATTCCCCCTTCGGATCCGCCCACGTATCCTCCGCCGCGCTCGCGATGTACACCGGCCGCGGCGCGATCAACGCCACCAGCAGATGCGCGTCCACCGGCAACGCCGCCACATCCTTGTTGTAACGCTTGTAATTCGCGCAGAACCAGTGCGGGAAACTCGTGTTGATGCGCTCCACCGTTTCGCCAAACCAGCGCCGCGAAATCGCCGCGCCGCTCTCCCCCGAATTGTTCGCGATCACCCCCGCGAACCGCTCATCACTCGCGCCCGCCCACAACGCCGCCTTCCCCATCCGCGAATGCCCCATCACCACCACATTCTTCGCGTCGATGTCCTTGTCCGTCTCGAGATAGTCCAGCGCGCGGCTCAAGCCCCACGCCCACGCCGCCACCGCGCCCCAGTCATCCGGCGCGAACTCCGTCCTGCCCGCCTGCTGCAAAAAATAACCGCGCACCCCGTGCCGCCAGCCCTCCGCATAATCCGGCTCAATGTCCGCGCGCGGGATCGTCGCCAGCGCGTAGCCGCGCGCCAGCAACGTCTCTACCGACCAGCTCCCCACGCGCTTGTCCCGCGTACTCTCCGCCGGGCGCATCCGCTCCGAGCGCTTCTCCTTGCTGTTCCACACCCACTGCTCCGTGATCGTGATTCCCGGATCGCTCGTCACCGTGTGATTCCCCTCGAAGTTCACCCCGACAAACGCCGGCACCGGCCCGCGCGCACTGTTGGGAACATAAAGCAGCAGGTGCATCGCCGCCGCGTCCGGCCCCGCGCCAAACCGCACCGTGACCTCCTTGCGCGTCGCCTTGCCGCCCAGCGCATTCTTGTCAGTCGATGTCACCTCGAACTTCAGCTCCGCCGGCCGCGCCGGACTTCGCCCGTGCATGTGCGTCTCGAACAACCGCACCAGTTCCGGCCGCCGCTTCGTCCTCCACGTCTCCGCATCCGTCACCTTCGCCCCGCTCACCAGCGTCAACGGATCCGGCAACGTGTAAGTGCCGACCTTCGCCTCATCGTAGTTGAACCCCGCCGGCTGCCCCGAAGAATCCGACCGCCCCGCAAAAAACAAAACCACCGTCCCCAAAACCAGTGCGCGAAAAAAAGTGTGCTTCATGCGCACAGACTGCCGACAACCAACCCCGCTGACAACTGCAAGCCACGCCGAAAAAAGTCCGCGCCCCAAAAATCCATAAACCGCTTTGGCAGACGAATGGGGGCAGACGAATAGAGACAAACAGTTAGCCCCACGGGAAAAATTCCACTCCCCATTCGTCTGCCAAATTCCCCTGCCCCCAATTCCCCTGCCCCCATTCCTTTGCCATCTCCGCTCCCCGGCCACTGCCCTCTCATCGTTTTTTTGCCGCACCACCGCTGCAAGCCGCGCCGTGACCCTGATTCGGTTTGACACTCCCGACCTGCAAACCGTAGCGTCCGCCTCGAAATTTATGGCTGAGAACGAGAACGCCCAAACCACCTCGCTGCCGCCCCAAACCTTGGAGGCCGGCAAGGTCCAGCCCAAGAAGGAAACGGTCCGCATCAGCCTGCCGCCCCGCCCCGGCGCGGCCAAGGAAACCCAAAAAATCTCGCTCCCGCCGCGCCCCGGCACCAAGCCCCCGTCTCAGCCCATGAACCTTCCGCCCAAGCCCGGGTCGAAGGAAACCGTCCGCCTCACGCTCCCCACCACCAAGCCGCCGTCGCAGCCCGTCAGCGTCAAGCCCGGCGCACCGCCGCCTGCCCCGCCGCCGCCCCCGCCCCCCGCTCCCAGCGCGGTCGCGCCACCACCAAAGCCTGCGGCCGCCGTCGTGGCCGGCCAGACCCAGAAAATCAAAGTCGGCGTCCCGGCCCCGGTCGCCGCCCAGCCCGGCCAGACCCAGAAGATCAGCGTCCCCGCGCAAAACCTCGGCAAGGACGCCAAGAATTTGAATCTGCTCGTCCCCAGCCCGGGGACCGATGCCACCGTCAAAGTCCCCGGAGCCTCCCACGGCGCGCCCGCCGGGGCTGCGCCTGCCAAACCCGCCGCCCCGCCGAAGCCCTCCCTGCCCACCACCCCGAAACAGCCCGGCACCGGCGCACCCACCTCCGCCGCCAAGCCCATGGCCCACGGCGCGCCCGCTGCCGGGGCGCATGGCGCACCGGTTGCCGCCGCGAAAGAAGCCGCCGCTCCCGCCGCCAAGGAAACCGCCGCCCCCGTCAAAGCCGTCGCCGTCGTCCCCGCCAAAAAAGCCGAACCCGCCGCGCCGAAAGAAGTCTCCACGGGCAAAGCCAAAGCCGGCGTCCTCGACCTCGTCCTCGCCGTCTTCGCCATGGGCATCATTGTCACCTTGGCCGTTCAGCTCTTCCTGCTGAATTCCAGTATTTCCCGGTAAGCCACCGTTCCCACGGCTTGCCCCAATCCCAACCAGAACCCTTATGGCAGCAGCAAACATCGTCATCCTTTCCACCGCCAACTTCGACGCCGAAGTCCTGAAATCGCCCCTCCCCGTGCTCGTGGATTTCTGGGCCGAATGGTGCGGCCCGTGCAAAATGATCGGCCCGCTGCTCGACGAACTCGCCGGCACCTATGCGGGCAAAGTCAAAATCGCCAAGGTCAACATCGACGAACAAAACGCCCTCGCCGCCGAGTGGCACATTCAGTCCATTCCCACCCTGCTCATCTTCAAGGAAGGCCAGGTCATCGAGCAAATGATCGGAGCCAAGGGCAAGGCCCCCCTCTGCGTCAGCCTCAACAACGCGATCACGGCTGTCGTCCCGAAAGCGAAAGCCTGAGTTCACGCCGCCGCAGGTTGATATGCCGGCACTCCCCACGCCCGGACAACTCAACCTGCGGGCCGTGCTATACCAGCAGATCGCCACCTTCACGGCCTCGGGCATTCCCGTCCGCAAAGCCCTCGAAACCCTCCAGCGCGCCCCGCCCTCGCGCGCCTTCCGCCAGCCGCTGGCGCGCCTCATCCCGCACCTCGACCACGGCCTCACTTTCGCCGAGGCGCTGCGCACGGAAAAATCCTGGCTCCCGGAATTCGACATCGCCCTCATCGACGCCGGCGAACGCAGCGGCCGCCTCGACACCAGCCTGAACCTCCTCGCCAGCTACTACCGCGAACGCGCCTCGCTCGTCCGCACCATGCTCGGCGAACTCGCCTACCCGCTCTTCGTCCTCCACGGGGCCGTCTTCATCATCCCCTTTCCCGACCTCTTCCGCACCGGCAACATCGGCGCCTATCTCCTCGCGACCCTCGGCGTCCTCGTCCCGCTCTACGCCCTCACCGCGCTCCTCATCTTCGCCGGGCAAGGCAAACACGGAGAACGCTGGCGCGCCTTCATCGAAGTCTTTTGCCGCTACATTCCCATCCTCGGCAAAGCCCGCCAAGCCCTCGCCCTCTCCCGGCTCGCCGCCGCCCTCGAGGCCCTCCTCAACGCCGGCGTCCTCGTCATCAACGCCTGGGAACTCGCCGCCGCCAGCAGCGGCTCACCCGCCATCCGCCGCGTCGTCGGCACTTGGCGACCGCTCCTCGAGCGCGAACAAAGAACCCCCGCCGAACTCGCCGGCCAGTCCAAAGTCTTCCCCGACCTCTTCACCAACCTCTATCACAGCGGCGAAATCAGCGGCCAGCTCGACGAATCCCTCCACCGCCTCCACCACCATTACCAGGACGAAGGCTTCCGCAAACTCCGCACCCTCGCCAAATGGCTCCCCATGTTCGTCTATCTCGCCATCATGATAAAAATCGCCATGACCGTCATCGGCTTCTGGAGCGGCTACTTCAACAGCATCAACGCGCTCTGACGCTTCTCTTCTAGTTCAAGCCGCTTCCTGAAATCCCATCCCCCGCCCCAAATTCCCCTGCCAAAATCCCCCCATCTCCTCCCCTGTGCTCACTAATTACTAATTACTTTCCCCCATGACCCTTCACGACCTTCTCGTCAACGAAGACCTCCGCCGCCACGAATTCCCCGTCGTCCAGGAACGCATCTTCCTTGCTCACGCCGGCGTCTGCCCGCTGCCGCGCCGCGTCGCCGACGCCATCGCGGCCACCGCCCAGCGCGGCGCGCGCAACGATCAGGAAAACGAAGTTGCCCCGCTCCTTAAACACACCCGCGGACTCGCCGCACAACTTCTTGCCGCCAAGCCCGAAGAAATCGCCTTCGTCGGCCCGACCTCCCTCGCCCTCAGCATGGTCGCCGCCGGCCTCTCCTTCCGCAAAGGCTCCAACATCCTCGTCTATCACGATGACTTCCCGAGCAACGTGTACCCGTGGATGGCACTCGCCGATCGCGGCGTCGAAGTCCGCTTCCTCAACACCCGCGACCTCGGCCGCATCCGCCGCATCGACGTCCTCGGCCAGATCGATGAACAAACCCGCTTGGTGGCGCTCACTTCCTGTCACTACCTCTCCGGCTTCCGCGTCGAACTCGAAGCCATCGGTCGCGAACTCAGCCAGCGCGGCATCCTCTTCTGCGTCGATGCCATCCAAACCCTCGGCGCCTTCCCCACTACCGTTGAACACGTCGATTTCCTCGCCGCCGATTCTCACAAATGGCTCCTCGGCCCCTGCGCCGCCGGCATCCTCTACGTGCGCCAGAGCCGCCTCGATACCCTTCATCCCGTCGTGTACGGCTGGCACAACGTCCGCAGCCACAACTATGTCGCCGAGGAAAATATCGTCTTCCGCCAAGACGCCCGTCGCTACGAAGCCGGCACCCACAACCTGGTCGGTCTCGCCGGTCTGAGCGCCGGCTTGGAACTATTGCTCGAAATCGGCATCGACGCCATCGGCCGCGAACTCCTCCGCAAACGCGCCTGGCTCGTCCCCGCCCTCCAGGCCAAAGGCTGGACCGTCCTGAATGCCGACGCCGCCATCCCCAACGCCAGCGGCATCATCACCATCCGCCGCCCCGACACCGACCTCCCCGCCCTCCACCAACGCCTCGCCGACGCCCACATCGTCACCTCCCTCCGCACCGACCGCGCCGGCCAACGCTACCTCCGCCTTTCCCCGCACTTCTACAACACCGATGCCGAACTCCATCGCACGCTGGAAATGCTGTAATCCAGTCGGATCGCGGCCCCTCCCGGAAGGAGCGCGGCGTTTGCGCCGCAGCAGCGTGGAACGGCAAGGGAGCGTTGGATTTACCTGCGGTTATTGTTCCATGCGGGCATTTCTGCGGCGTGAACGCCGCGCTCCGGGGGCAGCCCGCGAATGCACCCGCTTCGATCAGTAGGGCGTCCCCAACCTTGCCGCCCCTCTGCTTCGCCGATACCCTGCCCCGGTCATGCCCAACATCCACGACGACCCCGCCGCGTTGAAAGCGCTCCAGGACGACCTCTACCGGGAGAAAATTTTGCGCGCCCGCCGGATGACAACGCAGGAGCGGCTGACCGAGGTCTTTGAACTGTCGAACCATCAATTCGGCATGATGCTCGCCGGCGCGATGCACCGCCTAGGCACCCGCGACGAAGCCGCCGGCTGGCAGGAAGTATCCCGCTGGATGGAGCGTCTCGACCGTGTGCGCGACGCCGGCCTTTACGTGACTGAGAAGCCCGCTGGCAAATGAACCTGGAGTCCCTCGCCATCAAGGTCGTCGAGGCGACCGAAGTCGCCGGAGTGGACTTCATGGTCGTGGGTGCCATCGCTGCCGGGGCGTATGGCGTGCCCCGCTCCACCAAGGATGTGGACCTCTTGCTGGCCGTCAATGTGGCCGGTGGCGTGGCCGCGGTCATTCAGGCGCTGGAACCCCTGGTGCAATTCGGTCCGCAGGTCGTCTTCGACACGCTCACCTGGGGACGCCGTCATGTCGGCCAGAGCCGGTCATCTCCCCCGTTCAAGGTCGAGTTGTTCGAGCTGTTCGACGAACCGTTCGTGCAGGAAGAATTCCGCCGCCGCCAGCAAGTGTTTGTTCCGATGCTCGGGCGTTCAACGTGGCTGCCCACGCCCGAGGATGTCATCGTCCAAAAGCTCCGCTGGGGCCGCAGCAAGGATCTGGACGACGCCCGTGACGTCCTCGCAGTCCAAGGCCCCGAGACCCTCGACATGCCCTACATCGAACGCTGGTGCGCCCGCCACCACACCACCGACCGCCTGCAAGCCGCGCTCGCGGGCATCCCTCCGTTGCCGGGACTTGCTTCACCACCGCCGCAGACCCAGCACTGAAGTGCTCCGGGCTTGGAAGTGAGAATCAAACCATGTGCCAGAAGCCAAACTGCGTTCAGTGGCTTTTTCGGTGGCGTAATTGTTTTGCGGGTGCCCTTTTTTACGGTAATCCCTGCTGCAGTCCTAACCGGCCCATATCCTCAAGAAACCCCTTCCTCCCATGAAATCCCCGGTTTCCATATTCTGCCTGGTCGCCGCGCTGCTCTGCACTGTCACCTTGGCTGCGTCCGGAGCATCCGGGCAGCCGAGTGACGGTCTCCGTAAGCGATTCCTAGATTTCAAGGCCAAGGCGGAGAAGGGCGATGCTCAAGCTCAATTTAACGTGGGTTTGAGCTACGCATCTGGCCAAGGGGTGGAAAACGACGACGCGGAAGCGGCGAAGTGGTATCGCAAAGCCGCTGAACGGAACCACGCCTCGGCGCAGTATAGTCTCGGCCTCTACTATGCCAAAGGCCAAGGAGTGGAGACAAATCACACGGAAGCCGTTAAATGGTACCGCAAAGCCGCCGATCAGAACTACGCCAAAGCTCAAAGCAATTTGGCCTTTTGCTATGCCTACGGCCAAGGGGTGGAGAAAAATGAAGCAGAAGCGGTGAGATGGTTTCGCAAAGCCGCCGAACAGAACGACGTTTCGGCTCAACTCGCCCTGGGCTACGGCTACCACAAAGCCAAAGGCGTGAAGCAGGACTACAAGGAAGCGGTGAAATGGTATCGGAAAGCGGCTGAACAAAACAATGCCACCGCTCAGAACAACTTAGGTTTCTTATATTTCAATGGCGAAGGCATCGAGAAAGACTACACAGAAGCGGTAAAATGGCTGCGCAAAGCCGCCGAACAGGACATCGCCACAGCGCAATTTACATTGGGTGCCTTTTACTTCACCGGCCAATCCGTACCGAGGGACTACGCCGAAGCATATGCATGGCTCAATCTAGCGGCCCGAACAGATGGAAATGCTGCAAAGCTCCGCGATGATTTGGAGAAAAAGATGTCCCCGCAACAAGTCGCAGCCGCGCAAAAGCGGACGCAGGAATTGCGTGCGCAGACCGCGGCCAAACTAAAGAGCGGTGCCAAGTGAAGGTGGCAGGAAATCTTCTCTGACGGACTCACCGTGGCCCCGGCCCCTCTTTTCCTACGGAGTCACTCTTCCGCGCGCGGCCAACCCCACCAGGCATTGGCACAGCATTACGGCTCAATCCCTCTACGCGTTCGCGCAAACCAATTGCCGGCAGCGACTCCTTTTACTCCTTCATCCTCACATTCAGCTCCAGCTTCCACCACCCGGCCCCACCCTTCTCCACACAGCGCAATTCCAGCGTGCCGACTTCTGTCACCGCCGCCGGCAGATTCACCGGCACGAGCTGCCCGACACCCCGCGCGTCGACCGTGAGCGCCGCTTCATTCGGCGCGAGTTCCTCCAACTGATCGTTGCCCGCGACGTCCTCCACCCTGTCGCTGGGCTGGTCCTCGCGGCGGACGGAGGACGCGAAAAACCGGAAGCGCGTCGCCTCGCCGACCACGAGTCCGAACTCCTGCGGCGGAATGTCCGCTTGCGTGCCTTCCTCCATGCCGAACGGCGCGACGCACAGCGCCTTCACCGGCGGCGCGAAACCCGGCACCGCCGGCATCGCGGACTCGACGCCGGTTTTTACGCCCGCGCGCGGGGCAGCCTGTGGATGCGACCCTCGGGAGGGAATCGGGCGCTTGCCAGGCCGGGGAGCAGACGCGCCCTCGCGTGTCGTTGGCTGCTCCCTCGCATCCAGGCATGTGCCGCGGACTGAGGTCACAAAGACTCCGCACGGTTTCGTGTCACGCGGGCTTTCCGCCGGGGGCGCGGAAAACCGCTCCTGAGGGCGGGTGCGCTCCCCATCCGGCTACGGACTTCGGTCCAGGGATTAAGAGTTCGAGTTGGGCTAGTTGGTTGGAAACCCTGATTCGGCCGGTGGTTTTCGCGCCTGCCGGGTCAGGCCGGTGGACAGTTTCGCTGTGACATCGAGACCTGACACAGTTGGCGAGTTGTGCGCCATTGTGTCGCTTAGGCACACCGCCTCCAGCTCGTCTCACGATTCACGAATTCGACGCAAATCGCTTACCAACAATGCGTTAAACAGTGCCATGCCCTCATGGCACCACGCGTGCTAAAGGGCATTTAGCTTTTAGAAATACACACACCAACCTTATGGCAAAAGTCTTGGGCATTGATTTGGGGACGACGAATTCCTGCATGGCGGTCATGGAGGGCGGCGAACCGATGGTCTTGGAGAATTCCGAGGGCAAACGCACCACGCCGTCCGTGGTCGCCTTCACCAAAACCGGCGAGCGCATCGTCGGCGACGCGGCGAAACGCCAAGCCGTCACGAACCCGCGCAACACGGTCTATTCGATCAAGCGCTTCATGGGCCGCAAGTTTGACGAGGTTCAGGAAGAGGTAAAACGCGTGCCTTACAAAGTCGTGCGCGCCAGCAACGGCGACGCCTGCGTCGAGATCGAGATCGACGGCAAGCCCAAGCAGTTCAGCCCGCCCGAGATTTCCGCGATGATCCTCGCCAAACTCAAGTCCGACGCGGAAACCCGCACCGGCGAAAAAATCACGCAGGCCGTGGTGACGGTGCCCGCTTACTTCAACGATTCCCAGCGCCAGGCCACCAAGGACGCCGGTAAGATCGCGGGCCTGGAAGTCCTCCGCATCATCAACGAACCCACCGCCGCCTCGCTCGCCTACGGTCTCGACAAAAAGAAGGACGAGAAGATCGCGGTGTATGACTTGGGCGGCGGCACCTTCGACATCTCGGTGCTGGAAATCGGCGACGGCGTCTTCGAAGTCAAAGCCACCAACGGCGACACGCACCTCGGCGGCGATGACTGGGACAACCAGCTCATGGACTGGATTCTCGATGAGTTCAAACGCGAGAACGGCATGGACCTGCGCAAGCAGCCCGACGCCCTCCAGCGCATCAAGGAAGAAGCCGAGAAGGCCAAGATCGCGCTGTCGAGTTCGCAACAGTACGATCTCAATCTCCCGTTCATCACCGCCGACGCCAGCGGCCCCAAGCACATCAGCACCAAGCTGACCCGTGCGAAAATGGAGCAACTCTGCGACCAGCTCTTTGAACGCACGATCGCGCCGACCAAGAACTGCCTCAAAGACGCCGGCATCACGGCCGACAAGATCGACGAACTCGTCCTCGTCGGCGGCATGACCCGCATGCCTCGCGTCGTCGAGACCGCCCACGCGCTCGTCAGCAAGCCCCCGCATCAGGGCGTCAATCCCGATGAAGTCGTCGCCATCGGCGCGGCCATCCAGGGCGGCGTGCTCAAGGGCGAAGTCAAAGACGTGCTGCTCCTCGACGTCACCCCGCTGTCGCTCGGCATCGAGACCCTCGGCGGCGTGTTCACCAAACTCATTGAGCGCAACACGACCATCCCGACCCGCAAATCGGAAATCTTCTCGACCGCCTCGGACAACCAGCCCGGCGTTGAAATCCACGTCCTCCAGGGCGAACGCCAGTTCTCGCGCGACAACAAGACCATCGGGAAATTCAACCTCACCGACATTCCCCCGGCCCCGCGCGGCGTGCCCCAAGTTGAAGTCACCTTCGACATTGATGCCAACGGCATTCTCCACGTCAGCGCCAAGGACCTAGGCACCGGCAAGGAACAGAAAATCACCATCACCGCCAGCAGCGGCCTCAACAAAGACGATGTCGAAAAGATGCGCAAAGACGCCGAGCTTCACGCCGAAGAGGACCGCCTCAAACGCGAGGAAATCGACCTGCGCAACGAGGCCGACAGCACGCTTTATCGCACCGAGAAGATGCTCCGCGACAACGCGGCCACGATTCCCGCCGACCTCAAGGAAGGCGTCGAGAAAGCCGCCGCCGCCCTGAAGGAAGCGCTCAAAGGCTCCGACACCGCCGCCATCAAGACCGCCAGCGAAAAGCTCATCGAAGCCTCCGCCGAGATGTACAAGGCCGGGGCCGAGAAAGCCCGCGCCGGCAAGCCCGACGCCGGAGCCGACGCGAAACCCGACTCGGGCAAGAGCCCCGGCAACAAGGGCGACGGCCCGATCATCGATGCCGAGGTCGTGGACGACAAAAAATAATTTTTAACTTACCCGCCGTGGGTGCGGCGGGGGTTGAATCAACCAAAACCAAACCAACAGAAACCAACAAAACAACACTATGGCACTGAACGTAAAACCGCTCGGCGACCGCGTGCTCGTTGAGCCGCAGGAAGAAAAAGAAGTCAAAAAGGGTGGCATTATCATCCCTGACTCCGCAAAAGAGAAACCGACCGAAGGTCTCGTGCGCGCGCTCGGCACCGGCAAGACTGACGAGAACGGCAAGAAAATCGCCTTCGAACTCAAGGTCGGCGACCGCGTCCTCATCAGCAAATACGGCGGCACCGAAATCAAGCTCGACGGCAAGGAATACAAAATCCTCAACACCGACGACATCCTCGCCGTGATCGAATAATTCCCACCTCAACCAACCAAACCTTAACTCTTAAAGAAGCAACTTATGGCAGCCAAACAACTCCTCTTTGACGAAGCAGCTCGTCAGGCCCTCCTCAAGGGTGTCAGCAAACTGGCCCGCGCCGTCGCGGCCACCCTCGGACCGAAAGGCCGCAACGTCGTCCTCGACAAGAAATTCGGTTCCCCGACCGTGACCAAAGACGGTGTCACGGTCGCCAAGGAAATCGAACTCGAAGACCCGTACGAAAACATGGGCGCCCAGATGGTGCGCGAAGTCGCCAGCAAGACCAGCGACACCGCCGGCGATGGCACCACCACCGCCACCGTCCTCGCCGAAGCGATCTATCGCGAAGGCCTGAAGTTCGTCACCTCCGGTGCGAACCCCATCGGCATCCAACGCGGCATCCAAAAGGCCGTCGACGCCGCCGTCGGCCACCTCGACAAGATCGCCAAGAAGGTCAAGGACAAGGAAGAGATCAAGCAGGTCGCCACCGTTTCCGCCAACTGGGACAACACCATCGGCGAGATCATCGCCGACGCGATGGACAAGGTCGGCAAGGACGGCACCATCACGGTCGAGGAAGCCAAGTCCATCGACACGACCCTCGAAGTCGTGGAAGGCATGCAGTTCGACAAGGGCTATCTCTCCCCCTACTTCGTGACCAACGCGGACACGATGGAATGCAAGTTCGAGGAAGCGTACGTCCTGATTTACGAGAAGAAAATCTCCTCGCTCAAGGACATGCTCCCGATCCTGGAACAGACCGCCAAGACCGGCAAACCGCTCCTCATCATCAGCGAAGAAGTCGAAGGCGAAGCCCTCGCGACCCTCGTTGTCAACAAGCTCCGTGGCACCATCAACGTCTGCGCCGTCAAGGCGCCGGGCTTCGGTGACCGCCGCAAAGCCATGATGGAAGACATCGCCATCCTCACCGGTGGCAAGTGCATCACCGAAGACCTCGGCATCAAGCTCGAGAGCCTCCAGCTCTCCGACCTCGGCCGCGCCAAGAGCGTCGTCGTGGACAAGGAAAACACCACCATCGTGGAAGGTTACGGCAAGTCCTCCGAGATCCAGGGCCGCGTCGGTCAGATCCGCCGCCAGATCGAGGAAACCACCTCCGACTACGACAAGGAAAAACTCCAGGAACGCCTCGCCAAGCTGGCCGGCGGCGTCGCCGTCATCAACGTCGGTGCGGCCACCGAGACCGAGATGAAGGAAAAGAAAGCCCGCGTCGAAGACGCCCTGCACGCCACCCGTGCGGCCGTCGAAGAAGGCATCGTCCCGGGCGGTGGCGTCGCGCTCATCCGCTGCCTCAACGCCATTGAAGCCGTCAAAGGCGACAATGCCGACGAGCAGATCGGCGTGGACATCATCCGTCGCGCCGTCGAATCCCCCATCCGCGAACTGGCCAACAACGGCGGCTATGAAGGCTCCGTGGTCGTTCAGGAAGTCAAGAAGCGCAAAGGCAACGAAGGCTTCAACGCCGCCACCGGCAACTATGAAGACCTCGTCAAGGCCGGCGTCGTGGACCCCAAGAAGGTCACCCGCACCGCGCTCCAAAACGCGTCCTCCATCGCTGGTCTCTTGCTGACCACCGAGTGCCTCATCACCGAAATCCCGGAGAAGGATAAACCCGCTCCTGGCGGCGGTGGCGAACACGGCATGGGCGGCGGCGGCTACTGAGCCAGCCAGTCACTCGATTAATCACGAACGGGGCCGACGCGAGTCGGCCCCGTTTTTTTATTCGGTAGGGCCGCGTTGCCGCGCGGCCGTAACCTCCTCCGTTCTTCAGCATGGCGCGTGGAGTGTGCGCGGATCGTCGGTGCCGTGAAAAACATTGCGACAACGTTTCGGAAGCCGAAGGGTGCCGCCCACGATCCCGATGCAAAAGCGGCTCGCCCGAAGCCGCAAAACATTTGGAAAATCAGTTTCCACCCAACGAATTCTATGGCTCAGCCCATTTCCGAAACCGAGCGGCTCACAACCCGACGCCAGTTCCTGCGCCTCGCGAGCACCCTGACTTTCGCCAGCGCTTGCGGACCAAATGCGCTGGCCGCCGCCGCCCCAACCGCGACTACGGCGTCCGTCACCACGCCGCCCGCGCTCATGCAGATCGGCATCCTGCTTTCCACATTTGTCCGCCCGCCGCTCGAAGCCCGGCTGGACGCGGCGAAGGCTGCCGGATTGGTCCACATTCAATTGGCCTTGGATTGCGTCGCCGGGCCGATGATGCCGGATAAAATCCCACCGGACTTCGCCGTCCGCATCCGTCGCGAAACGGCGGCGCGCGGAATCACGGTCGCGTCGCTGCAAGGCACCTTCAACATGTGCCACCCGGACGCAGCGCAGCGCGAGGCCGGCCTGCGGCGGCTCGGCGTGCTGGCCGGGTTGTGTCAGGAGCTGGGCGTGCCGCGAATCCATCTGTGCAGCGGCACGCGCGACCGCACGAGCATGTGGCGTCGGCATCCCGACAACGACCTGCCCGACGCGTGGAAAGACATGGTCGCCACCATGCGCGCTGCGACGGACATCGCCCGGCAGGCGGGCGTCGTCGTGGCCTTCGAACCCGAGGTCAACAACGTGGTCGATTCAGCTCTCAAAGCCCGCCGCCTCCTGGACGAGATCGCTTCCCCGCACCTGAAGGTCACGATGGATGCCGCCAATTTATTTCACAAAGGCGAGCTGCCCCGGATGGCCGAGATTCTCGATCAGGCCTTCGCGCTGATCGGCAAAGACATCGTGATGGCGCACGCCAAGGACCTCGATCGCGACGGCGATGCGGGCCACAAGGCCGCCGGCGAAGGCAAGCTCGACTACGACCGCTATATCTCCCTGCTGCACACCCACGGCTTCCGCGGACCGCTCTTCCTCCACGGTCTCAGCGAGGCGCAGGTGCCCAAGTGCGCGGCATTTTTGCGGGAGAAACTCGCCCGCGCCGTCGCCGCTTCAGCCCGCCCCGGGCAGTGATCGAAGGGTTTGTTCTCCAATCGCAGGAGAGAAAAACCGCAGTGTTGCGTGGGTATTACCCCGCCGCCGTCCCCGCGGCCGCCGGAGCCAAGATTCCCTTGATGCGAAACGCCTCCACGACCGCTCCGGGCTTGAGCGTCACGCTCACCGGCTCGGTTTGCACCAGCGCCGCGATGTGCGGTTGCAACTCGCGGCTGCCCACCACCTCGCCCGCCGCCGTCCCGCCGGCCAGCGCCGCGACGTGGCCGACACTCTCGCCGAGCACGTGGAAACTCAGTCGCTCGGTGGTTCCGAACAGTCCGTTCCACGCCTCCGCTGTATGGACCGCGAGGCGTACCTCCCACGGCGCATCGCCCAAAGCGCGGCGCGCCTCCCGCAATTGGTTCAAGCCCGCCAGCACCGCCAGCGCGGCGTTCACTGCGTTGAGATGCTGCCCCGGATCAGCCTCCGGGCTGCCGAACACCGCCAGCAGATAATCCTCGCCGCTGCGTTCGATCGTCCCGTGACACGCCTGCGCCAAGTCGATCACGAGATCAAAATGATCGTGCCACCATTCGAGCACCGCACCGCCCTGCTGCGCGCTCGGCGGCAGGGCCAGACCGGAAAAAGCGATCCACAGCAATGTCACCTCGGATTTTTCAATCTGGGGAACCAATCCGCCCGCTTGTGCCCGGGCGATCAGGCTCGCGGCCATGGGCGGCGAAAACATATGCACCAGCCGCTGCCAGCCGGACGTTTGCTGGGCGAGTTGCTGCTGGTACTCGAACGCGATCATCGTGGCGGCCGCGGCATTCGTCACCGAACGGACGAGCTTCAAATCCGCATCGGTGAAGGCCAGGTCCCGGGTCGAACTGTCGAGACAGAGCACGCCCAGCACGCGTTCCTGCCAGATGATCGGGGCGTAAATGCCCGCCTTGATTTTGAGCTGCTGCATCGTGTCGCTGGGCATGCGGTCGGAAATCCGCCGCCACAGGAACGGTTTCCTGGCCCGCACCGCCTTGCGGACCAGCGTCTGGCTGATGGCGGGATCGCCCGGAGCCACGTAGGCGTACACGGTCAGCCGTTGGGTCGCCGGGTCCAGCAGGAGCACGGCCCCACGTTCGGCATCGGTGAGGACGCTCATCAGCTTGCCCAGCAAATTGCTGACAAAAGGGTACAAGCCGTGCCGCCGCGGGTTGAGCGCCAGCACGTCGGCGAGCAGTCGTACGCGGGCTTCCGCTTCGTCGGGATAAAGCGCCCCGGCCAACTCTTCCTCCAGCACCTCCTCATCCCCGTCCTCGTAGAGTCCCGCCTCGGCGACTTCCTCCGCGGTCGGCGGTGGCGCCACGAAATCCGCCACCGCAGCGCGCGCGCCCGCGTCCGCCTCCGCCGTGCTCGCCATCGTCGTCGCCGTGACGGCGGCGGACGCGGGGATTTCCTCGGCCACCGTGACCTCGGCGGCGGGCGTGCCCGCCACGCCGCCCTCGGGCATTCCGGCGGCCACCTGCAAAATCGTGGACCCGATGGAAATCACATCCTCGGGGCCAACCACCGTCGCGGCCGAAATCCGGCGGCCGTTGACGAACGTTCCGCTCTGGCTGCCCAGATCGACGACCCAGATGCGGCCCCCGTCCTCGCGCACCGTGGCGTGTCGCCGCGAGGTATCGCGGTCGGGGCTGAGGTCCAGGTCGGGATCGCCCTCCTCGGCTGGGCGCCCCAACAGGATCGTGCCCGGTGGGAACACCAGATTGCGTTGACTGCCCTTATAGGAGTATACAATGCGCATGGCCTTAAAAACTCAATGTCTCACCGAACCCGCCGATATGCTGCGGGGAATTGCGCAGAATAGGCTGTATTTCTCGCTAGCATTTGAAACAGTATTGCGACGTGGAACGTACTGACGCAAGTCAAGGAAGCCCTGGCGGGGAGAAATCCTCCAAGGGGATGTCCGGCATTTACCCAGGACTGAAACTGGGTGCTGGGCGCTACGTGCTGCTCAAACGTCTCGGGGGCGGCGGCGCGGGTGAAATCTGGCTGGCCACCGACACGGTCCTCCGCGAGCCCTGCGCGCTCAAGTTGCTCAACACCGCCGAGGGGATCGACGACAGCGCGCTCGAAGACCTCCGCCTCGAGACCCTCAAGAGCCGCAAGCTCAGTCATCCCAACATCATCCGCATTCACGACTTCCACCGGGTTCCCGGCGAGATTCCGTTCGTCTCGATGGAATACATCAAAGGCGTGAACCTTCATGATCTCCGCCAGCAGCAGCCCGAGCGCGTGCTGACGTGGGATTACCTGCGCCCCATTTTCCGCGACCTCTGCAGCGCCCTCGCCTACGCTCACAAGGAAGGCGTTATCCATCGCGACCTCAAGCCCGCCAACATGCTCATCAGCGCCACCGGGCAGTTGAAGCTGGCCGACTTCGGCATCGCGGTGAATCTGCGCGAACACGACCAGAGCCACGCCGAGCGGCACTTGGGCTGGGGGACCCTCACCTTCATGAGTCCGCAGCAACTGGACGGCCAGCCGCCCAGCACCAGCGACGACATCTATTCCTTGGGTGCCACGTTGTACGAATTGCTCACCGGCACGCCGCCGTTCTGCGAGGGCGACATTCAAGATCAAATCCGCAATGCCGAGCCGCAGACGCTGGCCGACCGCCTGATCGAAGTCGCGCTGACCAACCACATCCCCGCCGGCCTCAACGGCCTCGTCGCCGACTGCCTCGCCAAAGACCCGCGCCAGCGCCCCATCACCGCCGGCGATCTCGAGCAACGGCTCGACAACATTTTCGTGGCTCCGCCCCTCGTGCTTCGCGATGCGGACTTCGAGCCGATCGACGCTCCCGCCAGACCGCCGACCCGCGCTCAATTCGGGGAGATCAAACCCACTCTCACCCGCAAACCCCGCGAGGACACTCAACATCGCCAGGCCACCGCCGCCCCGCCGCGTTCGCTCGCCGCCCGTTTCGGCCCGATTGCCGGCGTCCTGGTGGTGATCGCCATCGTGATGGGCTTTGCCGCCTCCTACCTGAAAAAGCTCGGGGAAGAACCGCCCCTGCCGCCGCCGCCGCCGCCGCCGCCCGTCGTGAAGGTGGTCACCGAACCCCCGCCGCCGCCGCCGCCGCCCCCCGAACCGCCCGCCTTCATCGTCGGACGCTCCGGCACTCTCACCAACCTCAGCTTCGCGCTCTACCGCACCTTCGAAGGCCACAAGGAAGCCGTCACGGCGCTCGCCTTTTCCTTGGATGGTTTCTCGATCGCCAGCGGTGAGGAAAAATCCGCCAACGTCTGGGACATCGCCACCGGCAGGTTCAAACCCGTCCTCGGCGATAACTGCACCTTCTCCCGCATCGCCCTCACGCCCGACGGCAAACTGCTCGCCAGCCTCGCGCCCAATCTCTCCGTCAAAATCTGGGAGGTTACTTGGCGCCGGGTGAAGAGCAGCCTGCTCACCCACTCCAACGAAGTCGCCGGCCTGATTTTTTCCCCTGACGGCAACCTGCTCGCCAGCGGCGGACCCGCCGGACAGCTCAGCGCCTACGAGGTCGCCACCGGCCGCCCGCGCAAAGCCCTCCAAGGCCATTACGATGCCGTGCTCGCCATGGGCTTCTCCGACGACGGCAGCCGACTCCTCACCGTCGGGCGCGAAGGCACCCTCAAGCAATTCGACATCCAGACCAGCGCCCGCACTTCGGAAATCAACCTCGGCACCAACGCCGCGCGCCTCTCTGCCTTCGCCGCCGACTGCAGCCTCCTGGCCTGCGGTGAAGGGCGGAAAATCAAAGTCTTTGAAGTCGTCCGTGGTGCGTGGTCGCCGACGCTCTTCGCCCCCGAAGGCACCACCATCTCCCACTTGGTCGTCGGAGCCGACGGCCTCGTCGCCGCCGGCACCACCAAAGGCAAAGTCCTGCTCTGGGAAGCGTATTCCGGCAAACTCATCCAATCCTTCGACGCCCACGCCACCGACATTCGCGCCCTCGCGCTTTCCACCGATGGCCGCGTCCTCGCCACCGGCAGCTCCGACAAACTCGTGAAAGTCTGGCAACGCCGCACCGCCGCCGCCGGGGCCGCCGCCCCCGCGCCCGGCGTCGCTCCCCCCGCGGCGCCCGCCGTTGAAATCAAGTAATCCGCCCGCGTCACCACGCCCGCGACCGCTCCCCCTTGTAGGAGTCGAGGTAACGAGACCCTGACCTTTTCCGCGCGAAAACCGGACTGAGCCTCGTGGACTGACTTGGGTGAGGCGTGTGGAAACGGAGCTTGGCGGCAAGACGTGGCTCGGGGTATCTTTGGACGTGCCGCTCGGGGCAAGAGTTTCGAATCTCGTTACCCCCAACTCCTACAAGCGACGGAGGCGCGGACGGCTCGCCCGCGAGTCGGATTTGAAAGCGCCGACGTGAGGAGAATCCGAACGCCCAAAAAAGGCCGCAGCAGGGGGCATCGTGCTCAGAAGGCGGAGCAGGGGAAGTTTGCAGCCGCTGACTTTTTGAGATTCCCGCGGAACGGGGCGAAACCCGCGCCTCGACCACGACAAAGTTTTGCCAAGCGCCCTGTTGGCAGGGCTTTAATGACTACAGTTATTCGCGCAGATCACGGGAATGGGGATCGAGGCGGAGAGGGGGACGTTGGCAGAATCCGAACGCCCCAACCGCGCAACATGAACCAACGGCGCGCCAAAACTCTCGCCCGCCGCCAAATTTCTCCATCGCCCGGGACAACCAGTTCGGCCCGTCTCAAATCCCTCCCCATTACCCTGCCCCAAATTCCCCTGCCAACCTCGGCGACTCCCCTACGATCCTATCCACGCCCCGACCGCCACACTCCGGCACCCCCTGCATCACCTCTGCATCTGGTGCTCGAAAATCTCCCGATAAAATCCGCTGCGCCCGACCAGCTCCTCGTGCGTCCCGCGTTCCACGATCTCCCCCTCCTTCAGCACCAAGATCAGGTCCGCGTGCTGCACCGTCGCAACCCGCTGCGCGATCACGAACGTCGTCCGCCCCGCGCACAGCCGCCGCATCGCTTCCTGAATCAACCGCTCCGTCTGCGCATCCACGCTCGCCGTCGCGTCATCGAGAATCAGCACGCGCGGGTTCAGCAGAAACGCCCGCGCAATCGCGAGCCGCTGCCGCTGCCCGCCGCTGAGCGACACGCCGCGTTCGCCGATCACCGTGTCGTAGCCGTCCTCCAGCTCCGCGATGAACTCATGCGCCTGCGCCGCGCGCGCGCACCGCTCGATTTCGTCACGACCAGCCTGCGGTTTTCCGTACGCGATGTTCTCCGCCACCGTCGCACTGAAAAGAAACGTCTCCTGGAAAATCACCCCGATGCTGCGCCGCAACTGGACGAGGTCGAACTCCCGCACGTCGATCCCCTCGAGCAACACCCGTCCCGCCGTGGGCTCGTAAAAACGCGGCAACAGATTCACGAGCGTCGTCTTGCCCGAACCCGTCGGCCCCACGATGGCCACCGTCTGGCCGGGCTTCACGCTGAAGCTCAGCTTCCGCAGCGAGGCCTTCGCGTCGGGATATTGAAACGACACCTCCTGAAACTCCACCGCGCCGCCACCCGCCGGCAGCGCCCGCGTGCCGCTGCGAATCGTCTGCGGCTCGGCGATGATCTCCATCACGCGCTCGGCGCTGGCGCTGGCGTTTTGCAGGATGTTCGTAAACTGCCCGACCATCCCGAGCCGGTGCCCGATCGCCATCAGATACAGGATGACCTTCGCCAGATCGCCAAGCTGAAGCTGCCCCGTGATGACCTCGCGCCCGCCCGCCCACAGCGCCAGCGGCACGCCGAGACCGAAGATGAACTGCGCGAACGGCACCCGCGCTGACCAGTAATTAACCGTCTCCAGCAGGGTCTTGAGATAATCCTCCCGCTTGCCGCGAAACTTCTCGATCTCCGCCTGCTCGCGCGCGAATGCCTTCACCACCCGCACCCCCGCGACGTTCTCCTGGATCACCGTGGACATCGTGCCGTGCAGGTCCTGCACCTTGCGCCACTGCGGCTGAAGCTTCGCCGCATAGAACGCGATCAACGCCAGCGTCGGCACCATCGTCCCGACCGTCAGCAGCCCGAGGCGCGGACTGATCTGAAAAATCAGGATCAGCGTGACCACCAGCGCCACCACGATGTCGATGCTCAGGAACAAACAGGCGAAGAAAAAATCCTGCATCCGCCACACATCCGTCGTGGAGCGCGAGATCAGTTCGCCGGTGTTCGACTTGTCGTGGTACGTGAACGCCAGCCGTTGCAGCGTGTCGTAGATCACCGCGCGGATGTCCGCGAGCGTCTCCTGAATCAGCTTGTTCCGCAGCGGCCCGAGCGTGACCGCGACCAGCATTCGCAGCGCAATCAGCGCCAGAAACAGCGTGACCGCCGGTGCCAGCGAAAAGGGAACCCCGCGCGCCGCGTGCGCCTGAAGATGATTGATCGTGTCGCCGAGGATGCGCGGCAAACTCATCTCGATCCCGATGTTCACCACCAGCAGCGCGACGGAGAGCGCCACGCGCACCGGATACTTCCGAAGAAACGCCAGCATCCCCAGCAGGCTGCGAAAGGCTCCGCGGGTTTTCTTCGGCGATGATTCAGGCACGCCGGATGATTCGGGAACGCCACCGCCGATGACCACCACAAACTCGCGACCGGCGCGCGCCACCTCACCTCAGCATCGTGCCGGAGGCACGCAAGAAATTAGCCGGTGGTTCCGCTGCGCTTCACCACCGGCTAACTTCTTACGAGCCGCCGGCACGACGCAGACGCAAGGCAGGGCGCCCGGGTAGGGCCGACGAAAATGTCCAAACGCCAGACACCCGGCTGAACCCGGGTGCTAAAGAGTTGGGACTTGGGGGCGCGGAACTGAGCGGCGCCCCACCTATCCGCGCAGCACTTCCTTCAATCCCACCACCAGCCGCCCGAAGCCCTCCAACACCGCGTCCTGCGGCAACGCGGCGTACGCAACACGCAGATGACAGCCCTCGGTGAGTCCAAACGCACTGCCCGGAATCACCGCCACCCGATGCTCCCGAATCAGCCGCTCGGCGACCTCCATCGCCGGCCGCTCCGTGGCGACCCGCAGCAAAAAGTAAAACGCCCCGTCCGCCCGCGGCACGACGCAGCCCTCGAGTTCCGCCAACGCCCGCCGGGCCGCGATTCGCGTCTCCGCCAGCGCGCGCAACTTTTCCCGCGGATACGCGCGACCAACCCGCAGCGCACCGACGGCCATGAATTGCGAAATCACCGGCGGACAAATAATCAGCGTGTCCTGGATCTTCAGTGCCGCCGCCTCGAGCTGCGCGGGCAGCACCATCCACCCGATGCGCCAACTCGCGGCGCCATAGGCCTTCGAGAGAGAGAACAGCGAGATGGTGTGCGCCCCGCTGCCCGCCAGCGAACCGGGCGAAAAATGCGTCGCGCCGTCGTAGGTGAAATACTCGTACGCCTCGTCGTGCACATGGAAAATCCCGCGCGCGGCGCACAGTTCGTTCACCTCGCGCAACACGGCTGCCGGATACACCGCGCCGCTCGGATTGTTCGGCGAGACCGTCACCACGGCCCGCGTGCGCGACGTCAGCACCGCGCGGATCGCCGCCAGATCGAGCTGATAATTCTCATCCGTCGGCACCAGCACCGGCCGACAGTTCGCCATCGTCACGGCCATCTCGTGGTTAAAATAATACGGCGTCGGCAGAATGATTTCGTCGCCCGGATCAGTGATCGCGAGCACGGCGGTGAGAAACGCATTGTTGCCGCCGGCCGTCACCAGCACGCGATTCTCCCCGTCGAGCCGCAACCCATTCTCCGTCGCGAGCTTGGTTTCAATGGCGCGCACCAACGCGGGAATCCCGGCGACCGGCTGATATTTGTGATTCGCCGGCTCGGCGAGAAACAGCGCGAGCTGCTCCAGCGCGGCCGGCGGCGGCCCGTAATTCACCACCCCTTGCCCAAGCGAGATCGTGCCGGGCGTGGCGCGAATCAAATCCGCAATGACCGGAATGATCGGCGTTTGAACAGCCCGCAGGCGCAGCGATTCGTGCATGACAGCCGCGGAGGCTCCGGCTGCCCCCACGCCGAGTCAAGCACGCCGCCCGGAGTGCGCCGGAGGAGCGCGGCGTTCACGCCGCAGAAACTCCCGCATGCAACAAGCGCGATCGGCAACTCGGGCGCACTCGTCGTCGTCCACGCTTCTGCGGCGTAAACGCCGCGCTCCACACGTGCCGGAGCGCGGTGGCCCGCCCGCGAGTCCGCCCGGACGACGTGGAGGCTTTCAGACCTTGCAGCACCGCCCGCACGATCCGCCAGCAACGGCACGCTCCAAAACCTTCCGGTGGCACCTGCCCGCTGATCGAACACTTGCAAAAAACCTCCCGTCGGCAGTGAGTTCGCACCGCCACCCATGAAATCAAAATCTCCCGCCGCCCAAGTCACGCCCCGCTCGCGCCGCGACTTCCTCCTCCGCAGCGGCATGGGCATGGGCGCGCTCTCCCTCGCGGGTTTTCTCCGCAAATCCACCGCACCCATTTGCCGCATTCCACACGCGTAAAACCGTTCGGAAAATCCCGCCCTGAGCGCATGATCCGGCCCATCAATCTTCCTCCCACCGACGAGCGCGGACTCACACCCGCCGTCTATGGTTATTCCCCCACCTCGGCCAGCGCCTGTCCTTCCAAGGCGCGGCCCACGAAGAACCCGGCTTCCCGCCGCAACCGGGCGATCTCGTTCGCCAGCGATTCAATCCGCCGGGTCTGGCGGGCGACGATGAGGATGCCGATGACGCCGATGGTCCGCACCCCGAGCTTCGTCGCGCGTTGGCGACCTTCCTTTTCATCCATGAGCACGCGGTCGGCGTTGATGGCGAGAGCCAGCCGCAGCGCCTCGGTTTCGCCCGCGTCCAGTCCGTGGAGTTCGCCGGGATATGGGGCTGAGGGCGGTAGGCTTACCGCCTGCAACCAGCCCGCCTCGACCGCGGCCGCCAGCGCAAGTTTGGCTCCCGGATTCCGCAGTGCCGCCAACTCCCGCGACACGGCCGGCGGCGAACGCACGGCCCCGAACTGTTCACGGAGCAAATCCAAGTGGCCGAGAATCGCGAGGTTCGCCAGCGGCGAGGTGTCACTCACCACGAGCATACGCCAGGTCCGCTGCCAGCTCAGTCTCGGAATAATGACGGGGGATGCTGCGGCGGCCCAATTCCAGGCCCAGATCCAACTTTGGGATGCCGGCGAGTTCCGCCGCCTGGCCCAGGCTCAACACCTCGCGCGCGTAAAGCGTGCAGGCGATTTCCAGCAACAAATAACGCTTCCGCTCCGCTTCAGGCACCGGGATGGCCGCCATCACGTCGTCGGGAATGTCCAAGGTCAAACTCATGCTGGCACCGTACGTTCCACGGTGGAGCGAGTCAACCACCCCACCCGCAAGACCGTACCATCCAACGGTGGCCTGCTCGACTTCGCCAAACGACGAACCATAGATCCCGATTCAACCTCTCTCGTTGAGCGTTCAACGTTGAGCGTTGAACGTTGGGCGTTTTCCCCTCCGTTCAAAAATCTGCCCCACGCCAGCAAACCATTGCGTCCGCAGCGCGCGCCAGTCCCGCTTTAACCCTCCAACCGTTTAACCCTTCAACCCCTCCCACCCATGCCTCACCCCCTCCACCCGCCCCCCTCCCGCCGCGACTTCCTCCTCCGCAGTGGCATGGGCATGGGCGCACTCTCCCTCGCCAGCTTCCTCGGCGAATCCACCGCATTCCTCCCCGACGCCTCCGCCGCGTCCGCCTCCGCCGCGTCCGCGTCCGCCTTCGCGCCCACCGACGCCAATCCCCTCACGCCACGCCCGCCGCACTTCGCCGCGAAAGCCAAACGCGTCATCCACTTTTTCCTCAACGGCGGCCCGTCCCACGTTGACACCTTCGACCCCAAGCCCGCCCTCGCCCGCTACGCCGGCAAGCCGCTGCCCACGCCCAATCTGCGCACCGAACGCAAGACCGGCGCGGCCTTCCCCTCGCCCTTCAAATTCGCGCCCCACGGCCAGAGCGGCCTTGAGATCAGCGACATTTTCCCCAACGTCGCCCGCTGCGCCGACGACCTCGCCATCATCCGTTCCATGCAGGCCAACGTCCCCAATCACGAGCCGTCCCTCATGCTCATGAATTGCGGCGACGCCGTCCAAAGCCGCCCCAGCCTCGGCTCCTGGGTCACCTACGGACTCGGCGCGGAAAACCAAAATCTCCCCAGCTTCATCGCCATGTGCCCCGGCGGCTATCCTATCAAGGACAGCGAAAACTGGCAGGCCGGCTTCCTCCCCGGCATCTATCAGGGGACCTTCATCGACCCCCAGCAGACCAGCGTCGAGAAACTCATCGAGAACATCCGCAGCCACCACGCCACGCCCGCCGAGCAGCGCGAACAACTCGACCTCCTCCTCGAACTCAACCGCGAACACCAACGCCAGCGCACCCGCGACCCGCGTCTCGAAGCCCGCATCCAGAGCTTCGAACTCGCCTTCCGCATGCAAATGGAAGCCGCCGACGCCTTCGACACCAGCCGCGAACCCGAGCACATCCGCAACGCCTACGGCACCGGCGTCCACGCCCGCCAGACCCTCATCGCCCGCCGCCTCCTCGAACGCGGCGTCCGCTTCGTCCAGCTCTGGCACGGTGCCGGCCAGCCCTGGGACAACCACGACGACATCGCCAAACACGCCACCCTCGCCCGGCAGATCGATCAACCCGTCGCCGCCCTCATCCACGACCTCCGCCAACGTGGAATGCTCGACGACACCCTCATCATTTTCGGCGGCGAATTCGGCCGCACCCCCACCATCGAGTTGCAAAAATCCGGCACCCCCACCAAAGGCCGCGACCACAACCCCTACGGCTTCAGCGTCTGGCTCGCCGGCGGCGGGGCCAAAGGCGGCACCGCCTACGGAGCCACCGACGAATTCGGCTTCCGCGCCGCCGTGAACCCCGTCCACGTCCACGACCTCCACGCCACCATCCTGCACCTCCTCGGCTTCGATCACGAACGCTTCACCTACCGCTACGCCGGCCGCGACTTCCGCCTCACCGACGTCAGCGGGCGCGTCGTCCGGGACATCCTCGCGTGACATTGTAAAAGATGAAGTGAGGAGACTCTGACCTCCGACCGGGTCGCGTCGTTCCATGGTGAACGCGCTTTCCCTCCGTTGTTTGAAATCACCGATCGAGGCAAGTGACAGCCGGAGGGCGAAGGAAGCGCCGCAGTTTGTCAGCGAGGGGCGCGGGGAGGCGTTGGGGTTTTTCCTCGAGGCTGGTGCAGGCGTGTTCGGTGGTGGCCTCGAGGAGAAGTTTGCCGGCGGGGCCGAGGACGCGGTAGGCGAAGGTGAGGCGCGCGCGGCCGAGATCGGTGAGCCAGAGTTCAATGGTGAGCAGGTCGTCGTAGCGGGCCGGCGCGCGGTAACGGAGTTGGCATTCGATGACGGGGAAGATGAAGCCGCTGTGCTGGAGTTGTTCGAGCGGTTCACCGAGGGCGCGCCAGAATTCTCCGCGCGCGGCTTCGAGCATATCGAGGTAGCGCGAGTGGTAAACGTGATTGCCGACGGTGCATTCGGCGTAGGTGACGCGGTGGTGGTGGTGGAAAATCTCGCAGGACATGGCGGCAGGAATGATCGGGATCGAATTGGGAAGAAGGCTCAGCCGTAACAATGCAGTGAGGGCCCGAGGAGCGCGGCCTTCAGGCCGCAGAAGCGTTCGACCCGCATCGGGCGAGCGAATTTCCGAACAGTGTGATGGAACTCACCAAATGGTGAATGGGAGGACGCATTTGTAGCGTACGACGCGGTGGCTGCGGGTGGGCGTTTCTGCGGCCTGAAGGCCGCGCTCCTGTCGCCCTCACTGAATAGATACGCCTCAGAGCCACGCATTGCCGGGGTATTTTTTTTGCAGGGTGGATCGGAGCTTCGGGTAGTGCGTGGTGCGGAAGGCGGGCCAGTCGGTGGTGGCTTCGAGGCGTTTGCCGTCGGGGGCGCAGAGCCAGAGTTTGACGGGCACCTTGCCTTCGCAGAGCTGCGGGTGCTCGCGGACGGTGAAGCACTCGTGCAGTTTCACCTGCGCCTCGGGAGGCACGGGCGGCGCGTCCTGAACGAAGGGCGTGTCGGCGAAGAGCAGCTTCAGGCGGCGGTCGTCGGTCCACGGGACGGAGGTGGGCGCGAGTTCGTTGAGCCACTCGCGTTGTTCGGGGGCGAGGTGGCTGGCGAAGGCGGCGTCGAGCGGTTGGGCTTGCGCGTCCTTGGCGAGCTTGAGGCCGGTGAAGGCGCGGGCGAGGCACTCGCGAATCGCCGCGGCGTTGATCGGGGGGAAGTCCAGTTCGGGCAGGGCGGCGGCGACGAGGTTGACGCGGCCGATCCATTGTTTCACGGCGTGGTTGAAGAGGGGCAGCTCGAAGCAGCCTTCGAGGTGGGCGTCGGCGAGGCACGCGCCGCTGAGTGCGGGCGAGAAGCCGGTGTCGCCGGTGAGGTGTTCGCGGTGGATGACAAGGCCGAGGAGCTTCTCCTGGCGCACGGCGGCGACGCGTTTGTGCGTGCGGTCGTAGAGGTGCTCGACGCGTGATCCGAGCAGGTGCGGAAACATTTCGGCGAACCATTCGCGGCGCACGGCGGTGGCGAGGCCGGCGAGCGTGCGCGCGGCTCCGCGCGTCTCGACCTCACGCAGTGTGGCGGCGGCGAAGAGCGGGGCTTTTTGCACGACGCTCTCACGCATCAGTGTGGCGTGGCGGCCGCCGGGCAGGTCGCATTCGAGCGTGCCCTGATCGCGGCGCAGGCAGAGCTGGTCAATGAAGCCCGTGGCGATGCAGCGCAGCAGCGCGTCGGGGTTCGGGCGGGCGGTGGACGCAGTGGCCGCAGGCGATGCGGGCGAGGCGCCTGATGCGGCGGGCAGGGCAGGGGAGGTGCCGAGTCCGTGCGATTCGGCGATCTGCAAAATCTGCTCCCACGTCTGGCCCACCTGCCGCGCGGTCTGCGCGTGGACGCCGGCGCGGCGGCATTCCTCAACGCTGAAGCGCACGTCGCAGGCGAACTCGAAGGCGCGCATCAGCGTGAAAAAATCCGAGGCGTCGTTGGTTTCAAAATTGTCGCGCGTCTCGGTCGCGCCGCGATCGTCTCGGTTGAAACGGGTGAGCAGGTCCCGGCCGCTCACGAGCGCGGCGCACAGCGCGGCGTCGCGCACGCAACCGCGGCGGGCGGCCTCAAGCAACATGCGGGAGTACCGCGGATGCAACGGCAGGCGCAGCATCTGGCGGCCCAGCGCGGTGATGTCGTGGTCGCGGTCGGACGCGTCGGTGGCCACGGCGAGCGCGCCGAGGATGCGGAGGAGTTGTTCGGCACGCTCGACGGACTGCGGATCGGGATGATCGAGCCAGTCGAATTCCGCCGCGCGCCGGATGCCGAGCGAATGGAGGAGCAGCACGACTTCGGCGAGGTCGCTGCGCTGGATTTCCGGCGTGTTGCGTTCGGCGCGGTTGAGGTGCCCGCTCTCGGTCCAGAGCCGGTGGCAGGTGCCGGGGGCGGTGCGGCCGGCGCGGCCTTTGCGCTGGTCGGCGGAGGCGCGGCTGATTTCCTCGAGAAAGAGCGTGCCGATGCCGCGCTCGGCGTCGTAGCGGGCGACGCGCGCAAGGCCGGCGTCCACGACGTGGCGGATGCCGTCGATGGTCACGCTGGTCTCGGCGACGTTGGTGGATACGACGACTTTGCGCAGTGGATTTGGGGCGAAGGCGCGGTCCTGCTCCTCGGCGGGCAGGTCGCCGTGGAGCGGGATGCACGCGACGCGCTCGCGGAATTTCTCGTGGCTGACGGCGTTGATCGTGGCGTTGATCTCGGCCATGCCGGGCATGAAGACAAGCACGTCGCCCACCGCGCCGGAGTTGATGATGCGCGCGATGGTCTCGGCGGCTTGCTCAGAAATCGGGCGCTGGTCGCGGACGGTTTGGTAGCGGACTTCGACGGGAAAGCTCTGGCCTTCGGAAACGAGGATGGGGCAGGGGAGGTCTGGCGTGGCGGGCGCGGCGAGGTAATTGGCGACGGGTTCGGCGTCCAGCGTGGCGGACATGACGACCAGCTTGAGGTCGGGGCGGCGGGTTTCCTGCAAGCGCTTCACGAGCGCGAGGGAAACGTCGCTCAGCAGATTGCGCTCGTGAAATTCATCGAACAACACCGCGCCGATGCCGCGCAGATCGCGGTCCTCTTGCAACCAGCGCAACAGCACGCCCTCGGTCACAAACGAAATGCGCGTGCCCGGACTGGTGCGGTCCTCGAAGCGAATCTGGTAGCCGACCTCGTCGCCGATCCGGCTGTTGCGTTCCCACGCCACGCGCGCGGCCACCGTGCGCGCGGCGACGCGGCGGGGCTGGAGCACGACGATCTTGCCGGCGCCCGCGAGGCCGGCGTCGAGGAGCATCTGCGGCACCTGCGTGGTCTTGCCCGAGCCGGTGGGCGCGACGAGCACGAGGCGGTTTCCCGCGCGTAAATCCGCGAGGATCGCCGCGTGAATCTGCCAGATGGGAAGGGAGCGCTGCACGGCGCGTCGCGGGCGCGAAAGGCGCGGCTAGGTCACTTGAGCACCTGCCGCAGGATCAGCGTGACGATGCTGAGGATCGTCATGAAACCCGCCGGCATGAACTTGCGCCCCTTGGCAAACTTCATGCCGAAATACACCAGCAGCACCGCGACGAACACGTCGGCGAGCCACGGCGGCACCGCGACGACGTTGCAAATAATCAGCGGGATCGCGCAGATCACCGACGCGATGATCGACGCTTTGCTCCCCGCTTTCAGGAAGCCGATGAGGCCGCCGACGATGAGCAGGACGATGTAAATCCACAGGACGAGGTTTGGTGTCATGATGAGTGCGGTCGGTTTCCAAGTTGGTCGAGACCTGGGCACCTTAGAATCGGCATTCCAAATATCCAGCCCGCACTTGGCCTTTGACAACGGGGCGCGGCGGCCGCGGGTGAAGCCTCGCCAATTCGTACTGGAAGCACCGCAACGTGGCCGCCCGTCGGACGGGAAGCCTGGTCAGCGGAAATCGAAGAGCCGAATCTCGGCCACGGCGAACGCACCCCAGCAGAGGAGGAAGACGAGCACGATCGTGATCCCCGTGAGGATGATGGTGTGTTTGCGGCCGCGCCCAAAGACCCAGCGCTTCATTTTCTTGAGCACTCCATGCCGGAGGCGTTTGCCGCACTCGGAGCAGGAGCGCCGCGAGCGCGGGTTGCGGTGGTTGCAGTGGGGACACTCGATGTAGAGGTGTGCGGAACAATGGGAGCACTCGACCGATCCGCGTGGATTGCGGTGGCCGAACTTGGCGCACTTGACCGTGTCTTGATTGGCCGGCTTTTCCACTGTTTCTCCCCGGTTCAGCGCTCCGCGATTGGAGTTGCCCCCGGTTGATGCAGCGGACCCTAGCGAGCCAGAATCTCCCTGTAAACGTCCGCGTAGCGCTTCGCCGTGCCCGCCCACGAGAAATCCGCCGTCATCGCATTGGCCCGAAACTGTCGCAGCACGGCGGCATCTTCGTACACGGCGAGGGCCTTGCGGATGGCCCGGACCAGCGCGGCGGCGGAGCAGTCGGAAAACTTGATGCCGTTGGCGCGGGCGGCGGCCTCGGTGGGATCCGCGGCGTCGGCGGCATCCACGACTGAATCGTCGAGGCCGCCGGTGCGACGCACGATCGGGATGGTGCCGTAGCGCAGGCTGTACATCTGGTTCAGACCGCACGGCTCGAAGCGCGAGGGCATAAGGAAAAAATCGCAGCCCGCCTCGATGCGATGCGACAGGCCCTGGTCGAAGCCGATGCGCACGGCGACCTGCCTGGGGAACCGTTTTTGCAAATCGCGGAACGCCGCCTCGAACGGGCGCGCGCCGCTGCCGAGCAGGACGAACTGGAGATTGGTCGCGAGCATCTCCTCGAGCGCGCTCAACTGGAGGTCCACGCCCTTCTGATCGGTGAGCCGCGTCACGCTGCCAAACAGCGGCACGTCGGCGCGGACGGGCAGTCCCATTTCCTGCTGGAGCGCGGCTTTTCCCGCGGCCTTGCCGGAGAGGTCGCGCACGGAGTACGGATGTTCGAGGTGCGGATTTTCCACGGTGTTCCACTCTTCGTAATCGACCCCGTTCAAGATGCCGATGATCGCGCCGGCGCGTCCGCGCAATGCGCCGTCAAGGCCGCAGCCGAATTCCTCGGTGGTGATCTCGCGGGCGTAGCGGGCGCTCACAGTGGTGATCTGGTCGGCGTGGAGGATGCCGGCTTTCAGGCAGTTCAGGCTGCTGTAGAACTCGAGGCCGGCGGGTTGGAAATAATCCCACGGCAGATTCGTGAGCGGATATTTCGCGCGCGGGAAGGTGCCTTGGAACGCGAGGTTGTGAATGGTGAAGCAGGTGCGCGGTTGGTTGCCGACGCCCGCGCGCAGCCGGTAATCCAGCAGGAAGGTCGGCACCAACGCGGCCTGCCAGTCGTGGACATGCACCAGCTCGGGCCGCCAGGGGAGATAGCGGCCGAGATGCGCCACGCACTTGGCGAAGTAGATGAAGCGCTCGGCGTTATCCGGATAATCCACGCCGTTGTCCTGATACGGGGCCGACCGGTCGTAGAACTCGGGGACATCGATGAAGTAGATCGTGAGCCGCGGGGCCGCGGCGAGTGTGTGGACTCGCGCGCTCACGGTCCGCGCGCCGAGGGGGAGATCGAGGTGGTAATCGAAGGGCTTGAGTTCGGGAAATTGCTCGGCGATGCCGCGGTAGAGCGGGGTCACGACGCCGACGTCGTGACCGGCTTTGGCGAGCCATTTGGCCAGCGCGCCCACCATGTCGGAGAGGCCGCCGGTCTTCGAGTAGGGGAAGAGTTCGCTGGCACCCAGGAGGATTCTCATGCGGGGGGAAGGGGGACGCGTGCTGCGTGATGGGTGCTGCGTGACGAGTGACCGGCGGTGGGTGGCGTTCTCAGGGCACGAGGCGGTCGGTCTTCAGATAAGGCCGCAGCGGCTCGGGGATCAGCACGGTGCCGTCGGCTTGCTGGTGGGTTTCCAGAAGCGCCACAAAGAGGCGCGCCAGCGCGGTGCCGCTGCCATTGAGGAGGTGGGGAAAAATATTCTCCCCGGTCTCGGCCTTGAAGCGCAGGTTCATCCGGCGCGACTGGTAGTCCTCGCAGTTCGAGCAACTGGAGACTTCGAGATAGCTTCCCTGACCCGGCGCCCAGACTTCGATGTCGTAAGTCTTGGCGCTGGCGAAGCCCATGTCGCCGCTGCAGAGCAGCACGACGCGATAATGCAGGCCGAGCAACTGGAGCACCTTCTCGGCGTTGGCCACCATCGCCTCGAGTTCGTCGAAGCCGTGCTGCGGCTTCACAATTTTGATCAGCTCGACCTTGTCGAACTGATGCACGCGGATCATGCCGCGCGTGCCGACGCCCGCCGCGCCCGCCTCGGCGCGGAAGCACGGGCTGTAGGCGCAGTAGCGGATGGGGAGCTGGGCTTCCTTGAGGATTTCCTCGCGATGGATGTTGGCCACCGGCGCTTCGGCGGTGGGCACGAGGTAGAGCGAACCGAGCGACGCGTCGTCGTTGCCTTCGCGCACGGCGTAGGCCTGATCTTCAAATTTCGGGAACTGCCCGACGCCGATCATGCAGTCGCGGCTGACAATGTAGGGCGGCGAAACTTCGGTGTAGCCGTGCTGCGTGGAATGCAGTTCGAGGAGGAATTGGATCAAGGCCCGCTCCAGTTTTGCGCCCCAGTGGGTGTAGAGGAGAAAGCCGCTGCCCGAGAGCTTCGTCCCGCGCGCGAAATCCACGAGCTTGAGTTGCTCGCACAATTCGATGTGCGTGCGGGGCTTGAAGGCCGGCGTGGGTTTTTCGCCGTGGATGCGCACGACGGGATTGTCCTCGGCGGTGCGGCCGACGGGCACCGACGCGTGGGGCAGATTGGGCAGCCGGAGCATAAGCTGATCGCGGGCCGCTTCGGCCGTTGCGGCCTGCTGATCGAGTTCGGTGATGCGGTCGCCGAGGTTGCGCGTGTCCTGTTTGCGGGCTTCGGCTTCGGCGGGTTTCTTCTGCGCCATCAAGACGCCGATTTCCTTGGAGACACGGTTGCGGTCGGCCTTGATTTTCTCCACCTCGACGAGCGCCTTGCGGCGGGCCTCGTCCAGCGCCAGCACTTCGGTCACGCGCGTTTCATCGCCCCCGCCGCGTGAAGCCAGACGCTGACGGACCAAATCCGGCTGCTCGCGAATCAATTTTATGTCCAACATTGGCTCACTATAGAAAGCGACCTGAGGGCAGCAAGCCGGATCGTTTTCACACATGCTTTGTGAGCGCGGACGTCCCGGTCGCAACGCGTGGCATGGGCGACAGCGGCGGGAATTGCTCGTGACAGATGAGCTTGTGCGCGCTGTCGGCATGGAGCGTAACCGTTCGTGAGCAGGGGAAACTTGGCAGGGGAATTTGGGGCATGGGAATGGAATATGACCACCGGCGCTGGCGAGTGATCCGCCCGCGCTCCGGCGGCGCACTCCGGCGAAATTTTTTGCATTTTCCCACAACGCGCCCCACCGTGAACGGCGAATGAAACAACCGGTGGCCCTGCTCCTTTACGAGAAGTTGCTGCCCGGAAGCCAGGTCGGCAACCGGCTGCGCGACTTGGGCTATCGTGTCGAGACCGTCCTCGAAACCAGGCGGCTCGTCGAAGTTGCCGAGTCGCTTCTGCCGCTGGTTGTGCTCCTCGATCTCGAGTCCGCCACGGTGGACACCTGCGCCCTGCTGCGTGATCTCCGCCGCAGTCCCGAGGCCGGTCATGTGCCAGTGCTGGCCTTTGCCGGCAAAAACAACGAGCCCCTCCGGCAGGCCGCTTCCGCCGCCGGTGCCACGTTGGTGACCAGCGAGGACGCCATGCTCGCCCAGTTGCCTGTGCTGCTCGAACAAGCTCTCCGTGTCGAATAACCCCTCGGTGTCCAACAACTCTTCCGTGCCCCATAACTCCTCCTTGTCGAACCCACTCCCTATGCCCCTCCCCATCATCAAACTGGATCAAGGAATTCACGTCATGCACCTGTTCTTCCAAGTGGACCGCGTCAGTTGGGCGGAACTGGGACATGGTGAATCCGCCGACGCCCGGCAGCGCCTGGCTGACCTCGTCGCCGCGAATTCCAATCCCTCCCATCCCCGCATCACCACCTACGCGAACATCGGCGGCAAAGCGGATTTCGCGTTCATGCTCTTCGCCGCCGACCTGGTCGAGATCGGCCGGCTCCAGCGTGAACTCGAGACGTGTTTTCCGCCCGGCACGTTGCTCCCGGTTTACTCCTACCTCAGCGTCACCGAACTCTCCGAATATCAGTCGAGCGAAGAGGACGTGAAACAGCGCCTGCAACACGCCGAAAAGCTCGCGCCCGACAGCCCGGAGTTCGCCACGCGCCTCGCCGCCGAATGCGCCAAGCTCAAGGAATACGCGCATTACCGGCTCTACCCCGAATTGCCCGACTGGGAAATCATGTCCTTCTATCCGATGAACAAACGCCGCAGCGGCGCGGACAACTGGTATCTGCTCGACCTCGCGACCCGCAAAAAACTCATGGGCGGTCACGCCCGCGTCGGCCGCAAATATGGCGGCCGCGTCAGCCAGCTCATCACCGGCTCGGTCGGCATCGACGACTGGGAATGGGGCGTCACGCTCGTCGCGCACCAGCTCGATGCCCTCAAGGAGATCGTGTACGAAATGCGCTTCGATGAAGTCAGCGCGCGCTACGGCGATTTCGGCGAGTTCTACACCAACATCCGCCTCGCACCCGCAGAGTTGTGGGAATACCTGAAGCTCTGAGCCGACGACACGGGCCGGGTGAAAAAAAGCTCAAAGCTCAAAGCATAAAGCTCATGGGAAGGTCCAAGAGACAAGCTCCAGATCAGGTCGGCTACCGGCCGGTCTGGAGCGGGTGGCAGGCGAAACCGAAAGACTCCACAGAATCCTCGCGCCCATGATGGCGGCCTTGGAACCTGGTGCTTGGAATTTTTTTGAGCTTTGAGCTTTAGCCTTTGAGCTTTGCCCCCACGTCCGCGCGCTGGCACGCGTGAAAGGCATAGCCCAGCCCCGCACCAAAACCGCAGCCATACGCCGCGCCCCACAGCAGCTTGCTCAGATCCGCGCGGGCCGCCGTGCCCAGCCACTCCGCCGGCAACGTCCCGCCGAGCACCCAGCCGTGCAGCCAGCCGCCCGCAAAATATCCCGCCGAGTGCAGCGCGAACACCGCCAGCGCGACCTGCACGAACATCCGCCATGCGCCAAAAGCCCAGCACAAGACGGCGCAAAAACTCATCGTCCCCAGCAGCGACGCCAGCCACTCCCCCAGGCGCGTCGGCCGGGCAAACCAACTCACCGACCACACCAACGCATACGCCCCGAACGCGACCAAAAAGAACCCGAGAAATCGTGGCAGCGAAACCGGGAAGATCAGCAACCGCCGCAGTCCCGCCCCCGCCACGCCGACGAAAACCACCGCCCAAACCGCGTATGTCCCCGCTTCGCCCAAAGCCCCATACAGCCACCGTCCCATCCACGCCCAGCTCCCAAACACCAGCAGGCTCGCCGCGCCAAAACCCAGCGTCCCGATCCCCACGCTCCGCGCGAGACTGCCGTCCCGCTGTGCCTGGCTCGCGTCCGACCCAGCCCCCGGCGCTGCGCCCACGGTGAAACCAAACGGTGATTTTCCATTGCCCATATCTCGACACCTTGCCCGTCGCCTCTCGCCCGCGCACCCGTTTTTCCTCAACACCACGCCTGAACTCCGCCACGCTGCGCGGCCAGTTCAACCGACAGATTGCCATGCACACCAACCACACCCTCATTCGCCTCTTCGGAATTCTGCTCGCCGGCGCGCTCGGCTCGCCGGCTCAGGAGTTGTCCCTTGCCCCCGCGCAAGAATGCCGCCCGCGCGGCGGTCTCCCAAATTTCTTCGCGAAAGCCACCACCTCCGGGGCGGAGGTGAAAATCGCCTACCTCGGCGGCTCGATCACCGCGCAGCCTGGCTGGCGGCCCAAATCGCTCGCGCACCTCCAGAAGACTTTTCCCACCGCGAAGATTTCCGAGATCAACGCGGCCATTGGCGGCACCGGTTCGGACCTCGGCGTCTTTCGCCTCAAGCAGGACGTGCTCGATGCGAAGCCCGATCTGATGTTCGTGGAGTTCGCGGTGAACGACAGTTGGGCCACGCCCGAGCAAATCTTCCGCTGCATGGAGGGCATCGTGCGGCAGACCTGGCGCACGCTGCCGAACTGCGACATCGCCTTTGTTTACACTATCACCGAGGCCATCGTGGAGCCGCTGTTCGAGGGCAAATTTCATCGCGCCGCCAGTGCCATGGAGAAGATCGCCGAGCACTACGGCATCCCGACCATCCACCTGACCATGGAAGTCGCACGCCTGGCCAAGGAGGGAAAGCTCCTCTGGAAATCCCCGCTGCCCAAGACGCCTGAAGAAAAAGCGCAGGTCGGCGACAAGTTCGTCTTCGCGCCCGACGGCGTGCATCCGCACGTCGAGACCGGTCACCAGCTTTACGTCGAAGCCATTGCGCGCTCGCTTCCGATCGTGCGCGCCGCCGCCAAGACCGCCGCCCCGCATCCGCTGCCCGCGCCGTTCATCGCCTCAAACTATGAGCACGCGAAGCTGCTCCCCATCACTGCCGCCACGATCTCGAAAGGTTTCGCGCTGCTCGATCCCCAGGCCGATGACTTCGGCAAACGCTGGGCCAACCGCATGACCGCGCTGCACAAGGGCGCCCAACCCGGCGAGACGATCACCTTCAAATTCAAGGGCACACGTTGCTCGATCTACGACATCATCGGCCCCGATTGCGGCCAGGTCATCGTCACCGTGGACGACAAGCCAGCCAAGGTCGTGCCGCGTTTCGATTCCTTCAGCACCTACCACCGCCTCGCCACCATCGGTCTCGGCAGCGAACTCGAAGACAAAATCCATACCGTGAAACTCGAGATTCATCCCGAGCAGGTGGACAAGGCCAAGGTCCTCGCCACGCGCAACAACAAGATCGACAAGCCCGAGCGTTACGACGGCCGGGCCTTCTATCCCGGCGCAATTCTGCTGGTGGGGGAACTGGTCAAGTAGCACGGCTGAGAGCCTCAGCCCGCCTTTGTAGGAGTCGAGGTAACGAGACTCTAACCTCCTTCCACGCGCGGCCCGCCCAAAGACACTCCAAGCCCCGTCTTGCAACCAAGTTCCGGCCCCTCACGCCTCTCCCAAGTCAGCTTCCGAAACTCTGTCCGCTGCTCGCGCAGAAAAGGTCAGAGCCTCCTCACGTCGGCTCCTACAAGGATTCACGGCTTGAGGAACCGATCCAGAAACTCCTCCGCCACTTCCCGCGCCGCCGCCGGATACCGATGCCCCTGCCGGTGATTCAGCCACCCGAGATTTTTCTCCGCACCCAGCAGCCGATACACCGGCCGCGCTGCTTCGATGAACCGCCAGCTTCGGTCGCCGTCCGCCGACTCGCCGGCGAGCAGGAGAAAGCCGCGCGGCGCGATGAGCGCGAGCAATTCATGGAGTTCGCCCGCGAAGCCCGCCTGCCGCACCGCCGGCCCGAGATACCACGGCGCGTCCCAGTTCGTGAACTTCAGCCCGATGCCGCCCTCGCTGAACACCGCTACCTTGTAGCGCTCGTCGAACGCCGCCGCGAACAGCACCTCCTTCGCGCCCAGCGAATGCCCGAGCGCGCCGATGTGGTCGGTGTCCACCGACGGCAGCGACGCGAGAAAATCCACCGCGCGCACGCCATCGAACGTCATGCGCGCCATGCCGGTCCACGCGGGATTGCGCTGCTGCACGAGCTTCACATTGCCCGCGAAATTCGTGCCGTCGTCGAAGATGTAGCAGCGCGGACACACCACGACATACCCGCGCCGGACCAGTTGCACGCCGTGGTTCAGCTCCGGATTGGAAACATCCAGCCCCGCCGCCTGCCGCGCATGGCTGTTCACCGTCTGATGAAACACCACCACCGCCGGACGTCGTTCCCGCGCGGGCTTCGGTGTGAGCAGATAGGCGTCGGTGAACACGCCCTCCTGAATCTGATACTTCACATGCTGCCGCGTGAAATCGGGCAGTTCCTCCGTCGCGAGCACCTCGGATTTCAGCCGCGCCCGCTCCGCCGGGAACTCGCCGAGCAAACCCTGCCAGCGCTGACGCAATGCGGCGCGCTGCTGCCACTGCACCGCATTCGTCGCCGCCCTACCAGACCCATCCCCCAACAACGGAGCCAGCATCGGCTCGGTCACTCCTACCGCTGGCGGCTGAAGCAAATCTGCCTTTGGGGACTGGCGTGCCGACGGTGGAACCGATGGAGTACCGGTCACAACCGGTGAAGCATTTGTCAGATTCGTCTGCGGAAATGGATTCGTCGCACTGCTCCCGGTGCTGCTGGAGAAAACGAAATTCGTGGGCCGTGCTGTGTCCTGCGCCATCCGCACCACCGCATTGGATCGTGCCACCGGCCCACTGGTCTCCTGATATGCCCGCATCCGCGCCAACACCCATTCGGGAGCCTCCGGTTCATCGAAAAAGCTCTTCACCCCCGCGTCGCCTCTGGGCCACACCCACCCACTTTGCGAATGCACCTCCGCCCACCCTTTCCCCCGTCCGTCAACGAATCGCGCCGCGGCAACGAACGTGACCCGCTTGTCACGGGGAACCACAAAAAGTTCGGCCAAGTTCACCTCATAAACCACTTGCCCATGCGCAGGGATGACCATGGTAGGTGGCTTGCCAATGCCTACATTCACCCGACGCCCTGCATACGCCTTTCCGCTGGGTGTGCGGGGCAATGGTTGGCTGGCTTCGTCAACCGCGATTATTTCGAGCACATCGGTGGTGTCTCCCTGGTAGCCCACCTTCTCGCTGGAATCATTTCGCAGCACGATCGCCGCATGAACCCTCTGGGTGCTGGCTAGTTCCGGCTCCAACACGATCAGCGCAAGTTGCAGGCCATTAGACGCCACACCAAAACTCGCCGCGCCCTTTCCCTGATCCACCAGGTGAATACGCTCCAAAATTGCCTGAAATTGAGCACGCCGTTGCTTGATCATCTCCGGCAACGTCGAAAAATAAGGAGGCCGGAGATCCGGAGTCCTCGCGAAAATTGTCGCATACTCCGCGCCGCCAACGGCACCGCCGCAGAGCATCGCCGAAACCAACAGAACCAACATGGTAATCGTTCGCATCATAAGTTCTCCGCCCGGCACCTGACTCAGCCCGCGAAATCCCACCCCGACGTCCAACCGTCCCTCACCGCACCTCCACACACACCAAATCCCCCGCCGCATTCCGGCAATAGATGCGCCCGTTGGCGAGCACCGGCGTAGCCCAGCACTTGCCCCCGAGCACCTGCGTGCGCGCGAGCGGCTTGAACTCCGCCGCCGACGCCTCCGCCACCACGAGCTCCCCTTTTTCACTGAGGATGATCAACTTCCCATCCGCCGCCACCAGCGAGCCGACGCCCAGTCCCTTCGCCGCCCACTTGGTCGCGCCGGTTTTCCAGTCGAGGCAGCGCAGTTCGCCATCCGGTTTTCCCGCCTGCGCATGAAATGCAAACAGGTGCCCGCCGATCACCACGCCCGCGTTGAAATGCACGCGCGTGGTCGTCGCCCAGCCGCTCACCGGCGTGCCATCGGTCGCGTTGAGCATCACGCCCGGGACGTTGTAAGCGGAGAGGAACAGCGTGCCGTCGTGAATCACCGGCGCGCCGGCGTTGGTGTCGTAATTGGAAACAAACTTCTGCCGCCAGCGCACCTTGCCGCCCGCCACCTCGACCGCGACACACTCGCGCCGCGTGAAAATTGCGACGCAGCGCACGCCCTCGGGGCCACCCAGATTAAACGGCACCGCCGTGGCATAGGCCGCCATCTCCTTGTCTGAGGTCCAGATGACCTTGCCCGTCTCGCGATCCAGCGCCGTGCCTGCGCCGCCGACATTGAGGATGAGCAGATTTCCCTCGGCCAGCGGGGACGACGCGAAGCCCCAGTCCGGCAGCGTCACGCCCAGTTCCTTCCCGAGATCCTTCTGCCACAGAATTTTCCCCGAGCTTAACTCGAAGCAGAAAAAGTCCCCTTGCCGGCTGAGATGAAAAACCTTGCCGCCATGAATCGTCGGCGTGCCCGTCATGCCGCCCTCGAAAAATTTGTCACCGAGCGGCGCGGCATACGAGTGGCTCCACGCGACCTTGCCGCTCCCCGCCTCGAAGCACCACACCGTGTCTTGTCCCGCCTTGTGTCCCGTCGCGATCACGCGCCCCTCGGCGACGACCAGCGTCGAAAAACCCAGGCCCACCGCCGCCTTCCACACGACCGCCGGACTCCCCCCTGGCCACGCCGTGACCCACCCCGTCTCGCGTGAGATGCCGTTGTGCTCCGGGCCGCGGAAACAGGGCCAATCCAGTGCCCGCCCGTCGGGAGGAAGCGCGAGCAGTGCCGTGAAGAAAAACGCGAAGAGCGAGCGGGATTGCGGAGAAATGGTGACCATGGCGAAGAACCTTGCGGCCACCCCCAGCACTGTCAACGGCGCAGCCGAACACGCCCGGAGTGCGGCCGTCCCCGGCCGCAGCAACGCTCGTCCGCACGAGACCGCCGGAACTTCTCCGCGACTCCCTCCGCTCCACCTCGCTGCGCCCGAGACGGGCGCACTCCGGCCGGGAGAATTCGCCAAGAAATGGAGGCAAAGGAATAAGATGCTAAAAACCCCCGCCTCCATTCCTTTGCCCCCATTCCTTTGCCCCAAATTCCCCTGCCAATTTCCCCTTGCTCGCCCCGCCCGCGCACTGCCCCCTTGAAACACCCCGCCCTACCTGTCATCAAACGCCCATGAACACTCCTTCCCCGCTTTCCACCTCCGCTCCCATTCCCCACTCCCCTGCGAGCGACGGTTTCTCCCGCCGCACCGCGCTCAAGTCCGCGCTCGCCGCCGTCGGTGCCGCGACCCTTGCCCCCGCGCCCGCCCGCGCCGCCGCTGCCGGCCCCGCCGCCAAGCCCGATGCCCGCCGCGCCTCGACCCGCCGCTACGACATGAAGAAATCGATCAACCTCTGGGCGTTCCCGTACCCCGACCGCATGAATCTCGAGGAGTGCCTGCAACTTGCGAAAGACGCCGGCTTCGACGGCATCGAACTCAACTACGACCTCGACAACGACCTCTCCCCCAAGGCCGGCGCGAAAGAATTCAAAGCCATCCGCCAGATGGCCGACCGCATCGGCATTCAGATCAGTGGCCTCTGCTCGTTCCTCTTCTGGCCGTATCCGCTCACCAGCAACGATCCAGTGAAGCGCGCCCGCGGCCTCGAACTCGCCGGCAAGATCGCGCAGGCCGCCAGCGACCTCGGCGTGGAAAACGTCCTCGTCGTCCCCGGCGCCGTCCACATCCCGTGGCGCACCGACCACGAACCCGTGCGCAACGACGTGTGCGACGAACGCGCCCGCCAGGCCGTCGGCCAGCTCGTGAAATCCGCCGAGAAACAAAAGGTCTTCCTCAACATCGAGAACATCTTTTTCAACGGCTACCTCATGACCCCGATGGAAATGAACGCCTTCGTCGATTCCTTCGGCAGCGAACGCGTGCGCGTCCACTTCGACACCGGCAACATCTCGATGTTCCAGCACGCCGAGCACTGGGTGCCCATCCTCGGCAAACGCACCAAGAACATTCACTTCAAGGAATACACCAAGAAAGGCACCGACTACTCGCTCGAGACCTTCCGCCCGCTCCTCGACGGCACGACCAACTGGCCCGCCGTCATGGAATCCCTCGATGCCATCGGCTACCGCGGCTTCCTGACCTTCGAGTATTTCCACCCCTACCTGCACTACCCCGAGGCGCTCGTGTACCAGACCAGCGATTCGCTCGACCGGATGCTTGGAAAGAAAGGGTGAGTCGCAGCAGGCGCGCGGAGCCTTGTAGGAGACGACGTGAGGAGACTCTAACCTCCTTCTGCCCAACCACGCGCCGCTCGCCAAAAAAGTTAGAGCCTGCCAACGTACCCCCGTCCGCCTCCGGCCCCTGCTCCTCGTATCTGCGCAAATTCCAGCAATCTATAAAGCCCTGCCAACCTCAAGGCCTTTTCATATGGGAGTGGGTTTGGTGACGAGGCGGAAGGGGAAGGCGGGTTGGCGGGCCGCCAGCTCAAAGAGGGCGGGCCAGCTCAGGTGCGGCGCCCGCTGCGCGCGCAGCGCGATCAGGCCCGTCCGCCGCACGGCCAGG